>CAZVEE010000031.1:0-13616 GCA_964625525.1 uncultured Alphaproteobacteria bacterium | reverse complement strand
TCTCCCATGGCCTCAGCGCTGCAGGGCCTCAGCGCTGCAGGGCCTCAGCGCTGCAGGGCCTCAGCGCTGCAGGGCTTGGCGGAACTGGGAACCGATGACCTCATAGGCGCTGCGGGCGGCTGGCACGATTTCCGGATAGAACATGAAGTCGTGAATGGTGCTTTCGAACAGGCGTTCGTTCGCGGGCACTGCCGCCTCTCTCAGCCGACGGACGAAAAAACCGGCCTCGTCCCGGAATGCATCAAACCCTGCACTGATCACCAGCGTATAGGGCAGGTCCCGCAGGCTGGAGGCCCTCAGCGGCGAGGCACGGCGCAGGCGCTCGGGCTCCGTGCCCGCATACCGTTCTGCCATCCATTCCAAATCCGCCATGGACGGGCGATAGGTCCCGCCACCGAACGCCGTGTGACTATCGAAAGTGATGGTCCGGTCCAGAAGCAGAATAGGCGTCATCAGGGCCAGGAACTTGATGCGGTCGGGCGCGGCCAGCCGGTTGCGAATGGCAATGCCGGCCGCCAGCGCGCCCCCCGCGTCATCCCCGCACACGCCAAGGCGCGCCGGATCCCCGCCCAACGCCGCCCCCCGCTCGGCGAGCCAGCCCAACACCGCACCGCAGTCATCAAGACCAGCCGAGAACGGATGTTCCGGCGCCAGACGGTAGGACAACGTCACCACCAGCGCCCCGGTTGCTGCGCACAGACGCCGGGCCATATGGTCATGCGTGTCGAGGTCGCCGGCGACAAAGTAGCCGCCATGAATATAGAGCAGGATCGGCGGTGGCGCCGCCCGATCACCGGGCACCGAATCCTCGCGCACAGGACGGTACAGCCGCACTGGGATCGGGTTGTCGATGCTGGGCGTGGTGGTGGTTTCCACCTCGCCCACCGGGATGCTGCTGGTGGTCATAAGCGTCGCCGCATCGCGCAGAGAGCGCCGGATCTGCCCCACCGACAAAGCCCGCAGCGGCTGCACCTCTGGTCCCGCCAGAATGGTGTTCAGGGCGGCCGACTGGGGGTCGAGCGTTGCGGCCCGGGCCGCAGCCAGGGGCGTTAGGCTCGCCGCCACACCGGCAGCAGCCGCAGTGGTCAGGACGGAACGGCGGGAAACATCAGACACGGCACATCCTCCGGAACGGGTCATGCCTCACCCTACCCGCCCCGGGCCCACACGGCCAGAGGCTCAGGCGCCCGTCAGTCCGTGAAGCCCCACAGGTCAGGGGTAGCGATTTCGAGGGAATTACCGGCCGGATCGCGGAAGTAAAGCGACACCGCCCCGTTGGGCCAGGTCACTTCGGATTCCAGCGCGACCCCGTGGCGCGCCAGTTGCTCTTTCCAAGCCGCCAACCGCTCGTGACGATCGCGGAAGGCCATGTGGCCAGCGCCTACCGCACCATGCAGACCGATGGGCTGACCGTTGATCTTGGTTTGAATGCGGGCCGTGTGCTCGGCATTGAACAGGAGTAGCATACCCGCGCCGCAGCGGAAGAACACATGACGCCCGGGCTCGCGCAGGACCACCGCGAGACCGAGCACATCGGTGTAAAAGCTCTCAGCCGCCTCCAGGTCCGGGCAGTAGAGCGCGGTTTCCAGAATGCCAGGCGGGGTCAGGGTCTCGGTCATGATCGCCGTCTCCCCTCACGCGTTTCAGGTGGTGGCCTGGAGCGCGGTTTCCCCATCAAGCACGGCGGCCACCGCATGGACGACCGACGCCACGCGCACCGCCGTTTGGATCTGTTCCGTCGTCAGACCGCCTTTGCGCAGCTCCGCCTCGTGGGCATCGATGCACATGCCGCAGCCATTCACCGCCGACACCGCCAGCGACCACAACTCGAAATCGATCTTATCAACGCCCGGATTGCCGATGATGTTCATGCGCAGCTTTGCAGGCAAGGTCTTATAATCGGGTGCCGAGGCCAGATGCACAAAGCGGTAATAGACATTGTTCATGCCCATAATGGCCGCCGCCGCCCGGGCCGCGCGATGGGCTTCTTCGGACAGATCACCGCCGAAGCTCTCCTGCACGGCGCGGATCACGGCCGCATTGCGCGAGGCCAGCGCCGAGGCAATCCAGGTGCCTGCTTTCTGCTGGGCAGACAGCGTGTCGTCATTGGACAGGCTGGATAGGTTCAGCTTCAGATCCTTGGCATAATCCGGAAGCTGCTCTTTCAGAGCATCAAGGGACATGGGGGCGGCCTTTCTGGGCAAGCGTCACACGGGCGCGGGAAGAAAAACACCGGGGCCGGACAGCGACCAAACACCATCCGGCCCCGCAGCAGGTCATGCAGTTAGGCCGCCAGGGTGGCGCCGCCCACTTCGCGGTTGCACGGGCACAGTTCGTCCGTTTGCAGACCGTCCAGGATGCGCAGCACTTCTTTCGGGCTACGGCCCACATTGAGATTGTTCACCGACACGTGTTGAATGACGTTGTGCGGATCAACGAGGAAGGTCGCGCGCAGCGCCACCCCTTCCGGCGAGCGGATGCCCAGGCCGTCCACCAGCGAACCGGTGGTGTCGGCGAAGGACCACTGGTCCAGATTGTTCAGGTCGCTGTGGTCACGCCGCCACGCGAGCTTGCAGAACTCATTGTCCGTGCTGCCGCCCAGGACCACCGCATCACGATCCGCGAAGTCACCATTCAGGCGCGCGAATTCAGCGATTTCCGTCGGGCACACAAAGGTGAAATCCTTCGGATAGAAATAGATCACCTTCCATTTCCCGTGGAAGCTGTCCTGGGTAACGTCCTCGAACGCGCTTTCGCCGTTCTCCTCGTGCTGCATGAATTTCGGCTTCACGCCGACCACTTTGAAATCGGGAAGCTTGTCGCCAACGCCCAGCATAGAAGGCTCCTTGGTGCTAATGAAATGAAAGTCGGAGGGCGGCTGCGCGCAGTGAGTCGCCCGGGGTAGGTCTGTGCCTACCTCAAGGGCATCTATTGATCAAATGGGTTCTGTCAACATATCTTCATCGAATTTTTCGATGATCCCGAGGCCCTCGTGACCCCTACTCTGCGGCAATTGCGGTATCTGGTGGCCCTGGCCGATGCGGGCCATTTCGGCCGCGCGGCCGAGGCCAGCGCCGTCACCCAATCCACCCTCTCCACCGGCATTCAGGACCTGGAACAGATCCTCGGCACCGCCTTGGTGGACCGCTCGCGCCGGCAGGCAGCATTGACCCCGGCGGGCGAGGAAGCGGTCTTGCGGGCCCGGCGCATCCTGGCGGATGTGGAAGAGCTGGCCAGCGCCATGCGGGCGGGTCGCGCCCCCTTGTCCGGGCCGTTACGGCTCGGGGTGATTCCCACCGTGGCGCCGTTCTTCCTGCCCCGGATCCTGCCGGCTCTGCGCACGAGCTTTCCAGCGCTGAAGCTGTTTTTGCGGGAGGACCAGACCTTGCGCCTGATCGAACAACTCGACGCCGGGCGCCTCGACGTGCTTGTGCTGGCACTGCCCTTCGAGCATCCGGCCATAGAGACGCTGGATCTGTTCACCGATCCCTTCCGGCTCTGCCGCCGTCCGGAGCCGCACGCACCCGCTCCGACCGTGGAGGCTCTCAATCCAGCCCAAATGCTGCTGCTGGAGGATGGCCACTGCCTGAGGGATCATGTGATGACCGCCTGCCGGCTTGCCGGGCGCGGTACGCTCAACACGTTTCAGGCTACAAGCTTGCACACGCTGGTGCATATGGTGGACAGCGGCCTTGGCCTGACCCTGGTGCCGCAAATGGCGCTGGATGCGGGCATTCTGGAACCCACCGGCCTGGAAGCGGTGGCGTTCGACGGTGAGGACCCGGCCCGCGCGATCGGCCTTGCCTGGCGCAAACGCAGCAGCCGGGCCGACGAATTCGCCATGCTGGGCGAGGCGTTGCGCGGGGCCTGGGCGGACACCGCCACACGGGACCTGACGCCGAGGACGGGATGATTTATACACAAACCCTCTGGATCCGAGCGGCGAGAGGAGCAGCCATGAGCACGGCAACGACGCACCAGGCGGGCGCTATCGCCTGGACTGGGCTTGCAAAACTCTTTCATTGGCTGATGGCAGTGTTGATCATTGCCATGCTGGGCTTGGGCCTTTACATGGCCGCGCTGCCCTTCTCTGATTTCAAAATCGAGCTGTACCAAATCCACAAATCACTGGGCTTGACCATTTTGGCGCTGCTGCCGCTGCGCCTTTTGTGGCGCGTGGTGAACCCGACACCGCCGCTGCCCGCCACCATCACGGGCTGGCAACGCATCGGCGCCAATTTCAGCCACGTGCTGCTCTATGGCCTGATGATCGGCGTGCCGCTGACCGGCTGGATCATGGCTTCAGCCTTCTCCAATCAGTTGCAGACCACCTATTTCGGCCTCTTCGACGTGCCGAACCTGATCGCCCCCAGTGCGGAATGGCGCGAGCTGATGGTTTGGGTGCATGCCAGCATGAATATCGCTCTCATGGGCGTGCTGGCGCTGCATATCGGCGCGGCCGTCAAACATCACTGGGTCGATAAGGACGACGTGTTGAAGCGCATGCTGCCGTGACCCATCACTGTTCGAGTTGGGTTTGACCTGAGTAGGGCCTGAGCCGTTTTCCCTGATTGCGCTCTTGAGGAGACCATGATGACTGCCACTTTGTTCCGCCGCACTGCTCTTTCCACGCCGCTGGCCCTTGTGCTGCTGGGCCTGTCCGCCTGTGGCGACGGCACGTCCGCCGATAGCACGCCGAACGCCCCGGCCGAACCGGTCGAAACCGCAACGGCCGCCGAAACCGCCGAGCCGACTGTGCTCGCCGCCGCCGACACCGGCAGCACCGCCCCGGCCGCCACCAGCGACCCTATGGACGCCAACTGGCTCGTGGATTACGACATGAGCCGCATTGCCTTCTCCTTCTCCCAATTCGGCAATGACGCTTCGGGCACTTTCGCAAGCTGGGACGCGAACATTCAGTTCGATGAGAGCGACCTCGCCAACGCCAAGGCCGTGGTCACCATCCTGCTGACAAGCGCCCAGACGGGCGACGCGGAACGCGACGGCAGCCTGGCCGGCGGCGATTGGTTCGACACGGATCGTCACCCCACGGCACGTTTCGAAACGACCGCCTTCCGCAAAACCGGCGATAATACCTATGAGGCCGACGCCACCTTGACCATCAAAGGGGAGAGCCAGCCCATCACGCTGCCCTTCACCCTGGTGATCAATGATGGGGAAGCCGATATGAGCGGCGCCGTCGTGCTCGACCGCACGGCCTTCGGCCTTGGGGACACGGACAATGTCAGCGACGAGGTGACAGTCAACGTCACCGTTGCCGCCGAGCAGGTCGAGTAAGCACCGGAAAGGACCGCGACCACGTGACCGGGGAGCCTGCACCTTTCGTCTTGCTGGACGACCGCTCCCCGGCGCATGACCGCGCGTATCTCTACCGCAACCCGGAGCACATCCTGCGCTGTGACGAGCCGCAGGACGTGCCCGCTGCTCTGGCCGCCCTGGATGCGGGCCTTGCCGCCGGCTATCACGCGGCCGGCTATGGCGCCTACGAATTGGGCTATGTCCTCGAGCCGCGTTTGCGCCCCCTCTTGCCCCCGGCGCGACCGGGGCCGCTTCTCTGGTTCGGCTTGTTCCGAGAGCAGACGGCCTTAAGCGGGCGAGAGGCAGCCGCCTTTCTGCGCGCCCAAACCACGAGCGGCCATCACCTGCACACACCCCAACCGCGCCTTGATGCCCCAACCTACCGGGCTCGCATCAAGACGGTTCTGGAGCTGATCCGGGCCGGAGACATCTATCAGGCGAACTTCACCTTTCCGCTCGACCTCCAGCTCGACGGCGATCCGGTCTCCCTCTACACCGCCTTGCGGGCCCGTCAGCGGGTGGCCCATGGCGCCCTCATTTACACCGGTGAGACCAGTATCCTCTCCCTGTCACCGGAACTGTTCTTCGAATGCCAGGACGGGCTCATCCGCACCCGCCCCATGAAGGGCACAGTGCGCCGCGGCCGCGACAGCCGTGAAGATGACAGCCTTGCCCGCTGGCTGCGCGCCGACCCCAAATCCCGCGCCGAGAACCTCATGATCGTCGATCTCCTGCGCAATGATCTGGGTCGGGTGGCGCGGATTGGCAGTGTGCGCGTCCCAGACCTGTTCATGGTGGAGCACTACCCGACATTCCACGCCATGACCTCCACAGTCGAGGCGCGCCCCCGCGACGCGCAAAGCGCAGCGGCGTTGCTGCGCGCGCTCTTCCCGTGCGGATCGGTGACCGGTGCGCCGAAAATCCGCGCCATGGAAGTCATCCGAGATTTGGAGATGGACCCGCGCGGCGTCTATACAGGTGCTATCGGCGCCTTCGCTCCAGACGGCTCCGCGCGCTTCAATGTCTCGATCCGCACCATGACCATCGATGCGCACGGGCGCGGCGTCATGGGCATCGGCAGTGGTATTGTGGCGGATTCCGATCCCCAGGCGGAATATGAGGAATGCCTGCTCAAGGCGCGCTTCCTTATGGCCGAGGCCGAAGCCTACTCGCTCATTGAAACCATGGCCGCGCAGCAGGGACAGGTGCCCATGCTCGATGGTCACATGGCCCGTCTCACTCGCTCAGCCCACTGGCACGGCTTCTCTTGCGACCACGCAGCGATCAAAGAGGCGATCCTTCAAGCAGCACAAGGGCAGGCCCGAGCCAAGCTGCGGCTGCTGCTGCGCCGGGACGGTCAGCATACGCTCACGGTGACACCGCTGTCGCCCCACAGCCCGGCGCCCCTCGGCCCGGCGCCCCTGCGTTTTATCATCAGTGACGAGACCATCGACGCCGCCGATCCCATTTACGTTCACAAAACCACCCGGCGCGCTTTTTATGACGCGGCCCACGCAGCCGCCGTGGCGGACGGGGGCTGCGACGAAGTCCTCTTTCTGAACGACTGGGGCACCCTGGCCGAAGGCAGTCGCAGCACGCTCTTTGTTGAAAAAGACGGCATACTGGTGACACCCCCCTGTTGTGACGGAGCCCTGCCAGGTGTCCTGCGCGCACACCTGCTCGCCGACCCGAGCCGCCCTGTCACTGAATGCTCCCTGACCCGCCATGATCTGCACACGGCGGACCGACTCTATCTGGCCAATGCGGTCTGGGGCCTGCGAGCCGCCATTCTGGTAGACCATGCCTTGCGGGCGGACGCGCCAGAGGGTAAGCCAAACAGGCAGACCGGGACCTGAATAAGCGGGAGACGCCCAATGGCGGTACGAAAGCTGAGCGTGCGGCATTTGCGCTGGGTCCTGACGCGGACCCTGGTGGAGGCGATCCCGCCCTTGCGCCGGCGTATGCTGTTCTATCGCGACGTGCTGCCGGCCGAGGCGGTGGGCCACACCGAGGTGATCGAGGAGAGCGCCGACAACGCCTTTACGCCCTATGAACAGGCGCTGGTGGACCGGCTGCCCCAGGATGTCACTTGGCAACCGATTCCGCCCCGGCTGGAACGCCGCGTCGCGCTCATCGCGCTGCCCGATGTCACGCTGCTTGGCAATACGGGCGTGGTGGTGGATGAAAACCGCGAGCGTCTGCTGACCTATCGCGGTTCACGCCCTTTCGTCACCTATCACGATTTTCGCCCCACCATTTTAACGCCTGTGGCCCGCGCGGGCGTGCCGTCCGTGAGCATGCTGGGATCCTGGGAAGGGCATCGCCACCTGTTTCATTTCATCATGGACCGGCTGCCCAAGCTGTACTATGCCCTGCACCGTTTCGCCCTGGGCGCGGACGCGCCGCTGGAAATCCTCGTGAATGACGGCTTGCCCGGCTTTCAAACCGATGTGTACCGATTTCTGACGGAGCGCCACCCTAATCTGCGCATCACCACCGTTCCGCAGACAGAGCGCTGGCGCTTTGATACACTGCATGTGGTGGACACCTGGCAGAATACAAAAAGCACACTGGCCGACCCCGCCGTTCTAGAGTTCATCCGAACACTGTATAAAGGTGGATATGGCGTATCCGACGAGACCCCACGCCGGCGCCTATGGGTCAGCCGCGAGGACACCAAGAAACGCCGCCTCGGCAATGAACAGGCCCTCCAGCCCATTCTGGAGCGCCATGGCTTTGAAACCGTCATGCCCGGCAAGCTGAGCTTTGCCGATCAGGTCCGCTTGTTCGCCCAGGCCGAGGTGATCGCCGGCACTCATGGCGCGGGCCTGACCAATATCCTGTTCAGCCCCCGCAGCGCCCGTGTGTTGGAGATCTTCCCGGAGAACAAGCTGCGCAATACCTATTTCCTCATGTCTCGTTCGCTGGGTCAGACCTATCGCTATCTCATCGCCGGCCCTGCCGGTGCGCGAGAACGCTTCGAGGTGGACCCGGCCGCGTTCGATCAGGCTTTGGGCGAGATCGTCACCGCCCCCCCGGAAGGGCACTGACATGGCACGGATCATCTTTCTTGATGAGACCTCTCCCTTTGATGGCCAGTCTCTGCGCGAGGGGCCCCTTGGCGGTATTCAAAGCGGCACGGTCCTGTTGGCCGAGGCCTTCGCGCGGCTCGGACATGACGTCACCGCCTATACGCTGACCGAGCGCAGCACGGATCTGGAGGGCGTTGCGTGGCGTCCTTTGACGGCGTTACGAACGGGCGCGCGGGCCCAGGGCGATATCGCGATCTGCAACAATCACCTGCACCTCTTCCCCTATGTGGAGGCAGATCCCATTGTCTGGTGGCGCAACCGCACCAATATTGGCCGCCTGTTGCGCCGGGGTGAATTGGTGCCCTTGGTCCGCTATCGTCCCCATGCGGTGTTTCTGAGCGCCTATCACCGGGACATCACGCATCGTCTGCTGCCCTTCCGCAGCCGCCGGATCATCGAACATGGCGTCGATGGCCTGTTCCGGCGCCCAGGATCCGCAACGGCGGCGCCCGCGCCCAAGGCGATCTTTACCTCCCAACCCTATCGCGGTCTCGACTGGCTGGTGGAGTTATGGGTGGAGCGGATTGCGCCCGCGGTCCCGGGCGCGGAGCTGCATGTCTTCACCCCGAAGTCCCGCCAAGCCCCCACCCATTTGGATCGTCTGCACAATCACGGGGTCATCCGGCGGGAGAGCATTCCCAAACACGACCTGGCACAGGAGCTGCGCGCTGCGCGGGTTATGTTGTTCCCGGGCCATAAGGACGAGACCTATTGCAACGCCGCGGCCGAAGCCACCGCCAGCGGCTTGCCCGTGGTCACCCGCGGCATCGGTTCCCTCGCCGAGCGGGTGCGCCATGGCGAGACAGGCTTCATTGCGCTCGACCGGGAAGATTATGCCGCCGCAGCTATCCGCTTACTGAGCGATAACGCATTGTGGTTGTCTCAGCACCGGGCAGCGCTGAGTGACCCCAAGATCGGCTCTTGGGACGCGCGGGCAGCGGAATGGGAGCGGGCTTTCCTCCGTTAGGGCCGCTCCACCTCCTCCTCGCTCGCCAGCGCATCAGAGCCCCAAACCTCATCCTCACTCTCGCTCACCGGCACGGCATACTGCCCGCCAAGCCAACGGTTCAAGTCGATATCCGCACAGCGTTTGGAGCAGAACGGACGATATTTCGGGTTCACCGGTTTGCCGCACACGGAACAGGGGACCGGGGTCGTCGCTGTCATGAGGCCTTCTCCTTGTCCAGACGCCAAGCCAGTGCGGGCGCCGTCTCGTCGCGCGTGAACTGAATGCCCGCCACGGCAAAGCGGGCCAACTCCTGCCCAATGCGGTCATGCCGCGCACGCACCCAGGCGTCAAGCGCGGGGCCCAGATAAACCTGCCCCCGCACCGGGCGCTCGCTTGCCAGGACCGCCAGCAAGTCAAGGCCCACTCGCTCCACCGCCGGCACCCGGCCGGTGCCCCCGCATGCGCCGCAGACCGCCTGCCATCGGTCGAGCGCCCCGTCCCCGCCGCGCTGTCTGGTCAACTCCAGGGTCCCAAAGCCCGACAGCTTGCCCAGGCGCACGGCCATGGCATCGCCCTTGGTCCCGTCCTTCAACGCCCGCTCCAGGGCGGTGCGCTGGGCCGCATCTGGCGCCCCCAAAAAGTCCACGACCACGAGGCCCCCAATATCGCGCAACCGGATCAGCGCCGGAATCGCGCGAGCAGCCGCCATATTGATGGCGCGCCGGGTGGTCTCGCCCTCCGCGACACCGCCTTCAGCGCCGCCGTTCACATCGATCGCCGTCAGCGCCTCGGTAGCGTCGATGACGAGGGACCCGCCTCCCGGCAGCGCGACCGTGCGCGCCGTCAGGCCGTCGAGCACTTCACGCAGACCCAGCGTGCCCAAAGGGTCGGTGACCGTCTCCACCGGCGCATCAACCTCCCAGCGCGCCAGCAGGCCTTCAACATGGCGTGCCGTCGCTGCATCGCCGGCGATGATCCGCAGACGATGGAGATCGGAGGTGTCGCGCAACACCCGCTCCATCACCGTCGCATCGCGCCGGAGGCAGGCAGGCGCCTGCGCTGTGCGGGCCGCCGCCAAGATCTCGGCCCATGCGGTCGTGTGCGCCTGCCACTCGCGCGCCACATGATCCGCCGTTGCCCCTTTTGCGGCCGTGCGCAGGACCACCCCCTCGCCGTCTGCCAGTGGCGGGGCCAAAGCCTCGCGCTGGGCCTGAGAGAGAATTTTCGGTGCGCTCACCGGTGGCGCCGTCTTGGCCCGGCTGGGCAGAAACACGCAAAACCGTCCCGGCAATGACAGTTCAGCCGTCAGCCGCGGCCCCTTATCACCAAGCCCAGTGCGCGCCACCTGCACCAGCGCCGCAAGCCCGTCGCGCGGTGTCTCCGTGCGCCCTTCCGGCGTGAGAACCATGGCCGGCAGCGGCAAGAACCCGGTGACGCCCTGACCCAAATCCGCCAGCGCCCCTTTTGCCCCACGCAGCACACGGATGATCCGCACCAACAGAATATCGCCGCGCCGGGTGGCGGGCAGCGCCTGCTGATCCAAAGTCGTCTGCGCCTCGAACGCCGTCAGCACGCCCGCACGGCGGCGCAGGACCAGAGTTTCGCCGGGCGCGGCAACCAGGATCACCTCATCGCGCATCATCATCCTGCTCGGCTGTTGTCAGCACAGGATAGCCCAGGCCACTGAGCATCTGCGCAGCCTCAAACAACGGCAGGCCCACCACGCTGGAGTAGGACCCGGCCAAATGGCGCACGAAGGTCGCCGCCAGGCCCTGAATGCCATAGCCGCCCGCCTTGCCCTGCCATTCCCCGCTGGCCAGATAGGCCGCTTCTTCCACCGCCGACAAACGCTTGAACGTGACGGCGGTTTCCACCACCCGCGCCGCCTGACGCCCGTCCGGAGCCACGACCGCAAGCCCGGTCAACACCCGGTGCCGCCGTCCGGACAAAAGACCCAGACACGCCCGTGCGGCCGCCGCCGTTTCCGTTTTGGGCAAAATGCGCCGCCCGACGGCCACGACCGTATCGCCGGCAAGCACGAAGGCCGGCGCCGCAGCCTCCCTTGTCAGCCGCGCCACCACGGCAGCCGCCTTGCTCTGCGCCAAGCGCAGAGCATGGGGCCGCGGCAGCTCTCCGGGCACCGGGGTCTCATCGAGATCAGCGGGCAGAATGCGATCCGGCCGCACCCCGATCTGTGCCAATAGATCCCGCCGGCGCGGCGAGGCGCTGGCCAGCACCAGCACAGGCCGGTCATCCGCGCCCTCTGCATCGGCACCCAAATCAGTGGAGGGAGAATCGGTCAAACGGACCCAGCCTGATGCCCCGGCCCGCTACTTGAACCGGTAGGTGATGCGGCCCTTGGTGAGATCATAGGGCGTCATCTCCACCAAGACCTTGTCGCCGGCCAGCACGCGGATGCGGTTCTTGCGCATCTTGCCCGCCGTATGGGCGATGATTTCGTGTTCATTTTCCAGTTTAACGCGAAATGTCGCGTTGGGCAGCAGTTCGATGACCACGCCCGGAAACTCGAGAAGTTCCTCTTTCGCCATGCCTTACCTGTTTTTGGGCCCCAATGCCTGTCGCCCGGGGCCGTGCCGAGGCGCGCCCAATCGCGCCCTCGGGCTGTGGAGAATGCGGGTGCAGCGCAGAAAATCAAGGGGGCGAGCGCATTTAAGCGCCACTGTGGCCCCGTGGCCCCGCTCAAACCTTGATATGCAGCACGCAGATGAGGGTGAAGAGCCGCCTGGCGGTGTCCAGATCAAGCGCGATCTTGCCCGCCAGACGCTCGCGCAAAAGCTCTGAGCCTTCATTGTGAAGGCCCCGCCGCCCCATATCGATCGCCTCGATTTGCGAGGGCGAGGCCTTTTTGATGGCGTCGTAGTAGCTCTCACAGATGAGAAAGTAGTCTTTGACGATGCGCCGAAACGGCGTCAACGACAGGATAACCAGCCCGTGCTGCGGCTCGCCCGCCGTACTGATCTCAAAGCGCAGACGATTGTCTTCCACCGAGAGGCGCACCTGATAGGGGCCGCCGCCCGAGCCCTGCGGTTCGAAATAGTTGTCTTCCAGCAGATCGAAAATGGCGACTTGGCGTTCGTGCTCGATTTCGGGGCCGCGCCGAACGATGCTGCGCTCGTCCAGCGTGATCTCCTCGATTCGGTAAACGGAACGCGGGTCAGTCATGCGGGCGTCGCGGGCTTTCTGTGGGCTCAGATCCGGGGCCGGGATTGGTCCCGACGGTGATAACGCGCCAGGGTGGCGCGATCCGCACGGGAGCGCAAGACGATGCCCGCCCGCACCCCACCCCGACCGGCGCGGCGGGGTGCCTCAGGTGGTCTGGTCCGGGTGTTCCGGCCGGTGCGGTGTCGGCCACGGCGTACCGACATCGCGCGCTTCGACATCCAGACACTCGACTTGCAACCGGACCGCAACGCCGCCGGAAAACACAAGCGTGACCTGATGCTCCAGCGCTTCGGGATCATCCGGGGTCATCGGCTCAGCCTCGATGGTCAGAAGCGAGAGCATGGCCTCTGGCTTGCCGGTCTTCAGACCCTGCACTTTCACATCGCGAACCGCGTTGAAATGCAGGCCAGAGCGGCTGCGAAAATATCGTTTTGCTAACCACCCTTCTGCCGGGCGTTCCCACATGAAGCGATTGGCCACCAGCACAAACCGGCGTTCCTTGGGCAGAAACGCCAAATCGCCGGCGCGCACCAGAGCGTCCTGAAAGCGGGCGGCGAGAATGTTCAAATCATCGCCATCGCTGGCTGTGAGAATTTGCGTCGTGCTCATCCCGCGCTTTGCGCCCCTTCTCCGCCTCGCGATGGCCATCGCGCCCAAAGGGCCCCGGCGGCGCCCTTCAATCCTTCAGGCGGCGGATTTCCGCACCACACGCCCCAAGCTTTTCCTCGATCCGCTCAAACCCCCGGTCGAGGTGGTAGACCCGATTAATCACGGTTTCTCCCTCAGCCGCAAGGCCCGCCAGGACCAGCGAGACCGAGGCGCGCAGGTCCGTCGCCATGACCGGCGCGCCCTTCAGGCGGGGCACGCCCGTGACCGTCGCGAGTTGACCGGCAATGGCGATATCCGCCCCCATGCGCGCCAGTTCCGGCACATGCATGAAGCGGTTTTCGAAAATGGTTTCCTTGACCGTGGAGGTGCCCTCCGCCGTCGTCATCAGCGCCATGAGCTGGGCTTGCAGCTCGGTGGTAAAGCCAGGGAAGGGATCGGTGGTAACCTGCACAGCCTGGGCCCGC
>CAZVEE010000030.1:26554-40078 GCA_964625525.1 uncultured Alphaproteobacteria bacterium | reverse complement strand
ACGCGCTGGAGCATGGCGATCGCAAAGGCTTCAAGCAGGGGCTGTGGCTGACCATCCTGCTCGGGATTCTGTTCTCCTATGTGCAGTATTACGAGTACACCCACGCCGCCTTCGATTTCGGCGGTCCGGAAGCGAACATCTATGGGGCCACCTTCTACATGGCCACCGGCTTCCACGGCGCGCATGTGATTATCGGGACGATCTTCCTGATCGTCTGTTTGGTGCGCGGGTATGCCGGCCACTTCTCCGACGGCAACATTCTCGGCTTCGAAGCGGCCGCTTGGTACTGGCACTTCGTGGATGTGGTGTGGCTGTTCCTGTTCGCAGTCATTTACGTGGCGGGGGCGGGCCCTGGCCACTAGTGCGGCCCCGTCCACCGTCTGAAAGGATCTGGCGTCCATGACCCAGGAGTCCGACCCCGGTGTGTCCCCGGTGTCTGCCGCCCTGCGGGGCTATTGCCCGCGGTGCGGTAAGGGGCCGTTGTTCAACGGCGTGATCGCGTTGGCGCCCACATGCACTCATTGCGGGTTGAAGCTGAGCGACTACGAACAAGACGATGGGCCGGCTTTCTTTAGCCTGACTGTCGTTGGTTTCGTGGTCGTGGGCGGGGCCATGGCGTTGGAGTTGCTGTATCAGCCGCCCTATTGGGTCCACGCAGCTCTGTGGCTGCCCCTGACATTGCTGCTCTCTCTCCTCTGCATCCGAATCGCCAAAGCCTGGCTCGTGGGCGAACAATACCGCCATGATGCCGGCGAAGGCCGGCTGTCAGATTGAGCGGCGCCGTGGCATCCCGCTTCGTGTTCCGCCCCTTGCCGGTGATGACCGTGGCCACGGTCCTGTCCCTTGCCATCCTGATCGCACTGGGCGTTTGGCAGCTTCAGCGCCTGGAATGGAAGACCGCTCTCATCGCCAGCCTCGAGGCCCGCACCGCCGAGGCACCGGTGCCCCTGGCAAGTCTTGCGCCCGCTGAGATCGACGCTCTGGAATATCGCCGCGTAACGGTCGAAGGCACGTTCGACCACGGCGCCGAAATGCAGCTCTTCGGCCATGTCAGCGCCACGCGAGACAGCTTGGCGCAGGTGGGCGTGTTTCTCGTGACGCCCCTGGTCCGCGACGGCGCACCGCCGGTGTTGGTGAACCGGGGCTTTGTGCCTCAAGCCCTCAAAGACCCGCTGACCCGCCCGGGCAGTCAGCCGTCAGGCCCTGTCACGGTCACCGGCGCTATTCGCCTGGCGGAGGTGCCTGGGGCCTTCACGCCCGAAAACACGCCGGCGGCCAATACATGGTACTGGCGTGATCATGCCGCCATGGCGGCTCAGGCTGGCCGGCCCGAGGCGCTGGCGATCCTTATCGAAGCCGAAGCCGAGACAGCCGCTCAAGGCGATCCCGACCGCCCCTGGCCCTTGCCGGGCCGGGCGCAGCCGCGCATCGTGAACAATCACTTAGGCTATGCGGTCACGTGGTTTAGCCTCGCACTCGGTCTCGTTGTGATTTACGGCGTCTTTCACGCCTCACAGGGCCGGCTTAGGATCGGTCTATGACAATCACCCTCTCCACGTTGTCCAACGGTCTGCGGGTCGTGACCGATACCATGGCGCATCTGGAGTCCCTGGCGCTTGGCGTCTGGGTCGAGACCGGTGGGCGCCATGAACCGGCCCATCATGCGGGCATCTCGCATTTGCTGGAGCACATGGCCTTCAAGGGCACGACCACCCGCAGTGCCCGCGCCATTGCCGAGGAGATCGAGGCGGTAGGCGGCTATATCAACGCCTATACCAGCCGCTCGCAGACGGCCTTTTACGTGCGCCTCCTGAAAGACGATCTAGCCCTCGGCATGGATCTTCTGGCTGATATTCTCACCAATCCGACCTATGCCCCGGCGGAGCTGGAGCGCGAGCGCGGGGTGATTCTTCAGGAAATCGGCCGCGCCCTCGATTCGCCCGAGGATCTCAGCGCCGATCGCCTCCAGGCCCTGATCTATCCTGAGCAACCTCTGGGGCGTGCAATTCTCGGCACCGCCGACACCGTGCGCGCCATGACCAGCGACGATCTGCACGCCCACCGCGCGGCTCAGTACGGACCGGATCGCATGATCATCGCGGTCGCCGGCGCCGTGGAGCACGCGGCGGTTCTGGCCCTGGCCGAGCAGGGGTTCGGCACTTGGCCGCGGCTGCCTAGCTATCCCGCCATTGAGCCTGCCGCCTTCACCAGCGGCATGGACCGTCTGGAAGGCGATTACGAACAGCTTCACGTGAATATTGCCTGGGAAGGCGTGTCCGAGACCGATCCCGACTACTACACTGCCCTCATGCATGGGGACATTCTGGGCGGCGGCATGTCGTCCCGTCTGTTTCAAAGCGTGCGCGAGGAGCGGGGCCTCGCCTATGCGGTTTATGCCTATGCGGCCGCCTATGAAGACACGGGCAAGCTCCAGATCTATGCCGGTACTGGCGCGACCGAAGGCATCACACTGCTGGAGGTGGTGGCCGATGAAGTCCGCCGCATGGCCGATGGCGTGACCCAAGCTGAACTCTCTCGGGCTCGGGCCCAGGTGCGCTCCGGCGTGCTCATGGCCCGTGAATCGCCCTATGCCCGCGCCGAGACGGCCGTATGGGATCTGGGCCGCGAGGGCCGCGTTTTGACGCCAGAGGAAAGCATCGCCCGCATCGAGGCGGTTAGCGCCGCTGATGTTGCGGCGTATGGCGCGCGTTTGCTGGAGCGGGGCCGCCCGGCTCTGTGCGTTGTCGGTCCGTTAGCGCCGCTGCCGGACTATGATAATTTAGTCGCACGCCTGCGCCGCTGACAGCGCCACGCGGACGGCGTACTCCTAGCGGCGTCTGCCTACCCATTCCAAGGAGTGGGCGCGAGCGCAGACGTAGTCTATCCTCCCTTGTGAAGGGTTCGGCGGGGCCTGTGGTCACGCGGCCGCACGCACCGCCCAAGCAAGGTCGCAAGTCATCTGTCATGGCGTTGCTGGGTTTCCATGCGCCGTCTGAGCCACCGGTCCGACTGGGTGGTGAGGGCATCTATCTACGCTACCCCGAGCTGTCCGATTACGAGGCCTGGGCGGGGGTGCGGGAGCATAGCCGTGCCCATTTGGAGCCGTGGGAACCGCTTTGGCCCGAAGATGATCTGACGCGCCGGGCCTTCCGCCGCCGCATCGACCGATATGCGCGCGACCGGCGGGAGGAACGGGGCTACAGCTTTGTGATCATGCGCGCGGGCGATGATGCGCTCCTGGGGGCGTGCACGCTCAGTCTGGTGCGCCGCGGCGTGGCTCAGGCCTGTGCGCTGGGGTATTGGATCGGCGCGGCCTATGCGGGCCGGGGCCATATGACGGCGGCGGTGGCGCGGTTGGCAGAGCATGTCTTCACCGACCTGCGCCTGCACCGGCTTGAGGCGGCCTGCGTGCCGGCCAATATCGCCTCGCGGCGCGTTCTGGAACGGTGTGGGTTCACCGAGGAAGGGCTTGCGCGTGGCTATTTGAAGATCAATGGGCGCTGGCAGGATCATGTCCTGTTCGCGTTGCTGGCGGATGATCCGCGACCGGTCCGGCCGGCCCGCGATCCCCGCCGATCCTAACCAACCGGGAGCGCTATGGAACGCGGCAAAGACACGGGCGTGGGGATCAGGGGACACGAGGGGAACCGGGCTGGGGCCGGCTTCTGGCGGCTGCCTGCCCTCATGCACTGTGCCATGGCCGTGCTGCTGGGGGCGGTTGTCGTGGCACTGCTCGCGCCGCAGCCGGGGCTGGCGCAGGGCGCGCGCGACGCGGTGGTGGTGGATCCGGGCGAGGCGGTGATTGATCTCCGCGGCGCCGTGCGTGAACGCTTCATTCGGTCCCAGTTGCAGCGCTTTTCTGGCATGGCCGCGGCCCGCAATGAGGAGCCGAACCGGCCCGCGCCGCCGCCTGAGGAACCCGCTCCGGCGGATCTGGGCGAGGGGTTGTGGCTCATCGTGTCCCTGGCCAATGAAGGGGCAGCGCCGCAGCAGCGCACCCTGGCCCTGCGCAACCCCTCGCTTGCCGGGGCCGGTGTTCTGGGCATGGGTCAATCGGCCATGCGCGTGAAAACCGCCGTCCATTGGTCGGGTGATGGCCGTGTGCAGCCCCTTGAATGGAGCGCCAGCCGCGGCGCGGTGGAAACCTATGATCTCACCTTGCCGGCGGGCCTGACCACCCATGTGGCGTTGCTGGTGGACGATCCGGTGGAGACCTCCTACGCCCTGTCCTTATGGGAGCCCGGCGCCTACGCGGCGTTGGAGCGCACACAGGCCACCGCGCGCGGGGCGCTTCTGGGCGCGCTGTTGGTGCTCGCGGCTCTGGTGGCGGGGCGCTGGGTTCTGGAAGGGCGCGAAGAGGATCTGGCGGCGACCGCGTTCGTGGTCACGGCCGTTCTGCTGCTCGCCGCCACGCTTGGCGTGCATTACGCCATTGCCAGCCCTGCTTCGGCCTTGTCGGGGGGCATGCGGGCTGCGGCCCTGATCTTTTTTGCCGCCGCCGGTCTTTACTTCATTCATGCTCGCCTGGCGTTGGAGCGGCTGCATCCCGCATTGCCGAGCGTCCTTGTCTGGACGGCTTTGGGCGGTGTTGTGCTTGGCCTTGGTGCGTTGGCTGGCGTGGGCATCGAACTGGCGGCGGGGCCTTATGCGGCGCTGGCCGCCCTTATGGCACTGATCGTCACGGTGGTCATGGCGCGCCGCGGCGAGCATCGGGCGCCGGCGCTGCTGCCGGGGGTCGTGTTCCTGGGGCTGTGTGCTGTTGCGGCGGGCGTCTTGTTCACCCTGCCGGCAGGCCCCCAAGCGGCGATGCAGACACTTTTGTTGTCTACGGCGGTGGCGGCGGGAACGGGGTTGTGCACACTGGCGGCTGTGTTGGGCCGTGCCGATGAGGCCGGCTTGGGTGACTTTGAAGAAGCGCACACGCGGGTGGGTGAGCGGGCTTTGGCTGCGCCCGAGCCCTCCCAACCCCTGGCCATTGCCACCGGTGACGGCGCGGCGCGCAGCGCGCTTGCCCTTGATGCAGCTCAGGAAGGGGTCTTCGACCTCGATGTGCTGACCGAACATGTCTTTGTCTCGCCCGTGGTCGAGGCCATGATGGGTCTGCCCATTGGCGCCATGACGGGGCCCCATGATGGTTGGTATGCCCGTCTGCACCCGGACGATAAAGACGTCTACCGCACCGCATTCGAGTCTTATGTGGCTCGGGGCAACGCCAATTTCCGCCTGGAATTCCGCATTCGCCACGAAGACGGCTCGCACCGCTGGGTGCATTTGAAGGCCTCCGCCTTGCCGGGTGATGAGGGCCGGGCCAATCGGGTCATCGGCCTGCTGAGCGATATCGCCGCCCGCAAGGCCGGCGAGGCGCAGTTGATGCTCGATGCGCTCCATGACCGGCTGACCGGGCTTGCGAACCGCATTGTGCTCCTGGATCGGATGACCCGCATCTTGGACGAGGACGTGGTGGGCGAGGCGAGCCCACCGGCGCTGATGGTCATTGATGTGGACCGCTTCAAGACCATCAATGAAGCCCTCGGGCAGGGCGAGGGCGATGCGCTTCTTATCGCTGTGGCCCGGCGGCTGGAACAATTGGTGGGTCCGGACGATACAGTGGCGCGCATTGGCGGAGATGAGTTCGCGGTGTTCTTACGCCACGGCATCGGCGATGAAGGATTCGAGACCGCCGGGCGCATCGTGGCCGATGTGTTGGCGGCCCCGTTATTGCTCGACGGGCAAGAGGTCTCGCCGTCCGTCAGTATCGGGATGGCCGAAGCGCGCTCTGAACAAGGCGGCGCTCAGGGCCTGCTGCAGGATGCCGAAATCGCGCTTTATGGCGCTAAGGCGGAGGGCCTGGGCCATATCCTGGTCTTCAATCCCTCCATGCGCGGCGAGGGCGCCGATCACCAGACCCGGGGCGCAGATCTGAAGCGTGCCGTCGAGGCGGGCGAAATCGAGCTCTTCTACCAGCCCGTCATGAGCCTCAAGGACGGCCGTCTGTCGGGTTTTGAGGCCGTGCCGCGTTGGCGCCATCCTGAGCGTGGGTTGCTGACACCAGATCGGTTCCTGGACGGTGTGGAGGATAGCGATGCCGCCGGGGCGCTCGGTCGCCACGCCATCACCACCCTGCTCGGTCATATCCGCGCCTGGCATTTGCATATGCCCATGGATCCGCCCCTTTTCATCGAGTTGGCGCTCGACGCAGAGGCTCTGACCCACCCGGATGTGCAGGCGTCCTTACGCGCCGGCCTGGGAGAGGACAGCCCGCCCGCCGGGTCGGTCCGTTTAGCGGTCAGCGAAGCCGCCTTTATGAGCAATCCAGAAGCCGCCGGCGAAGCCCTGCGCGCCGCCGTAGACGGGGGGGCGGGGCTGACGCTGGAGGACTTCGGCAGCGGCGTGTCGTCCTTGAGCGCGGTGCAGAAGTACCCCTTCACGGCCCTGAAGATCGGCCGCGCGCTGGTCACCGGTATGCGCACCGAGCCGCGCATCGAGACCATCGCCCGCTCTATCGTCACGCTTGCCCATGATCTGGAGCAGGAGGTGATCGCGGTCGGTCCGGAAACGGAGGATGATGTACGGCGCCTGCGGGCGCTTGGCTGCGATTTTGCGCAAGGCTTTATCTTCGGCAACCCGTTGCCGGCAGAAGCTGCCGAAACGTTACTGGCCCGCGCTGTCGGCGTGACCCTGGTCAAACCGCTCGCCCGCGCGCCGCGTCCGGCTCCAAGCCCCGCCCCCGAGCCAGCCCCGGCCGAAGCGGAAACACCCGCGCCCACGCCCCTTACGCCCTCTCCCTCGCCCAAGCACCGCGGCGTGATCGGACCGACGCCCTACGGCCCCTATAAGGTGGTTATGACGCCGCCGCCTGGTGCAGCGGCGGGTGACGGGGAGCAGCGCACTGCAGCGGAAAAGCTCCGGAATACGCCCTTTTCTCTGATCTGACCGAAACGACAGTGCCCTTTCGCCCCGCAAGCGTCTAAGCTGCGCCCTGCAAGGGGCCAGAGAGGGGAAACGGCATGCGATGGAGGGAATTGGCGTTGGGGCTTGCCCTGGCGCTGGGGGCTTGTGCGTCCGAAGGGCCGGTGGCATCTGAAATGGCCCAGCCACAGGCTGTGGCCGCGCAACCGGTGTCTCAGTCCCTCTCCTTGACGCGCGCCGACGCCGAAGGCCCCACTTGTCCGTTCACCGCCCGCCGCCTCGCTAATACGCCGATCATCACTCATGACATGGATCCGGGCCTTATCGCCGAGGCCGAGGCCTTTGGGTATGTGAACATCAATGGCCCGTCTCTGGTGGCGGCACCGCCATGGGACAGGGATCGTCTGGGTCAATACTATCTTTATTTCGCCCATCATCGCGGTCGGAGCATCCGCATGGCCTATGCCGATGCGCTCGCAGGCCCATGGCGCATTCACCCGCCGGGCGTCCTGGCCATCGACGAGACATTCTTTCCCACTGAGACATTGAGCGATCTGCTCTCGACTGCCGCAGAGGCGGCCGCTGCTCTCAAGGCCATCGATCCGCTTGAGGCCATCCGGGTCTGGGTCCCGCCGCGGGCGCAAACGCCGCCGGACGAGGACCCCATCGCCGTCCGTAATCCGCATATCGCCAGTCCCGATGTGCATGTGGACGCGGATGCTCAGCAGGTGCGGATGTATTTCCACGGTGCCCGCCGGCGGGATCAGCG
This sequence comes from uncultured Alphaproteobacteria bacterium, assembly GCA_964625525.1. GTDB lineage: Bacteria > Pseudomonadota > Alphaproteobacteria > JAJFIK01 > JAJFIK01 > CAZVEE01. Next base: position 32,400 of record CAZVEE010000030.1, on the reverse strand, counting down.
CACGCGGGTGGCCCTGTCCTCTGACGGCCTTGATTTCGCGGTGCAACCCGCCGTGCTGACGGGGCCTTATCTGCGCGTCTTTCAGTATCGGGATCGGGTTTACGGGATCGCCCGGCCAGGCACTCTGTATCGCTCCCGCGATGGCATCAGCCGTTTTCGCTCGCGCCAGGCCCCCCTTTTGGGAGAAGACGTCCGCCACACTGCCGTGCTGCGCCGGGGGGAGATGCTCTACATCTTCTATTCCCGCATCGGCGATGCACCGGAGCGCATTGTCTGCGCCGCCGTTGATTTGTCATCGCAGGATTGGAATGACTGGCGCGTGGGCCGGTCCCGCACCATCCTGCGCCCGGATTTGGAGTGGGAGGGGCGGGATGTGCGCCGGCGCCCATCCGTAGGCGGACCGACGCGCAAGCGGCGCCGCGAATTGCGCGACCCCGCCATTTTCGAAGAGAACGGCCGGCTCTATCTCATCTATGCCGGCGCGGGCGAGCAGGCCCTGGGCATTGCCGAACTGATCGCGCGCTAAGGCTCAGGCTCGGCCGGTCATGAAGGACAGCGATGCCGGGTTCACGCCCATGCGGTCCATGGCATCCTGCCATTTGCCATCCACGTCGCGGGCAAAGATCAGGCCCGGATCGGGCGGACAGTTCAGCCAGCCATTGGTTTTGATCTCCGCTTCGAGCTGGCCCGGGCCCCAGCCCGCATAGCCCAGCGCCAACAGCGCATGCTCCGGTCCGCCACCGGCGGCCATGGCCCGCAAAATGTCGATCGTAGCGGTCAGTCCGATCTGCTGGGAGACTTCCAGAGTGGAGTTTTCCGCATGGTAATCGGTGGTGTGCAGCACAAAGCCGCGGCTTGTATCCACGGGCCCGCCCACATGCACGCGGATGCGGTCGGTCACCGGTCCCTGGTCGATACTGAGCTGCTCCAGCAGCTCCGGGAATGTGATGTGCTCGGCCGGCTTGTTGATGACGAGCCCCATGGCGCCTTCATCCGAATGGGCGCAGATATAGATCACGCTGCGCTCAAAGCGCGGGTCACCCATGGCGGGCATGGGCATGGCGATGAGCAGCTGGCCCGCGAGCGAATCGGTCATGATGTCATCCGTCACGGTGCTGGTCATGGCGTCATCCCCTTCCATGTGATCCGTCTCTGTCGGCAAGGCTGGGTCTCCTTTTGTCTGGCCCGGCATCCGCTGGGCTCGCCTCCAGTGTAGCCGCCCTCTCGTGAAGAAGTTTAGCCCACAAATGGGCCGGCTCAAGGCGCGATTGCACGCCTATGGTCGCGGATGGCGGTATATGCACTCCATGGCTGTGGCGATGGCGACGGGAGTGCGCCGATTTCCGGTTGACGGATGCGGGGGGCGCAACAATTTGCTAGCGAGAGCGTGGCCCGCGCTGCGGCATCATCACCCATCAGAGAGGACACACCCATGACGATCGCGATCGGAGAGAAAATCCCCTCCGCCACCTTGGTCGAGGCGACCGCCGACGGGCCCAAGCCCGTGTCCACCGACGACTTGTTCGCTGGCAAGAAAATCGTGCTGTTCGCCGTGCCCGGCGCCTTCACGCCCACCTGTCATGCGCAGCACATGCCGAGCTTCGTTCAGCATGCCGACGAGATCCTGGGCAAAGGCGTTGATCACATCGCCTGCATTTCCGTCAATGATCCCTTCGTCATGACGGCCTGGGCCAAGGAGTCCAGTGCGGGCGGCAAGATCATGATGCTGGCCGACGGCAATGCCGATTTCACCAAACAGCTCGGCCTCGACTTTGACGGCAGCAAGTTCGGCATGGGCACCCGCTCGCAGCGCTATGCCATGATCGTCGAGGATGGTGTGGTGAAGGCGCTGAATGTGGAAGCCGGTGCCGGCTTTGAAGTGTCGGGCGCGGACACCATCCTGAAACAGCTCTAAATCCGAGCTGTCACCCGTTAGGATGCATCACGAGCATCGCGAAGGCCGGCGCGCGCGAGGGCGTCGGCCCTTTCATTATCTTCGATCCCCACATGTCCTTTGACCCAGTGCCAGCGGATCGTGTGGTGCGTGGTCGCCGCGTCCAGGCGCCGCCACAGATCTTCATTTTTCACGGGCTTTTTGGCGGCGGTCTTCCAGCCATTGGCTTTCCACCCGGCAAGCCACTGGGTCACCCCGTCGCGCACATATTTTGAATCCGTGTAGAGATCAACCGTACAGGGCCGCTTAAGGGCCTCAAGCGCCTGGATCGCGCCCATCAACTCCATACGGTTGTTGGTGGTGTCCAGCTCTCCGCCATTGATCTCTTTTTCATGGTCGCCAAAGCGTAGCACCGCGCCCCAGCCACCGGGCCCCGGATTGCCTGAACAGGCTCCGTCGGAATAGATCACGACCGCTTGGCTCATGACGATACAGCGACTTTCGCTTAACCCGCCAGCGCGCGGGGCAGCTTAAACTGGACCGTTTCGCGGGTGACACTGACCTCTTCAATGGTCACGTCATAGCGTTCGCGCAAGGCGTCGATGATTTCCTCGACCAGCACTTCCGGCGCCGAAGCCCCCGCCGTGATGCCGAGTGTGGATACGCCCTCAAACCAGGCCCAGTCAATTTCCGCCGCGCGCTGAATCAGGCCCGCCTTTGGCGCGCCCGCGCGCACGGCCACTTCCACAAGGCGCATGGAGTTGGACGAGTTCGGCGCCCCCACCACGATCACTCCGTCACAGCGCTCGGCAATGGCTTTGACCGCGTCCTGACGATTGGTGGTGGCGTAGCAAATATCTTCCTTATGCGGACCGGCAATATCGGGAAAGCGGCCGCGCAGCACCTCAATGATCTCTGCCGTGTCATCCACTGACAACGTCGTCTGAGTGATAAAGGCGAGGCTGGCCGGGTCGCGCGGTGTAAAGGCACGCGCGTCTTCCACCGTTTCGATCAAGGTAATGGCGCCTTCGGGCAGCTGGCCCATGGTGCCGATCACTTCCGGGTGGCCTTCATGGCCGATGAGAATGATTTCAAGCCCTTGGGCATGGTGGCGTTCGGCTTCCACATGCACTTTCGACACCAGCGGGCAGGTGGCGTCGAGATAGGACAGGCTGCGCCGTTCAGCCTCGGCCGGCACCGATTTCGGCACACCGTGGGCGGAGAAAATCACCGGCGCCTCTTCGGGCACCTCGTCCAGTTCTTCCACGAAAATGGCGCCCAGACCTTCCAGCCGCTCCACCACAAAGCGATTGTGGACGATCTCGTGGCGCACATAGACCGGCGCGCCATAGCGTTGCAGCGCCAGTTCGACGATCTGAATGGCACGGTCCACCCCGGCGCAGAAGCCGCGCGGGGCCGACAGCAGAACGTTCAGGGCGGGTTTCACCGCCGTCCCGTCGGAGGGGGCAGCCGCAGCCGAAGCCACATCAGAAAGGGGCGCGTTGGACATGGGGTGCGTTCCGCATCCTCAAAGGGTTGACCGTTGAACGGCTCATCACCGGACCTTTTCAGACTTTCCGGAGCCACGCAACCAAGCGTCGGTATACAACCGTTCAGTGTGGGCGTTCGCGATGAACGTGCGTTCAAGACGCCGTCCAGCGGGCGCCTTGGCCGTGTTCCCACGGTGCTGCCGTCCAGGCAAGGCCTTACACATGTGGAGCGGCGCGGGGGCCTTGTCCACCTTTGCGGGACAGTTGCTGCGCTTTTCGCGCTTGTCTACAGTGCCGCGACGCCGATCAACCGGCCTTGCACTCCGGAGGATGTATCATGAGCAAACCGCAAGTGGCGGGAACCACCCCATTGCCCGTCGATGTGGAGGCCGGAAAGACCTATTTTTGGTGTCGCTGTGGTCAGTCACAGCGCCAGCCCTTTTGCGATGGGTCGCATAAGGACACGGGCCTTGAGCCTATGGCCTATAAGGCGGAGAAGACCGGCACTGTTTTCTTCTGCAATTGTAAGCACACCCGCCGCGAACCCCTGTGTGACGGCTCCCATTCCACCCTGTAAGGGCGGCGGGTCTGCTGTCGAGAGATGATCACCGGGCCGGCCGGGTGCGCCGGGCCGCCCATGTGAGTGCGTTTCGCCCATGCCCATGCTGTCTTCGCTTCTGAGCAAAATGACTGGAGAGGCGTTTGCCGCTGCCGGTCTTGATCCTGCTTTCGGCACGGTGACCGTGTCGGATCGGCCGGATTTGTGCCACTTCCAATGCAACGGGGCGCTTGCCGCCGCGAAAGCCGCCAAGCAGCCGCCGCGCAAGATCGCCGAGGCCGTTGTCGAGCATCTGGGCAACGCGGCGGTGTTCCGTGATGTGGGCATTGCCGGGCCGGGCTTCATCAACCTCACCCTGAGCGAAGCCTTTCTGGCCGAGCAGGTGAGCGCGCTGGTGGCGGATCCGCGCCTGGGCGTTGCGGCGCGCCAGACGCCGCGCACCATTATCCTTGATTTTGGCGGTCCGAACATCGCCAAGCCCATGCATGTGGGCCACTTGCGCGCCTCCATCATCGGCGACTGCCTGCAGCGCCTGTTCCGTTTCGCAGGCGAGCGCACGGTCAGCGATGTGCATATGGGCGACTGGGGCTTGCCCATGGGGATGCTGATTTCCGAGATCGCCGAGCGGCAGCCGGATCTGCTCTATTTCGATGAGGCCTTCGAAGGGCCGTATCCGGACGACTCCCCCGTCACCATGGCGGATCTGGAAGAGCTGTATCCGGCCGCCTCGCGGGCCTGCAAAGACGACGAAGCGCGCGCGGCCCGTGCGCGCGAGGCCACGGCCGCGCTGCAACAGGGGCGGCCCGGCTATCTGGCGCTGTGGAAGCATTTCATGGCCGTGTCCATTGCCGGCATGCGGCGCGAGTTTGGCGACTTGGGCGTGACGTTTGATCTCTGGAAAGGCGAGTCGGATGTGGATCCGCTGCTGGCGGATATGGTGGATGACCTGAAGACCCGGTCCATCGCCGAGGAAAGCGACGGCGCCTGGATCGTGGCCGTCGAGCGCGATGAAGATAAGGCGGACGTGCCGCCCTTGATGCTGCTGAAATCCGACGGCAGTGCGCTTTATTCGACGACGGATCTTGCGACCATCATCGATCGGGTGCGCGAGCACAATCCTGATCTCATGCTTTATGTGGTGGATCAGCGCCAGCATTTGCACTTTGAGCAGGTGTTCCGGGCGGCCCACAAAGCGGGCCTTGCCGGTAAGGCCGGCCTCGAACATATCGGCTTTGGCACCATGAACGGGCCGGACGGCAAGCCCTTCAAGACCCGCGCCGGCGGTGTGTTAAAACTGCATGACCTGATCTCCATGGCCAAGGAGAAAGCCCTGCAACGCCTGGAGGAGGCGGGCTTGGCGGCGGATTACTCGGCCGAGGAACGCGAGCAGGTGGCGGCTCAGGTGGGCATCGCGGCCATCAAATTCGCTGATCTCTCCAATTGGCGGTTGTCGAATTACATTTTCGACCTGGATCGCTTCACCAGCTTTGAGGGGAAGACCGGCCCGTATCTGCAATATGCGGCGGTGCGGATCAAATCGATCTTCCGCAAGGCGGCGTTAGCACCAGAAGCGATGACCGCGCCGGAAACCATGACCGCTTCGGTGCGCCTGACTGGCCCGGTGGAGCAGGACTTGGCGTTGGCGTTGCTGGGTTTTGCCCCGGCTGTGGAGCAAGCCATGGAGCGCCGGGCCCCGAATGTCATTTGCGACTACGCGTATAGTCTGGCCCAGGCTTTCAGCCGTTTCTATGCGGAACACCATATTCTGTCGGAAACCGATCAGGATCTGCGCGCCGCGCGCTTGACTTTGGCCGCGCTCAGCCTGACCACCCTGACCCAGGCGCTGGCCATTCTCGGCATCACCGTGCCGGATCGGATGTGAAGGCCGGATCGGATGGAAAGG
>CAZVEE010000030.1:2931-26454 GCA_964625525.1 uncultured Alphaproteobacteria bacterium | reverse complement strand
CCGTAACGCCGGTCATTGACTCACTGAGCGCGCGGCCTATCATCATCACTTCGCGGAGCCGTTGTGAAACGCCTCCGCGATACTCATACACGCGAACCCTGCGGGAGAGCCCGGCCCCGCGCCGGCGCCGAAGGAGCAACCGCCCGGAAACTCTCAGGCACCCGGACCGCAGGGGGATGACACTCTGGAAAGTAGGCGCGCGCACAATCTCTGGCGCGATCGCCTCGCCGACGGGGTAACGGCCGCGGTCTATGCGGCGAAATCTCTCAGGCACCATGACAGAGGGGCGAAGGCGGCATCTTTAAGGATGCCGTGCCGCCCCCGCGAGCCTGCTGGCTTGCCTGGAGCCCCGGCTCAGCGGAGCCATCAAAGAGAGACGTGCCATGGCTGATATCGCCCTTCGCACCACGCCCCTTCATGCCCTGCACAAGGAGCTCGGCGCCCGCATGGTGCCCTTCGCGGGCTATGACATGCCGGTGCAGTTTCCCCTTGGCGTCCTGGGCGAGCACCGCCATACCCGCGAGGCTGCTGGCCTTTTCGATGTCTCGCATATGGGGCAAGTGCGTCTGACCGCCGCCACACACACCGCCGTGGCCGCTGCGCTGGAAACCCTCGTGCCTGGTGACATCACCGGCTTGGGGGAGGGCAGCATGCGGTACTCCCTGCTTCTGAACGATGACGGCGGCATGCTCGACGATCTCATGATCACGCGCCCGCGCGGTCAGGACGGCGTGCTGCTGGTGGTGGTCAACGCGGCCTGTAAGGAGGGGGATCTCGCCCATATGCGGGCGCGCCTTGCCGGCAAAGCCGACGTGACACCGCTGGAAGACCGCGCCCTTCTGGCTTTGCAAGGCCCTGCCGCCGGAGCGGTTTTCACCCGCCTGTGCCCGGAGGCGGCGGCGCTGACCTTCCTGACCGGCGCGGCCTTTGATCTTGATGGCGTCGACCTCTTCGTCACGCGCTCCGGTTACACGGGCGAGGATGGCTTTGAGATCTCCGTGCCGGCCGCCGCCGCCGAGGCCCTCGCGCGCCGCCTGCTCGCGGAGCCTGAAGTGGCGCCCATCGGCCTTGGTGCTCGCGATTCTTTGCGCCTTGAAGCCGGTCTCTGCCTTTACGGGCAGGATATCGACACCACGACGACCCCGGTTGAGGCGAGCCTACTCTGGACGATTGCCAAGGCCCGTCGCGAGACCGGCGGCTTTCCGGGGGCGGATAAAATTCGCGCGCAGATCGCGAGCGGGGTGACCCGCAAACGTGTGGGCATTGTCCTCGACGACAAGGCGCCGGCCCGCGCTGGCACCGATATCGTGGACGACACCGGCGCCGTGATTGGCACCGTGACGAGCGGCACGCTTGGGCCCTCGGCCGGCCATCCGGTCGCCATGGGCTATGTGCCCCCGTCCCACGCCAAAGCTGGCACGGCCCTTGGCCTCATGGTGCGTGGCACCGCCCGGGCGGGCCAGGTGGCGCCCATGCCCTTCGTTCCCCATCGCTATCACCGCGGCTGATTGGAGCTGCACACGGATTGTCTCGAAACCGGCGAGGAGAGACACATGAGTACTCTGAAATTCACTGATCAGCATGAATGGATCCGCGTCGAAGGTGACACCGGCACTGTCGGCATCACCAATTACGCCGCTGAGCAACTGGGCGATGTGGTCTATGTGGAGCTGCCAGAAGCCGGCAAAGCCGTGACCAAAGGCGGCGAAGCGGCCGTCGTGGAATCGGTGAAAGCGGCAAGCGAGGTCTATGCACCCGTCTCCGGCACGGTCAGTGAACCCAACGCCGCCCTGGCGGAAGACCCCGCCATGGTGAACGAAGAACCGACCGGCAAAGGCTGGTTTTTTAAATTGACCATCGCCGATGCATCCGAGCTTGACGGCCTTATGGATGAAACGGCGTATGCGGCTTATGTCGAGGGCCAGTCCTGATCATGCGATATCTTCCTCTCACGCCCCAAGACCGGTCGGATATGCTGGCACGCATCGGCGTTGCCTCCATTGACGACCTGTTCCGCGACGTACCCCAGGCCGCACGCCTGCCGGGTCCTGTCGACCTGCCTGCCCATATGGGCGAAATGCAGGTCGAAAGAGACCTGAGCGCGCTTGCTGCGCAGAATGTCTCGGCCGGCTCGGTGCCCTTTTTCTTAGGCGCCGGCGCCTATCGTCACCATGTACCGGCGAGCGTTGATCACATCATTCAGCGCTCTGAATTTCTGACCTCCTACACGCCTTACCAGCCGGAGATCAGTCAGGGCACGACCCAATATCTGTTTGAGTTCCAAACTCAGGTCGCGCGCATCACTGGCATGGATGTGGCCAACGCCTCCATGTATGACGGTTCGACCGCGACGGCCGAAGCGGTGCTCATGGCGCATCGCATCACCAAGCGCACAAGTGCGGTGTTGTCCGGCGGACTGCACCCTCAATATCGCGCAGTGGTCGAAAACATGTCCCGTTTCGCCGGCGACACGGTCACGGCCCTTGAGCCGGATGTAACCGGTACTGAAGACCTGATCGCTGCCATCATGGACGACACCTCCTGCGTGGTGGTCCAGACCCCATCCGTATTCGGTCATTTGATCGACCTGACGGCCGTGGCCGAGGCTGCCCACGCTAAGGGCGCGCTCCTCATCGCCGTGGTGACCGAGACGGTCTCGCTCGGCGCCTTGAAAGCGCCCGGCGAGATGGGCGCGGATATCGTGGTGGCCGAAGGCCAGAGCATCGGCAACGGTCTCAACTTCGGCGGTCCCTATGTGGGGCTCTTCTCCACACGGAAGAAATATGTCCGCCAGATGCCCGGGCGTCTGTCCGGGGAAACGGTGGATGCCCATGGTCGGCGCGGCTATGTGCTTACCTTATCCACGCGTGAGCAGCATATTCGCCGCGATAAGGCAACGAGCAATATCTGCACAAATTCCGGTCTGTGCTGTCTTGCCTTCACCATCCACATGGCGCTTCTGGGTGAAGAGGGCTTTACCCGTCTGGCGCAGCTCAATCATCAGTCGGCGGTGAAACTTGCTGGCATGCTGGCCGAGGTTCCGGGCGTTAATCTGGTCACGCCGTATTTCTTCAACGAGTTCACATTGTCCGTGCCGGGCGATGCGGGGCGCGTCGTTGATGCCCTAGCCGAGAAAGGCGTGCTTGGCGGAGTGCCGGCGTCGCGTCTATGGCCGGGGCAGGAGGGCCTGGCCTCCCTGATCCTGGTCGCTGCCACCGAGACGAACACGGATGACGATCGCGCGGCCTATGCGCAGGCGCTCAAGGAGGTGCTGCAATGATGAACCGGCAAGGACGCCCCAGCCGCCCGGCCGAAACCACGGCGGCCTTCGACGCGGTTGAGACCACGTCGGGCCATCGCGGTCTGGTGCAAGAAGAACCGCTCCTGTTTGAAATCAGTCAGGACGGGCGCTGCGGTGTTGATCTCCCGGCACCTGATCCGTCTACGGAAAGCCGCCTGGGGGCTCTATCGCGCCAAGGGCCGATCGGTCTTCCGGGTCTGTCGGAGCCGCAGGTGGTGCGCCATTTCGTGCGCCTGAGCCAGAAAAACTATGCGATTGATCTGGGGCTTTATCCCCTCGGCTCTTGCACCATGAAGCATAATCCGCGCCTCAATGAAAAAATGGCGCGTCTTCCGGGTTTTGCGGACATTCATCCGCTTCAACCCGAACAGACGGTGCAGGGTGCGTTGGCGCTTATGGACCGGCTTGCCCATTGGCTGAAAACGCTCACGGGCATGCCCGGCGTGGCGCTCTCGCCAAAGGCGGGCGCGCATGGCGAGCTGTGCGGTCTGATGGCCATTCGCGCGGCATTGGAGGCTCGCGGCGACCGGCGCCAGCGGGTTCTCGTACCGGAATCCGCGCACGGAACGAATCCGGCAACGGCGGTGCAATGCGGCTATGCGGTTGATGCGATCCCGGCCGACGATTCCGGCCGGGTCGATGTCCGGGCGCTGAAAGACAAGCTCGCCAGTGATGTCGCCGCCATCATGGTGACAAATCCGAATACCTGCGGCCTGTTTGAGCGGGATATTCTCGAGATCGCGGCGGCGGTGCACGATGTGGGTGGCTTCTTCTACTGCGATGGCGCCAACTTCAATGCCATTGTCGGGCGTGTGCGCCCCGGCGATCTGGGCGTCGATGCCATGCACATCAATCTGCACAAGACCTTTTCCACACCCCATGGCGGTGGTGGTCCGGGCTCGGGCCCGGTGGTCCTGTCAGAGGCGTTGGCGCCCTTCGCGCCGTTGCCTTACGTCATCGAGAAGGATGGCCGCTTCCATATGATCGACCATGACGGGGAAAGCGATGTGGCGCCCTTCGGCCGCATGACCGCCTTCCATGGTCAGATGGGCATGTTCGTGCGGGCCATTGCCTATATGATGAGTCACGGCTCTGACGGCTTGCGCCAGGCGGCGGAGGACGCGGTGCTCAATGCCAACTATGTCATGGCGAGCCTCACCGATGTCATGTCCGCCTCGTTCGAAGGGCCCTGCATGCATGAGGCGTTGTTCGATGACCGCTTCTTAAAAGACACCAATGTCTCCACACTCGATTTCGCCAAGGCGATGATCGACGAGGGCTATCACCCGATGACCATGTACTTCCCCCTGGTGGTGAAGGGCGCCATGCTCATCGAGCCCACGGAATCGGAGTCGAAAGAGAGCATGGACACCTTCATCGCCAGCCTGCGCGCGTTGGCGATGGATGCCCGAGAAGGGCGCACGGAGCGCTTCCACAACGCGCCGCACCTGGCACCGCGCAGCCGCCTGGACGAGACCCGGGCTGCTCGCGCCCCGGTGCTCGCCTGGGAACCGGTCGAAGACGGGCAGGGCCAGGCGGCCGAATGAGGGCCGCGTGAATGCCCCTTCAGGCATCAAAACAGATCAAAAGGCGGTCTTCGGGCCGCCTTTTTCGCGTTCTGGACCGCTTTTCTTTGCCTTTTTGGGCTTTCCTCCCACACTAACCCTGTAAGCGGCGGGGGAATCTTGGCTGCGTGATCGATGAGGACCGCCATGAGTGAATTGGTGAACGGGATTTTTCTAACGCGCACGATAAAAGACGATATCCCCGATTGTCCGGTGGAAATGCGCGAGGAATTGGCGGCCCTGCCCGGTGATAGCCAGGAAGAGCACGATGCCCATCTCAGCCGGTTGGAGCCGCTCCATGTGCTCCAGAAAGGCTTGAAACCAAGCCGCAAGGATCGCCCGCACAGATTGCGTGTGGCTGCTTGGAACCTGGAACGCTGCACGCATGTGCCCGCCAGTGTCGCCCTGTTGCGGGCCGAGGCAGTGGACGTGACCTTCCTCAGCGAGATGGATGTGGGCATGGCCCGCACCGGCCAACAGCACACCCCCCGCGGGCTCGCCGGGCCGCTCGGCCACCACTTCTTCTATGGGGTGGAGTTTCTGGAACTGGGCTTGGGCAGCCATCGGGAACAACAGCTCAACGAGGGGCGTCAGAATCTGCGTGGGTTCCACGGCAATGTCTTGTCGGCGGCGTTCCCCATGGCTGACCCGGTGATGATCCGGTTTGATCGCGATGCCAACTGGTTCGCGCCGGACTGCGATGAACGCCGCGTCGGCGGGCGCATGGCGATCGCGGCCAAGGTGTCCATGGCGCGGGGCGATGTGGTGGTGGTCTCGGCGCATCTGGAAAGCCGCATGACGGCCGAGCGCCGGGCCGAGCAAATGGCGTTGTTGATCGACGCGCTCGAGACCTATGCCCCCGGCGCCCCCATGATCATCGGTGGTGATTTGAACACGGACAGCGACGCCTGGACGCGGGGGAAGGGCGTTTCCACCGGGGGCGAGGGCTGGGCGGAGATCCGCGCGCGCACGCTCGATCCGGTGGCCCACGAGCCCCTGTTCGACGTGGTCCGCGCCGCTGGATTCGAATGGGATAAGGCGAATCAGACCAAGCCGACCGTGCGCGAAACCCCTCAGTCCGGGCCGCGCCGCTATCCGGAGCTCAAGCTCGACTGGTTCCTCACCCGGGGGCTCATCGTCGAGAACCCGCGCACCATTGCGGCCGTGGATGCTCAAGGCACGGCCCTGTCGGACCATGACCTGATCACCGTCGATATCACGGTGAAATAGGCAAATGAAAAGGGGCCTCGAAGGCCCCTTTGATCCGCGCGTCGATCCGCATCCCTATCCTGCGGCTCACCTATCCTGCGGCTCAGTGTGCCTTCAGGGTCCGCTCCAGGTCTTTGGTGCCAGCGGCGATGAGCGTCGCGTCCGTGGCATCGTCAATGCGATCATCCAGCACCCGCCGCGCGGCACCGATGGCCACATCCGCCGCGATGGAGCGTACTTCGGCCATGGCGCGCGCTTCGGCCTGGGCGATCTTCTGTTCAGCCAACCGGGTACGCCGCTCCAGCTGCGCGGCGATGGCCGCGTCCGTTTCCCGTTGCAGCCGCTCGGCTTCTTTCTCGGCACGCTCGATGATATCGGCGGCTTCTTTTTCCGCGTCCTTTTGCTTGCGCTGATATTCCGCCAGCAACTCCTGCGCGTCGTCACGCAGTTGGCGCGCTTCTTCCAGTTCCCGGCCGATGCGGGTCGTGCGCTCGTCAAGGGCGTCGGTGACCAGGCCCGGCACGCCTAGATAGACCAGCAGACTACCGAACAGGACGAGGGCCACCAGGACCCAGAATGTGGAATCAGCGAACAGGGCTTCCATGGCCACCCGGCCTTTCTCGCAGGGCCCACGCCAGTTAGAGGCGCGGGGTGGTGGTCAGCTCGGCATCGACGGCGCTTGCAATGGCGTTGCCGGATACCTCTTCATTCAGCAGGCGCGACACGATGGCCGAGGACACCTCGCCCGCCACCTCCCGCACATTGGCGAGTGCCGCGTCCTTGGTCGCGGTAATCCGCTCTTCCGCCTGGCGCAGACGATCTTCGATCTTGGCCTCGGAATCTTTGCGCTTCTGCTCCATGGCGGCGGTTACCTGTTTCCGGGTTTCCTCCACCGTGCGCAGGGCTTTGGCACGGGCCTCGCTCAGCGCGGTCTCATAGGCCGCGATGGCCTCTTTGGTGCGCGCTTCGAATTCGGCCGCCTTGTCCAGATCCTGGGCAATCTTGTCGTGACGTTCCTCGATCACCTGGGCGATGCGGGGCAGGGCCACGCGCGCCATCATGAAATAGAGAAACGCGAACGTGACCGCGAACCAGAAGATCTGGCTGAGCGGCTGGTTCTCTTCGAAATTGAGCTGCGGAATACCGCCGCCCCCGGCTTCACCGCCCTCTGCTGCCGCGACCATGAAGCCGTGCAGAGTGGGCACCAGGTCCTTGGGCAGGACGCCGATCAAAGAGGGGGTTATGGAACCATCCAAAAGGTCGAACATGGCGGATCCGTTCTTAACGGCCGGATAGAAGACAAGGTCCTGTGCGGCGGCGGTGCGCCCGGTCTGGCGTCAAACCGAGACCGGGCTAACCGTCGTTCGGGACCCGGGCAGGCGTTACTGGGCGATCAGAACGAACGCCATCACCAGGCCGAACAGGCCCGTGGCTTCGGCGAGGGCGAAGCCGATGTAAACCATGGTGCGCTCTTGCGCAGCCGCGGACGGATTGCGCAGCGCGCCTTGCAGATAGGCGGCGAAGATGTTGCCGATGGCAAGCGCCGCACCCAGCAGGGCGAAGGCATAGAAACCGGCGGCAAGGGCTTTGGCGACTTCAAACGTCATGGTGGTCTAGCTCCTCTCAGGCTCCCGAACGAGACCAGGATCCGACGGGACCATGGGCTCTTGAACGAACGTAAAGGTCGAAGGGTCTCTCCGCAGGGCCGCCTCGCGGCCCGGCATTCTTGGTCAACTCATTAGTGGGCCGGATGCAGCGCGTCATTCAGATAGATGCTGGTCAGCATCGCGAAGATGAACGCTTGCAGGAACGCCACCAGGAATTCCAGGCCCGTGATCGCCACCGAGGCGAACAGCGGCACGATCGCCAACAGCTTCGACAGGAAGCCCGCATCGGTCGCCGCTTCAACACCGCATTCCGGCGGCAGCGGCACTGCGATCAGCACCACGAAACCTGCGAACACTTTCAGCATGGTGTGCCCGGCCAACATGTTCGCGAACAGACGCACGGCCAAGCTGATGGGGCGCGTCATGAACGAGATCACCTCAATCACGATGATCAGCGGCATCAGCAAGAGCGGCACGCCCGACGGCGCAAACAGGCGCAGAAAGCCCAGGCCATTGCGCGCAAACCCGATCACCAGCACCGCCGAGATCGACACCAGCGCCAGCGCGAAGGTCACCACAATGTGGCTGGTGGCGGTGAACATGTACGGCACCATGCCCACCAGGTTGCAGAACAGCACAAACATGAAAATGGAGAACACCAGCGGGAAGAACCGCATGCCCTCCTGGCCCGTGGTCGAGCGCACAATGTCGGCGACGAACTCGTAGGACAGCTCCGCCACATTCTGCCAGCGCCCCGGCACCATGGCGCGGCCTGACATGGCCAGCGTGAGCAACAGCGTTGCCGCGCCCGTGGCTACCAGCATGGCCAGCGTCGAATTGGTGAAATAGATCGGCATCCCAAACAGGTCGAATGGCACCTCGTGGTAAGGCACGATTTCGAACTGGTGCATCGGATCTTGTTTGCACTTATCGGCCACGAAACCGCCTCTCTCCAGCTCGGTCCCCGCGGGACCTGTCGTGATACCTGCACAAAAGCGCTCGCGACCCGGTGAGGGCGGAGCGCCTCGGTCTCAGTCGGCTCAATGGCCGTGTCGGCCCAGTGGCCGAGTCGGCTCAGTGGCCGAGTCGGCTCAGTGGCCGAGTCGGCTCAGTGGCCGGTCTTGTCCGATCCGCTGCCGGCGTCGTCCGTTGCTTCGGACGCCGCGCGGATCACATTGCGAAACCCGGTCGCTGCGCCGAACAAGAAAAACACCAGCAGCAGCCAAGGGCCTGTATCCAGCCAGCGATCCAGGTAGTAGCCGATTCCGGCACCCACCCCGACGGCGGCCACGAATTCCACACCGAGCCGGAGCGCCAGCCCCAGCCCTTGCGCCGACGCCGGAGGACCGGATGGGGCCTCCTGGCTCGGGTCGTCATGATCCTCGCGCGCCTCTTTCAGGCGCCGCGACACATCTTCGAGCGTGGGGGGAGGGTCATGATCGCCGTCGCTTCCCCCACTCGACCCGGTGCCCGACGGTGTCGCCGGACGCGAATCAAGAGGCTTGTCACGGGGCGCGGAGCGGTCGTTGGCGCCGTTCGCGTTGCGGCGACCTGCGGCTTGATCGGCATCGGTGTGAGGTGAGTCGGCGATGGCCGCCCCCTTTTTGCGAAACCCGAGCCTGTTGCAAACCGTGACTTTGGTTCAAAACCGGCGCCCGCTTGCGAAACCTGTGCCCGCACCCAGAAGTTGGCGCAACCTAGCTATGGGGGCATGCCTAGTCAAGCGTCGCGAAAGGCGAGGGGACGGCCCCAAAACCCCAGTGTTTCCGCGCTTCTCGCCTCTTGCGTCTGGCGGGTTGGCGGGGCCGCTGTGGGAGGGAGGAAAGCGAAGAGTATGCTTTGCCCGCTGCACTGCGGCAGTCGCAGAGGCTGGCGGGCGGACGCGCTTTTGAGGTAATTATAAGGAGCGGTGCGCAGAGCGGCCGCACCAGGGGAAACCACAGGAAGACCATTGCCATGCTGCGCAGCAAGAATCAGCGGTTGCGGTCCGCGGTGCGTGAGGAGCGCCCGCGCGTCTCCAAGCGCGGGATGCTGGACCAGCTCTTCATTTGGGCGTTTTCGGGCCTTGTCTACCCGCAAATCTGGGAAGATCCGGTGGTGGATATGGAGGCGCTGGGCTTGCCGCTGGGCGATGCGTGCGACAAGCGCGTGATCACGATCGCCTCTGGCGGCTGCAATCTCATGAGCTATCTGGGCGCGCGGCCTGCTGGCGTTGTGGCCGTCGATTTGAACCCGGCCCACGTGGCGCTGGCGCGCCTGAAACTCGCCGCTGTGCAGCACCTGCCCAATTACGAGGCCTTCTTCCGCTTTTTCGGCCATGCGGACGAGAAAGCCAATGTGCACGCCTATGATCGTTACATCGCGCCGCATTTGGACCGCGATACCCGCGCCTACTGGGAAGCGCGCCGCCCGTTCCGCCGGCGTATTGATCGCTTCTCGCGCAATTTCTATCGCCATGGCCTGCTCGGCCGGTTCATCGGACTGGCGCATGTGGTGTCTCGCCTCTACGGGCGCGACCCTAAACGCATGCTGACGGCGAAGAACCAGGAGCAGCAGCGCTGGCTGTTTGAAACCCAGTTTGGACCGCTTTTCGACAGCCCGTTCATCAAATGGCTGTGCAATAATCCGGTTTCGCTCTATGGCCTGGGCATTCCGCCGGCGCAATATGTGCACCTGTCCGGCGGGCGCCCCATGAACGAGGTGCTGCGTGAGCGCCTGGAGACGCTGGCCTGTGATTTTCCGTTATCGGAGAATTACTTCGCCTGGCAGGCTTTCGGCCGCTCCTATGACGTGGAAGAGCGCATCGCCGTGCCGCCTTACTTGCGCGAGGAATATTATGATGCGGTGCGCGAGAGCGCCCGCGACGTGCAGGTCTATCACCTCTCCATGACCGAATATCTGAACGTGGAAGAGGAAGACAGCTTTGACGGTTATCTGATGCTCGATGCGCAGGATTGGATGACCCCGGCCCAGCTCACCGATTTGTGGACCACCTTCACCCGTACCGCGCGGCCCGGCGGCCGGGTCGTTTTCCGCACGGCCGGCGAGGACAGCCCGCTGGAAGGCGCGCTCCCCGAGGAGATCCTGGCGCGCTGGGCCTCTTACCCCGACTGGGGGCAGGAGCTGTGTCGCCGCGACCGCTCTTCCATCTATGGCGGTCTCCACATTTACGAGTTCAAGGGCTGAACCGAGTTATGAGCGCTGAAGCGTCTTCCCAGTCCCATGCCCGGGCCATGGACCGGATGTACCGGTTGCAGCGGCATATCTATGACGCCACCCGGAAATACTATCTTTTGGGACGGGATCATCTGATTGAAGATCTTCAGCTTGCTGATGGTGATGCGGTGCTTGAAGTGGGCTGTGGCACCGGCCGCAATCTGGTGGCGGTGGGCGCGCGTTATGCCCAGGCTAAGCTCTATGGCTTTGATATCTCCGATGAGATGCTCAAATCCGCAACGGCGTCCGTTTCCCGCGCTGGCATGGAGCATCGCAGCACGTTCACCCAAGGCGACGCGACCAGCTTTCCCGGCCGCGCCGCGTTCGGGGAAACAGGCGAGGCGGGGTTCGAGCGCGTCTTTATTTCCTATTCCCTGTCCATGATCCCCGACTGGCAAGCGGCCCTGCGCCAGGGCCTGGCGTTGACCAAGCCTGGGGGGCGGTTCGCGGTCGTGGATTTCGGGCCGTGCGACCGGCTTCCGGGCCTTTTCAAAAGCGGTCTTTACGCCTGGCTTGCCAGCTTTGACGTGACGCCGCGACCGGACCTGGAAGCCGTCGCCCGCGAGGCGGCGGACGACGTGGGCGGAACAATGACCTGGACACCGCTTTATCGGGGTTATGCGGTTTATCTGCGTATTGATCGCTGAGCAGTGTGCCGCTTACTCCGCCGCCACCACACGCTCTGCTTCCTGAAGATTGACCGAGACGAGTTGGCTGACGCCGCGCTCGGCCATGGTCACACCGTAAAGACGGTTCATGCGTGACATGGTCAGCGCATGGTGCGTGATGATCAGGAAACGCGTTTCGGTGTTGCGCGTGATCTCATCGAGGAGATTGCAGAAACGCTCCACATTGGCGTCATCAAGGGGCGCGTCCACCTCGTCGAGCACGCAGATGGGCGCTGGGTTTGACAGGAACACCGCGAAGATCAGCGACATGGCCGTCAGCGCCTGTTCGCCGCCTGACAACAGCGAAAGCGATTGCAGTTTTTTACCGGGCGGGCGGGCGAAGATCTCCAGCCCCGCTTCCAATGGATCGTCCGACTCGACCAGTTCCAGATGCGCCGTGCCACCGCCGAAGAGGCTCGTGAACAGGCGCGTGAAATGCTCGTTGACGATGCCGAAGGCAGCCAGCAGGCGCTCGCGGCCTTCCTTGTTCAAACTTGAAATCCCCTGGCGCAGGCGGGCAATGGCCTGGATCAGGTCCTCGCGCTCGGCATTCATGCTGTCGAGTTGAGAGGTATACTCCTGGCTCTCTTCATCCGCCCGCAGATTGACCGCGCCCATGTTATCGCGCTCACGCTTGAGCCGCTCCAGGCGCCGTTCGATCTCTTCCAGTGGCGGTAGCACTTCGCCACTTTCCACACCGCCCGCGTCCAGCACCTCTTCCGGCGCACAGTCGAGTGCTTCTCGGATACGCGCTGCCACGTCCTCCACCCGTTCACGCACGGCAATCAGAGTGGCTTCCTGACGGGCCCGGTCTTCCCGGGCCGTGGCCACATCCGATTGCAGCGTCTTGGCGCGGGAATCCACCTCGCGTAGGCGATTTTCCGCCTCCTGAAGAGCGTTCGCGGCCACATTGCGGCGCGCTTCGGCCATGTCGAGCGCTTCAATGAGCCCATCCCGGCGCTGGGTGATCTGGTCGGGTACGGCACGGGCCGTTTCCAACTCTTCCGCCGTCGCTGCTTTGCGCACGGCCAGTTGCTCCAACTGCGCCACCGCCCCCTGGCTGCGGCTTTCCCAGCCCGAGCGGGTCTTATCGATGGCGTCCAGGCGGGCGCGGCGGGTCTCGCCGTCCCGGCGCAGGCTCTCTAGAGCGGCGCGGCTGTCAGTACCCTTCAGACGCAGGCCGTGGACCTGATCTTTGACGCCCGTAACGGCATCCGTCAGTTCACTGCCATCGCCCACCTGTTCCAGGTCGGCGCTCACGGTGCTGAGGGTTTCACTCACTTCCGCCAGTTCCGCGTCGAGCCGCGTTTGTGCTTCGCCCAGGGCGGCAAGGCGGGCGGCGTGGCGATTGGCGGTCTTTTCGGTTTCGGCCAGGCGTGTGCGCGCGGTGGCGAGCGTGCGACCCGCGTCGCGGACATCTTGCCGGGCGCTGCGCTCGGCTTCTGCTGCTTGTTCCGCCCGCTGACGGGCCGCATGGGCGGCTTCACGGGCGTCCCGCGCCGCCTGACGGGCGGCCTCTAGCTCCTGGTCCAATTCCGCCAGACGATTGCGCTGCGCCAGGCGCACGGCCGCCGGGGTCGGGGCATCCGCCGCCACGGTCATCCCGTCCCAGCGCCACAGATCGCCGTCGCGGCTCACCAGCCGTTGGCCCGGTTTCAAATGCGCCTGAAGCGCCTTGCCTTCAGTGTCTGACACCAGGCCGATCTGGCTCAGGCGCCGCGTCAGCGCCGGTGGGCCTTGCACCAGGTCGCTCAAGGGCCGCGCTTCGGCGGGTAGCGCCGGGACCGGATCAAGTGGATCCAGGGTCGCCCAATGCATGGGGGCTGCATCGTCCGCCGGCACGTCGAGATCATCGCCGAGTGCGGCGCCCAGGGCCGCCTCATAGCCCGGCTCAACCTGGATTGCGTCCACCACGGGCGGCCAGAGATCGTGGTCCTCTGTGGTCAGCATGCGGGCCAAGGTCTTGGCTTCGGCTTCCAGCGCACTGACGGACCGGTCCGCGTCCTGTGTCGGTTCCCGTGCCGCGCGCTCTGCGCTTTGGGCTTCTCCGCGTGCCTGTTCCGCTTCTCCTGCGGCCGTCTCCGCCGCGCTCACCTGCGCTTCGGCTTCTGTCACGGCCGCTTGTGCACCCTCAAGTGCCGCCGGGTCGCCGCCCTGGGCTTCCAGGTCGCGCCGTTCACTGACCACCTTGTCTAAATCACGGGACAGCCGCGTGGCCCGCGCCTCAAGCTCCGTCTTCTGACGGCTGAGGCCCGAGCGTCGGGCCTGGAACTGCGCCGCCTCTTGCGTCGCCGTTTCCAGCGCCTTTTCCGCCTCGCTCAAAGCGGCCTTGTCCGCGTCCGCCTCTGTTTGCGCCGCCGCCAGCCGCTCGTCATGGCCTGTTTCCTGGGCATTCAGCGCCTCGGCTTCCGCCGTCAGCCGCTCCAACTCATCCGCCCCGTCCGCAAGGCCCGCCTGTTCGCGCTCGATATCCGCGGTGATCTGCGCGAGCTGGCGCTCCAGACGCTCTGCTTCCTGACGAGCGCGGTTTTCCTCCGCATCGAGCGTATCGCGTTCCACGGTCAGCCGGTGCAAGGCGGCTGCAGCGGCGGCTTCCGCCTCGCGCAGGGCCGGTAGGCCTTCTGCCTCATTGGCTTGCAGGCGCGCCGCGCTCGCCGCGTCTTGCGTCAGCCGCGCCACCGTCTGCTCCAGCTCCCGGAACGCTGCTTCGCCCGCCAGTACCCCGTCGCTGGCTTCTTTCCAGCGCAGGAACAAGACAATCGCCTCGGCCTTGCGAATTTGATCCGACAGCGTGCGATAGCGGGCCGCCTGCTTGGCCTGACGTTTCAGGCTGCCCAGCTGGCTTTCCAGCTGCTGCACCACATCGTCCAGGCGCTGAAGATTGGTCTCCGCCGCCCGCAGGCGCAGCTCGGCCTCATGCCGGCGCGAATGCAAACCCGAGATCCCCGCTGCTTCCTCCAGGATCATGCGCCGGTTCTGCGGCTTGGCGTTCACCAGGATCGAGATTTGCCCCTGGCGCACCATGGCCGGCGAGTGGGCCCCGGACGACAGATCCGCGAACAAGAGCTGCACGTCCTTCGCGCGCACATCTTTCCCGTTGATCCGGTAAGCCGAGCCTGCGTCGCGCTCAATGCGCCGGGTAATGTCGAGGCTTTCCGCGTCGTTGAAGGCTGGCGGCGCGCGCCGGTCCTCATTATCGATGCTCAGCACCACTTCCGCTGAATTGCGCGCGGGCCGCCCGCTGGTGCCTGAGAAGATCACATCTTCCATGCCCGAGCCGCGCAGCGACTTGGCTGAGGTCTCCCCCATGACCCAGCGCAGCGCCTCCACGATATTGGATTTGCCGCAGCCATTCGGGCCAACAATGCCGGTCAGGCCCGGTTCGATCGCCAGTTCAGTGGGATCGACAAAGGACTTAAAACCGGTAACGCGCAGTCGAGTGAATTTCACGGACGACTCTTCGTTTCTGGGCAGGGCAGACCCTTCAGCATGCAGATCTCGGACCGTTGCGACGGCTCCCGAGACGGCGGGCCTGATCCTGCATCACCCCCTTGGGCGGCCCGGCCGGACCCTGTCCCAAACCGAACCACAATCCCTGGATCATGGGGTGATTCTTACCGCCGCTCTAGGCGCGCGGCGGTAAGATGTGTCATTTCGAAACGAAGAGCAGACGCGACGGAGCTTATGGCGCCGCCGCGACGAGCGCTTCGATGGCCTCGCCCAGGCCCTCCGCGGTGCGCAGGCCGGTGAAGGTTTCCCCGTTCAAAATGATAGTCGGGGTGCCCGTCACCTCGAACACGTCCGCGCCCTGGTCTGCGACGGCCAGCACCCGCTGATACTCCGTATCGTCGGTGATGCAAGCGTTGTACTGGCTCTCGGTCACATTGGCCTGGCGCATGATGGTCTTGAGCTGGTCATGGGCTTCATTGGCGCTCGACACCCGGATCCATTGGGGTTGGGTGGAGAACAGCAGGTCCACGACCTTGTAATACCGGTCCGTGCTGTCGCCGGCCGCGCAGCGCGCCAGCATAAAGGCTGCGGTGGACAGGCCACGGATCTCGGGGCCGCCCACCGGGAATTCGCGCAGCGTGTAGCGCAGCTGGCCCGTGTCGATGAAGCGCTCTTTGATCTCCGGGAACACGGTCAGTTTGAACTGGGCGCAGTGCCCGCAGGTCATGGAGGCGTATTCGATCATCTCCACCGGCGCATCGGCGCTGCCCAGCACCATATCGCCCGGCCGCCCGAGCGCTGCGCTGGTGGCCACGTCAGCGGCCGTCGCCGCATGGGCCGCGCCGATCAGGCTGACGCCGGATCCGGTTTCGGTGCTGGTGTCGAGGGCTGGCGCCATGGCTGCTTGGCGCGCGGCGTCGTCCGGTGCCGGACCGCTGCTCAGCCACACCACCAGGCCCGCCGCCGCCAGCGCCGCGACGCCGCCTAACAGGCCGACCCGGCCAAACCCGTTTTCAGAACTCTTGTGCCCCGCCATTTGGCTTGCTCCCTCTTGGCATGCTCACGGCTCGCGCCGTCCCAGAATCTTTGTGCCCAGCCGCGCCAGCACTGCGCGCAGACCGTCATGGTCGATGGGCTTCAGGCTGTCCGTCAAGGCCCGCCGTTCCGCCGCGCCCAGGGGGCGGACCGCCCGGCGCGGGCTCGTCGCGGCATTCGGCAGCGGACCTTGGACGATTTTGAGGCGGGCAATCGCCTGATAGCCGAAATAGCCGTTCACCCGCTCAATCACCTGGGGCGCCATATGTTGCAGGTCGAGGGCGATGGCGCCGGCCACTTTCACGGTCAAAACGCCATTGTTGGAAAGCCCCGTGCCCGGCTGGTAATGCTCCGGCCGCGTCAGTTGCGCCAGCGTTGCCCCGACGATTTCCGGCCACACGCCCGCCAACTCATTGTGCGAGCGGCGGAATTTCTTATAGGCCGGCCCGGCCGCCGACTGCACGGCCTGCCCGGCCGCACGGGTGGGCCGGGCCGGTGCTTTCGTGCGCGGCACCGCGTGTAACAGGCCGCGTTGAAGGTGCGCGCTGGCAAGCAGCCGGGCGGCTTGGCGTTTGGGTGTGTCGGCGGTCATCACTCGCTTGTGATCGTCAGGGGCTGTGGAGGCTTCGGCTGAACTGGTGTCGCGCGCCGATTGGGCCTTTGGGACGGAATGCGCTATCTGGGTGCCATGGCGCGCGCTCGCGCCGCGTTTGTCAAGTCTAAGCCGGATCGCACGAGCCCATGCCCGACCGCGCCCGCCGCCTGCTCGACTGGTACGATGCTCACGCCCGGGTGCTGCCTTGGCGGGCGCCTCCTGCGGCGGCGCAGGCAAGCGCGCCCTATCATGTGTGGTTGTCGGAGATCATGCTCCAGCAGACCACGGTGGCGGCGGTCATTCCCTACTTTGAAGCCTTCACGCGGCGCTGGCCGTCGGTGGCGGCGCTGGCGGCGGCCGAGCTTGATGCGGTGCTCAGCGCGTGGGCGGGGCTCGGCTATTACGCCCGCGCGCGCAATCTCCATACTTGCGCTCAGGTCGTGGCGCATGATCTGGGCGGACGCTTTCCGGATACGGAAGAGGGGCTGCGTGCGCTGCCAGGGATCGGCGCTTATACAGCGGCCGCCATTGCCGCCATTGCCTTTGGGCGCCGTGCCGTGGTGGTCGATGGTAATGTGGAGCGGGTGATGGCGCGCCTGCATGGGGTGGAGACGCCCTTGCCCGATGCCAAGCTCGTCCTGCGCGATCACGCGGCGGCTCTGACGCCGCGCAGCCGCACCGGCGATTACGCCCAAGCCGTGATGGATCTGGGGGCCACCGTCTGTACGCCTCGCAATCCCCAATGTGGCCGCTGTCCGTGGTCGCGCGGCTGTGTCGCCTTGGGGCAGGGGGTAACGGCGGCCTTGCCGCGCAAACGCCCCAAGGGCGACAAGCCCACCCGACGGGGCCTTGTCTTCTGGGCCGTGCGCGGCGATGGCGCGGTGCTGGTGCGTGACCGTCCGCCCAAGGGGCTTTTGGCCAAAATGACCGAGTTCCCGTCCGCCGGTTGGGACAGCCGCACCGCCGAGCCGGCCGAAACCCATCGTGACGCGCCGTTTGCTGCGGACTGGCAGCCCCGGCCCGGTCTCGTGCGTCACACCTTTACCCATTTCCATCTGGAACTGACCGTGTGGGAAGCTGTCGCTGATGGTGCTGCGGCCCACGCCGCACGCGGCCGTTGGGTCCGTCCGGCCGAGTTCGCGACCCTGGCGCTTCCCACGGTCATGCGCAAAGTCGCCGACCATGTGCTGCGTGGGGATGGGCCGCTTTTCGCCTGATCTGATCGTCTGGCCGGCCATCTCCCGCGCCCGTCTGGTGGCGCTGTCTCCTGGGACGGTCTTGACAGGGCGGGTGCCGCACGGCATCTGTCGCTTACGGCACGCAAGCCGCAGGAGAAGGTATGTCTACCCGCACCGAGGCCCGCTGAGGCCCTGCCCGCGACGCGGCAGGGCTTGACGATCCACCGCCCCGCCTGATCTGGCCGGGCGGCCCTGGTTCGTGCGACCTCGGAGCGCCTTTCCATGAATGTGTCCAAACGTGAACAGCGCGTGTTGCATGCGCTGGCGCAAGGTGGTGCGCTCACGCTTGAGCGTGATGAGCGCCGTGCCATTGTGGCGATCCACTGTGTGAACCGCGAGGGCTGGCGCCTGGCGGACTGCGATGTGGCCTTGTTCAAGCGCTTGAAACGCCGGGGGCTGATCGCCTCGCAAGGCGGCCGGCCCTATCGGGTGACCCAGCGCGGCCTTTTGGCCGTGCGTGCGCAGTACGACAATCGCTGATCGGGTGATGTGGCCTTGGCGGCGTTCGCGTCCTCAAGGCCGCATCATCATCCGGGAGCAGAACAACGCTTACAAAGCCGCCGCGCCGGGAAACAGTTCCGCGCGCAATTTTTGACGATAGCTGTCGATGGGCGTATAGCGCCGGCCTTGCTGATGCTGCCAGAAGGTCCAGCCATTGCAGGCGTCGAGCCCTTGCACATGGGCGGCGATTTTGTGAATGGAGCCAGTGGCGTCCCGGCATACGAGCGAGCCGTCGGCGCGAACCTTGGCCGCGTTGGATTTGCGCGGGCACACCAGCACCTGGCCCGGCTTAACAAGGCCTCGTTCCACGATCATGCCAAAGGGAATGCGTGGCTGTTGACGCCGCCCGGCCGTCAGGTCCAGCGCGTCGTCCTCCAGCGGATCAATGGCGGCGATGCGCGTGCGGGCGATATCCACATAGGCCGCTTCGCGTTCCATACCGATGAAATGGCGCCCCAGGGCCTTGGCGACCGCGCCCGTGGTGCCGGTGCCGAAAAACGGGTCCAGCACCACATCGCCCTTGCGCGTGGACGCAAGCAGGATCCGGTGCAACAGCGCTTCCGGCTTCTGAGTGGGGTGGGCTTTGGCGCCGCCGCCGTCCTTTAACCGCTCATCACCCGTACACAGCGGGATCAACCAGTCTGAGCGCATTTGCAAATCGTCATTGGCGACTTTCAGGGCGTCATAGTTGAAGGTGTACCCCTTGGCGGCCGGTTCCCGGGCGGCCCAGATCAGCGGTTCATGGGCATTGGTGAAGCGCGTCCCCCGGAAATTCGGCATAGGGTTCGTCTTGCGCCAGACAATATCGTTCAGGACCCAGAACCCCAGATCCTGTAGTGCCGTTCCCACGCGGAAAATATTGTGATAGCTGCCGATCACCCACAGCGTACCGGACGGTTTGAGCACCCGGCGTGCCGCGTGGAGCCAGGCACGGGTGAAGGCGTCATATTCGGCAAAGCTGGCGAACTGGTCCCAAGCTTCGTCCACCCCGTCCACCCGGCTGTTATTGGGGCGGTGTAGATCGCCATCAAGCTGCAGATTATAGGGCGGATCGGCAAAGACCAGATCCACGCTCGCCGCCGGCAGCTTATCCATCAGCGCGATGCAGTCGCCTTTTAATGTCTTGTCGAGCGGCAGTGCGGTTCTGCCTTTGCCCGTTCGTGCAGCCATGACCCTTCACCCTTTGGTTAGGACACGGAGTCTGCGGGTCCCAGGGTTGCAGGTCAATGAATCATCCGAGGAATCCCCGGGCCATGCGCTACCTCCAAAGGGGCAGACGCCCGGTGTCAGCCGCCGGTCTCGCGGCGGTCGATCAGGGCGCGCACCGGCTTGAAGCCGCGCCGGTGGTGGGGCGTGACGCCGAGCCGGGCCAGCGCTTCGCCATGCTCGCGCGTCCCATAGCCCATATTGCGCTCCCAGCCATAGCCTGGGTGGGTGCGGGCCAGGGCACTCATCATGCGATCCCGCGTCACTTTGGCGATGATCGACGCGGCGGCGATGGGCGGGGACAGCCCGTCGCCTTTGATCAGCGCGCGTGCCGGGCAGGCGAGGTCCGGGGGCAGTCGGTTGCCGTCGATCAGAGCCGTGACCGGGGGCACGGGCAGCGCCGCCAGCGCTCGCGTCATGGCCAAAAAGGTGGCGGCCAGAACATTGTGCTGCTCGATCTCCGCCACACTGGCGACGCCGACCCCGATCTGTGCTGTGTGCTGAAGCGCCGCGAACAGCGTTTCTCGCCGCGCCGGGCTCAGTTTTTTGGAATCGTTGAGGCCGTCCGGGCCCGGGCCTGCGGGCAAGATCACCGCCGCGGCCACCACTGGTCCGGCCCAGGGGCCGCGCCCCGCCTCGTCCACGCCCGCCACCGGGCCGGGCGGCAGCGGGGCGAAATGGGGGGGCGCACAGCCGGGAAAGAACAAAGCAGTCGTCATGGCGCCGGACCATCGGTGGGAAGACGGGCGGGGTCAAGCTGGGCTCCTTCAAAACAGGCTCAATTGATCGCCCGCGCGCGGCGGTACAGTGAAAAGGTCGCTGACCAGTTTGCGTGGCCGTTTGGCGAGCCCCAGGCGCTTGGCCGCGAGCCGGAAGCGTCGCGCCAAAAGCTGTGCCAAGGGGCCGGTCCCCGTCTGGCGGGTGCGCCAGCCCGGGTCATAATCCTTGCCGCCGCGCATTTGGCGCATCAGGCTGATCACCCGCGCGGCCCGGTCCGGCACTGCGGTCTCGAGCCACTCCCGGAACAAGGTCTTGATTTCCAAGGGCAAACGCAAAAGCACATAGCCCGCCCAGCGGGCGCCAGCGGCGTGGGCGGCCTCCAAGATCGGCTCGATTTCATGGTCATTGAGCCCCGGAATGATGGGCGCGACCATCACAACCGTTGGAATGCCGGCCTCGCTTAACTGTTTGACGGCATCAAGCCGGCGTTGTGGCGAGGACGCGCGCGGTTCCATGGCCCGAGCGAGGCTGCGGTCGAGTGTGGTGATCGACAGCGCGACCGAGGCCAAACCGTCGCGCGCCATGGGCCCCAGAATATCCTGGTCGCGCGTGACGAGCCTGGATTTCGTCACGAGTCCAACGGGATGGCGGAACCGCGCCAGCACTTCCAAAATCGCCCGCGTGATCTGGCGGTCGCGCTCCAGAGGCTGGTAAGGGTCGGTATTGCTGCCTAAGGCCAAGGTGGCGGGGCGATAGCCGGGGGCGCGCAGCTCCGCGTCCAACAGACGCGCCGCGTCGGGTTTTTCCAAGAGAATACTTTCAAAATCCAAACCTGGCGAATAGCCGAGATAGGCATGGCTGGGCCGGGCATAACAATAGCTGCACCCGTGCTCGCAGCCGCGATAGGGATTGATGGAGCGATCAAAGGAGAGGTCGGGCGAGTCATTGCGCGCAATGATCGTGCGTGTGGCATCGGTCAGGACCTGCGTCACCAGACGCGGCGGGGCGTCCTCCCCGTCCCAGCCATCATCGACGCTTTCCCGGCGTTCACGCTCAAAGCGACCGCTGTCATTGCTCAGGGCGCCGCGACCTTGCGGCGGCGCGGTGACTGTGTTCCGCATTTGATCCTGCTCCACCCGTCCTATGAGAAATCTAGCACAAAAATAGAACAATAAAAGAACAAAAAGGGTGTAAATCCCGCTTGACGTCCTCCAGCTTTCCCGGCTTAGTCGGGCAGCGAACGCCCTCGCGATCTTTGCCCCCGGATGGGAGACGCCATGCCCGCGCCGCTGAGCATCATCGTGCCGACGCTTCAGGCCGAGGCCAGCCTCGGGGCGTGCCTGTCGGCGCTGGTGCCGGGCAGTGTCGCGGGCCTGGTGCGCGAGGTGGTGGTGAGCGATGGCGGCTCTGTGGATGAGACCGCGACCATCGCTGAAGCCATGGGCGCGCGGATCGTGACCGGGCCAAAGGGGCGCGGGGCGCAATTGCGCCGGGGCGCGGAGGCAGCGCAGGGCGAGTGGCTGTTGTTTCTGCATGCAGATACCCGTCTTGAGCCCGGCTGGATTGGCGAAGTGGACCGCTTTCTGGCGCAAGCCGAGGCGCATCGAGCACAAGGCGGCGCCCCACAGGCGGCGGCCTTCACATTCGCGCTCGATGATTTCGCGGCCGCCGCGCGGCGGGTGGAGCGGCTGGTGGCCTTGCGCTGCCGCTGGCTGGGGCTGCCTTACGGGGATCAGGGCCTGTTGATCGCACGCGGTCATTATGAGGCGCTCGGAGGGTTTGCCGAGCTGCCGCTGATGGAGGATGTGGATCTGGTGCACCGCATCGGCTGGGGGCGCTTGTCCATGCTGCACACCCGCGCGGTGACGAGCGCGGCACGGTTCCGGCGCGATGGCTATTGGCGGCGGCCGCTGCGCAATCTGGGCCTGTTGGCGCTTTATTATTTGCGGGTTCCCCCCCGCGTGCTGGCGCGGCTTTACGGATGAGCGGCGGGGAGTGGTGAGCCCATGGCCACGCTGATCATGATGCTGAAGGCCGCGCAAGCGGGCCGCGCCAAAACGCGGCTGGCCCAGGGGCTTGGGGCTGTCGGTGCTGTGACCGTCTATCGCCGGCTCAGCGCGCCCCTGACCTGGCGGTTAGGCCGCGACGCACGCTGGACTCTGGAACTTCGGGTGACGCCTGACGATTGGGTCAGGCAAGCCGGTCGTGGGCCCGGTGCCTGGGCCCCGGCCAGACGCCGCCCGCAAGGACATGGCGATCTGGGCGCGCGCATGGAACGGGCGTTGCGGGCCGCGCCTTGGGGGCCTGTGGTGATGATCGGCGGCGATTGTCCGGCGGTGCGCCCCGAGCATATCGCGCAGGCGTTCAAGGCGTTGGGCCAGTCGGATGCCGTGTTCGGTCCGGCGGAGGATGGGGGCTATTGGCTGATCGGGCTGCAGCGGCGGCCGTTTCCCGATCGCTTGTTCCAGGGCGTGCGCTGGTCGGGGCCGCACGCGCTCAGCGACACGCTCGCCAATCTGCGACCGCGTTTTACAACGGCATTTCTGGAGACACTCAGCGATATTGACACGGCGCAGGATTGGGAACGCTGGCGTCGGCGAGGCAGCACCACGTCCGTACCCGGATGACCGAGCCGAACGCCAAGGATCACGGCGCGCGTTTGTGTTCTTCCAGGCGTGGCATGATGTCGACGAAATTGCAGGGCCGGTGGCGGCTGTCCAATTGCAGGCGCAGGATCCCGTCCCACCCATCCTTGACCGCCCCGGTGGAGCCCGGCAGGGCGAAGAGATACGTCCCGCCAGCGACACCTGCACAGGCGCGCGACTGCAAGGTGGAGGTGCCGACCGTCTCAAAGCTGATGCGATGGAAGAGCGCGGCAAAGCCATCGATCTCTTTTTCGAACACCCGGTGGAAGGCTTCCGGCGTCACATCCCGGCCCGTGAGCCCGGTACCGCCGGTGGAGATCACCACATCAACGGCCTCATCGGCGATCCAGGCCTGCAGGCGCTCGACAATCGCGTCGCTGTCATCGCTGACGATGGCCCGATCGGCAAGACTGTGCCCGGCCTGCGTGAGCCGGGCCACCAATGTGTCACCGGAGCGATCATCAGCAAGCGTGCGAGTGTCGGAGACCGTCAGCACGGCAATCCGCACGGGGATAAAGGGCAGGCTGTCATCAATGCCAGGCATAGGGCTTGCTCGCTGTAAGGCTT
>CAZVEE010000030.1:0-2831 GCA_964625525.1 uncultured Alphaproteobacteria bacterium | reverse complement strand
GGCTTGCTCGCTGTAAGGCTTCCTCGTTGTGAGGCTTACTCGCTCAGAAGCTCTGCCACCCGTTCCCGCCGGCCAGTATCGGGGTCGGCTTCAAGCGGCGTGTAGACCGGCCAAGCGCCGCTCGCGAGCGCGTCGAGCGACGGCGTGGGCTGACCCAGGCGGGTGCGGTAGACCCACAGATTCGCCATCACCGTTTCCACATAGGCCCGGGTTTCCGGCACCGGCAGGCTTTCCACGAACAGCAGCGGATCGGCGTCAAATTCGATGGTGCGCAGCCAGCGGCGCAAGTTCCCCGGCCCCGCATTATAGGCGGTCAGGAAGGGCAACAGACTGGCATCCGGGTTCATCTGGTCCATGAGCCGCAGGACATAGGCTTGGCCCAGTTCCAGATTGGTGGTTGGGTCGAGCAATTCGTTGCGCCGGGTGCCGCGGAAACGCCGATCCCCCGTCACGTCATGAGCGGTGATGGGCATCACCTGCATCAGACCGCGGGCACCGGCGCGACTGACCGCGGAGGCAAGGAATTTACTTTCCTTGCGAATGATCGCCAGGAGCAGGGCCCGATCCACGGTGTAACCGCGTCGCGGCGTGAAATCCGGGGTCGGAAAGAGGCTTTCCGCCAGGCCCGCGCCCCGCGCCGCCATGGCCACGCGCAATTCCACGGCTGGCAGCTCAAGCGTCCCCGCCAAGGCCATGAGCGCCCGGTCCTGCGAGCGGTCGAGACGACCATGGGCATAGGACAATTCGGCGGCAGCCAGATCATCACGGCCCGCTTGATGGGCGGCGATGGCCCGGCGCGCGGCCGGCTGGGCAAGAAACGTGTCGCGGGTCGCCGCCGTGAGAGCGGGCGCGCTCCAGTCCGGCGCGACCGGCAGGCCGAGTTGGCGGCGCGCCAAAAGACCGTAGAACGACAGCGGACTTTCCGCCGCCACCTTCAGCATGGGGATCACTTTTTCGGTCTGGCGCGTGCGCAGAAAGGCGCGCGCCGCCCAATAGGCTCCCGCGGCCCGGGTGGTGTCGCTGACATGCTCGGCCCGAGCCAGGGCCGCGAAATGCGTGGCGGCAAGCCCATGTTTGTCAAGGCGCCAGGCGGCGAGCCCGGCGGTCCAATCGGCAAGCGGCACGCCGGCGCGGCTGCGCGCGGCCACGGCCTGGGCGACTTCCAGGGCTTTGTCGTCCACCTGCTCGGCGTAATAGGACTGGGCCACCCGCTGGCGAATGCGGTCATATTCAATGCGGGTGAGCTGGCGACGAATATCCGCCCGGGCGAGATAGCCCAGCGCCTGAGTGGGGCGTTCCCGGCGCAGAAGCGAACGCACATGCCGCTCGATCCGTCGGGCCCGCAGGGCTTGGGCGGAACTGCGCCGTGGATTATGCACTTCAAAGGCCGTGCGCTGACGTTCGGCATAACGAAAGAGGCGGGCTTCGGCGCGACGCGGGGCAGGGGCGCCCGCGGGCTTGCGGCGTTGGGCCAGAGCCTGAATGCGTGTGGCTTCCGGATGATCCGCATAGGCCTGCAGCCAGTCCCGCAATTCGGCATAGGTAGAGCGATAGGCCGTGGGGTGCATATAGCGCTGGAACAGCACATGGCCCATCAGCACACGATCATCCAACTGGGCAATCAGCGCGTCGGCGGCCTTCCAGTTGCCACTGTCCTGGAAATGGAAAATCCGCTTGTAGCGCAGCGTATCCCGCTCGCCGAGCACGGCGATGGCGCTGAGATCCTCAGTATCGCCCAGCAGTTTATCGGCGACCCCCGTGCCAGCCGCGCCGCGCACGGGGCGGATATCCACCAGGGCCGGGGCGGTGATGCCGCGCGTATCCGTCCGGCTTTCACCTTCCTGGGCGACGGCGCCGCTGAGCCCAAACCCGATGGCCAGGCCAAGACCCAAAGCCGCCGCATGCTGGGTAACCGCGCGCAGACCGGAAAGACCGTCATGGAAAAACGAGCGGGAAGCCCCGGCCCGCCGGGACGTCAAATCCATCATGTGTTTCAAACCCACCAACACGCCGCATCCCGGCAGCCCCTCTGTTAAGGGACTGATCAGGATAAATCGGCGCCCACCATACAAGTGTTCGCGGACGCAGCAAGTCTGCCGACCCTCTTTGGAGGTAAGGCTTTGGCGTTACTCACCTTCTTTGAGGCGCTGGTGTACCGCCAGCATGTCCTGCCACGCCGCCCGCTTTGAAATGGGATTACGCAAAAGATAGGCCGGATGGTAGGTGGGCATCACGTGAACCGTGCGCCCCTCCAGGCTGAGCGGGCGCCAGCGCCCGCGCAGATTGCGCATACTGTCCTGGGTGTCCAGCAGATGCTGGCTCGCGGTCCCGCCCAGCGTGACGATAAGTTGGGGCGCGGCCAGTGCGATATGCCGGTGCAGAAAGGGCAAGCACATCTGCACTTCCGTCAGCTCGGGCTTGCGATTGAGGGGCGGGCGCCAGGGCAGGATATTGGCGATGTAGGCCTGGGTGCGATCCAAGCCAATGGCCTGCAGCATGCGGTCCAGGAGCTTGCCCGAGCGGCCCACGAACGGTTTGCCCTGACGGTCCTCTTCCTGGCCCGGCGCCTCGCCGATGAACATGACCGCCGCCGCCGGGTTGCCGTCGGCGAAAACAAGGCTGCCCGCGGTGTCCTTCAGGGGACACTGGTCAAAGGCCTCCATGGCGGCGCGCAGGGCCTCCAATGTGTCACAGCGGGCGGCGAGAGTGCGCGCGGTGGCGACAGCGTCGGGTGGCGCTGGGGCGCGGGGCGGGGCCGTTGGGGGGGCGGGCGTCTCGCTGATGGCGGTACGGTCGACCGGGGTGAGCCCCCCCGCCTCGTCCACGCCCAT
>CAZVEE010000029.1:0-40192 GCA_964625525.1 uncultured Alphaproteobacteria bacterium | reverse complement strand
GCGGCCTTCTGGGTCGCGTGCCGGATGGCGCCGGCGCCGGTTGCCCAGTCTCCTGATCTCCTCCAAAGACAGCCCCTGCGTCCGTGTCCTGACGGGCGGGGGGCGGTCCTGCTCATATTTCATTAACCATTGGTGATTCAGAACCGGTGGGGACTGTCTCTACACTCCATTTGGCCGGGTGTCCGTTTGGCCGATCCGCAGCAGGAGAAACCGCATCATGGGTTCTGACTTCTTTCGCCGGGCCATGGCCTGCGCCGCTGGCCTTGCGGCCTTTGCGCTTCCGCTTCCCGCTTTTGCCACACCCGCCACGGAGTCAGACTTCCGCGACATCCGCAACGGGGTGTTCAATGTGAACGCCACCGCCTCCTATGAAAGCAGCCATGTGTTCCGGGGCGTGCGCCAGGCTGACGATGTGACGGCCCTCCAGCTCAAGACCTCGTTGAAGACAGGGCTTGTGGATCTGGCGGCTGGCGCCAAGGCGTTTCGTCCGCTTCAGGATCAGAATGCGGGTATTGACGAGCCGACGGAAGTGAACCTGTTCGTCTCCGGCCGCGTGGACGTGCTGGGGCTGATCACGGCGGAGGCGGGAGCCACCTATTATCACTATGCGGATGGTGAGGATACGGGCGCCGACCCCGATAGTTTCGAGATTTATGGCGGTCTCGATCTGCCGATCATTCTACCGGTGTTGGTGCGCGCCTATTACGACGTGGACTATGAAAATCTCACGGTGGAAACCAAAAGCCACTGGCGCCAACCCATTCTCGGCAACAAGCTCGCCATCGAACTGTCAAGCGTGCTGGGGTATGTGCACCAGGGCGATGAGGGCGCGAATGAGAATGCGGCGCTGGCCGGGGCGCGCAGCCTTGTGGAAAGCGATGCGGACGTCAATGATCTCGATGCGAAGGACAACCGCTTCTATTACGGTGTCGGTGCCGCGCTTGGGTCACGGATCACCCAGAATGTGCAGCTCAATGCCCATGTGAATTGGGCCGGCACCACGGGCGAGTTTAACTTCGATGGCGATCAGGATGACGAAACCCTCTGGGGCGGGGCCTCGGTGACAGTCGGTTTCTGATCATCCGGCTCAGGAGGACCTTGACCGATGACGCGGGGGGCAGCGTTTTCGCTTGACGGGCGCACAGCGCTCGTCACCGGGGCCGTGCGGGGTCTTGGCTTTGAAATCGCGCGCGGGCTGGCGGCCGCCGGGGCCACGGTCCTGATCAATGGCCGCCAGCGCAAAAGCGTGGATGCGGCCGTGGCGCGGATCGTCGCGGAGGGTGGCGCGGCGCTGCCTTACGCATTCGATGTGGCCAAGGAAACGGCCGTGGCCCGGGCCATGGCCCGCATCAAGCGCGAGCAGGGCGGTCTCCAGATCCTGGTGAACACGGTGGGCCAGCGCGACCGGCGCGGCTTTTTCGACTTCGATACCCAAGCGGTGCGTCGCCTTCTCGATGTGGATCTGTTGGCGCCGTTCCATCTGTGCCAGAAGGCCGCGCCGCTGATGCAGGCCGATGGGTATGGCCGCATTATCAACATCACATCTATTGCCGGCATCATCGCGCGCTCTGGCGACGCGGCCTACACCACCGCCAAGGGCGGGCTGGCGGCCTTGACGCGGGCCTTGGCGGCTGAGCTCGGTCCGCTCGGCATTACGGTGAATGGGATCGCGCCGGGCTATTTCGCCACGCAGGCCAATGCGGCCATGGCCGAGGATCCGAGTGTGGCGGAGTGGTTGTCCAAACGCACATCCCTCGGGCGGTGGGGGGAGCCGGCCGAGATCGCCGGGGCCGCTGTTTTCCTGGCCTCGCCAGCAGCCTCTTATGTCACCGGGCAGATCCTGGCGGTGGACGGGGGCTATCTGGCGCATTTTTGACCCGTCCGTGAGGGCCGGGCGCGTCCGGCCCGGCTTGCGAGGCTGGGCGCGGAATGACAGGATGCGTCCGACGCGTCTTCACTTTTGTCGGGAGCATTGAGAGCCATGACCCATCCGTCCTCGCGCAGTTTCCTCTCGCAGTGCCGGATCGCAGCGGTGCTGCTCCTGGCGACGGTCCTCGCCGCCTGTGCCACGTCCACGCCCTATCAGCCGCAGGATCGCTTCGGCTTTGGCTATGCGGAACAGCTGCTGGAGACGGATCGCTACCGGGTTTCCTATTCCGGCAATTCCTCGACCACGCGGGAAACTGTGGAAACCTATCTGCTGTATCGGGCGGCGGAGTTGACGCTGGAAACCGGCAACGACTATTTCATCGTGCAGCAGCAGGATACGGAACGGCGCGAGCGTATTGTCTCGACCTACCATCCGCCAATCTATCCCGGCTTTTCCTACTCGATCTATGGCGGCAGCTACTGGCACCGCAATCGGCTTTACTACCAGGACACCGCGCGCTTGGTGGATCGCTATGACGCGTCAGCCATCATCAAGGTCTTCCAGGGCGAAACGCCAGAGGACGATGTCGCCGCCTATGATGCGCGGGATGTCGTGCGCACGCTGGAGACGCGCATCGTGCGGCCCGCACCGCGCCCTAACTGATCCTGGCGGAGAGCCGGGACCCTTTTCTCAAGGAGGGAGCCATGGCTCTTGGTTTGGTTTTGGCTGGTTTGGCCAGCGCCCATTTGGTGGCGGCGATCAGCCCGGGGCCCAGCTTCGTGGTCGTCGCCCGCACCTCCATCGCCGGTTCGCGCGCATCCGGCGGCTGGAAAGCGCGCTACACCAAAGACTGAGAGCCGTTTCAATGATCTGGTTTTCAGTGAAACGGCTCTTAAACGGCTCTTAAACGGCGCTCGGCGCGCGGGCCTGATCCCTGCGCCCTGCTCCGTGTCCAGCCTGCTCAGTATCCGCCCTGTTCAGTGCCCGCCTGGCTCCCAGCTGCCATACATGGGGTTCGGCAGCACGAAATACTGCGATCCAAAGGGACCCCGGAACTCGGTCATACCTTCAAAGTCGCTTTGGGTCAGGTCCGGAAAGTCGGTGATCTGATCTCCGATATAAAGCGCCACGTCCGCGTCCGGATAGCCTCGTTCGGCCAAAAGGGCCGGCACTTGTTCAAAGCGCGCTTCTTTCTCGCCGGTGGCGTCGTCCGCATTACCCCGGAACAGCACGAATTCGTACTGAATGCCCGCGCCCCGCAGGATCGGATGGGTGT
Source organism: uncultured Alphaproteobacteria bacterium (assembly GCA_964625525.1). Lineage (GTDB taxonomy): Bacteria > Pseudomonadota > Alphaproteobacteria > JAJFIK01 > JAJFIK01 > CAZVEE01. Next base: position 37,046 of record CAZVEE010000029.1, on the reverse strand, counting down.
GGGGGGCTTCGCTGTCCCGGCGGTTGGTCACGCCGACCACCACACCGCCTTGCGCATAGACGGTTTCAATGAACGCGCGCACGCCGGGCAGGATGGTGGCGGCTTCATCCTCTGACCAGTCGGCCCAGGATTCGCGCGTGTAGCCGAGGCCGCAGCGCTCCCGCTCATAAGTGTAAGCGGAGTTGCTCATCACCGTTTCGTCCAGGTCCACCACCACGGCCCACGTGCCCGGCGCCCGGTCATGGCCGAGTTGCACGGCCCGCAGGCTGGCGAAATGGAAGGTCTGATAAACGAGTGCGCGATACTCAGCCGAGCGACGCACCCACCAGGTGGCGTTGCTGATGGGGCAGGCCGCTGCTTCGCAGATCCAGGTGGCTGGATCATCATCCGCCGATGGGGTGCACAGACCGTTGGCCTGAGAGCCCTGATTCGGATTCAGCGTATCGGCTTCGACCAGTGCCGAGGAGGTCGGTGGCGTCACCATGGTCTCGCTTGTCGCCGCCATCTCATAGAGCGCCGGCGCCGTGACCACGATCACCTCATGGGAGGTCGCCCGTGCATCGCCTTTTTGATGCTGTTCCGTTTCTGTCAGCGTCGTGTCCCTGTCGGCCGTTTCAGCAAGGCTTGCCATCGGCAGCAGCGCCAGACCCGCGAGCGCCAACCCACTCGTCATCCACGTCTTCATGTCTCTACCCTCTCGAAAGAGACTCACAACCCGGGGCGGACGCTACTCCTCTTGCGTGTCAGGTCAATGACGCGGTGCACCCAAGGCGCTGGTTTGCGGCGAGTGGCCAAAAGGGGCGGGGCATGCGGAGCGGTCATACGTGGTTTCGCGCGTTTGGCCAGATCCAAACGCACGATCCGTGCGAGCGCGGCGGGCCTTAGTCTCCACGATCGGTGCGGGCTTTGAACTCGGCGTAGAGCTTTTCCAGATTGCGGAAGGCGATGGGCTGGCCGGTCTTCTGCTTGCGGTGTTCGATGAAGGCCACAGCGCTTTCATAAGTCAGCACGATGCTGTAGCCGGCGGTGTCGAAGACCACTTTACGGTCAAGATAGCCGTTGCGGTAAGAGATCGCCAGGAACTCCAGGAAGTTCAGCATGGAGAGGATATTGAGATACTGATCCTCAGGCAGCGCATTGATGTCGAGGGGGCCGTTCTCGGCGGCTTTCAGCAGGACGAAGCGACCGGTGTTCAGCCGCTCATTGGTGATCCGCTGGGACAGCAGCGTGATGGTGAACCGGGTCTTTTGATACTGCCGGTTTTGCAGAAATCCCAACAGGGCCAAGCTGCCGCCGACCAGCAGCGACAGCGAGGCCATGATCACATTGATGCTGATGTCTTCCAAAAAAGCCCCCTTCGGATGACACCCGCTCCTTAACCCCGGAGGTCGTCACCGTCCTTGCGCTCGATAGAGTACGTGCTTTCCAGGAAGCTTTGTTGCGACACATGCACCAGGCGCGCGGTTTCGTGGAACTGACGCACGGTCGTGGCGCCACAGTTACACATGGTGGACACAAGCTTGGCGCGGGTGCGGGCCACATTGCTGGAGAGGTCCCCCGCATACGGAACATACCCGTCCACGCCTTCCTCGAAATGCAGTTTGCGGTCGCCGCCCAGGTCATAGCGGGCCCAGTTGCGCGCCCGTTCCGAGCCTTCCGCCCAGTACTCTTTCACATAGCGGCTGCCCAGGCGCACCTTGCGCCCCGGTGCCTCGTCAAAGCGGGCGAAGTAACGCCCCAACATGACGAAATCTGCGCCCATGGAGAGCGCCAGACCGATGTGATAATCGTGCTGGATGCCGCCGTCCGAACACAGAGGAACGTAAGAGCCAGTCTCGGCGAAGTACTTGTCGCGCGCCTCGACCACCGAGATCAGCGCGGAGGCCTGACCACGGCCCAGGCCTTTCTGCTCGCGGGTGATGCAGATGGAGCCGCCGCCGATGCCAACCTTGATAAAATCAGCCCCCGCGTCAGCCAGATAGCGGAAGCCTTCTTCCTCGACCACATTGCCACCACCCACGATCACTTCGCGGTCATAGCGGGCACGGATCCATTCCAACGTGTGTTTCTGCCATTCGGTGAAACCATCGGAGGCGTCGATACACAGAACATCCGCTCCGGCCTCCACCAGGGCGGGCACGCGCTCTTGATAGTCGTGGGTGTTGATGCCGGCGCCCACCAGAATGCGTTTGCGCGCATCGGTCACTTCGTTGGGGAAGAGGCGCTGGGCCTCGAAATCGCGGCGGAAGACGAGGTGGAGGAGGCGCCCGTCCTTGTCCAGCACCGGCAGGCATTTCTGCTTGGAATCCCAGATCATGTCCTGGGCCTGGTCCAGGGTGACGTCCTGGCGGGCGGTGACCATGTTTTCAACGCTGGTCATCCAGGTTTGCACGGCGTCGCCCCGGCTTTGCTCTTTGATCGGAATATCCTGGCGGGTCAGCAAGCCCCGGAACACGCCATGGGGCGAGCCGTCTTCGGTCACGGCGATGGTGGAGTGGCCTTTTTCCTTCGCGAGCGCGATGCCATCGCCAATGGTGGCAGCGGGGCGCAAGTTTGAATCAGAGACCACAAAGCCGGCTTTGAACGACTTCACCCGGCGGATCATCTCCACTTGGCTTTCGATGGGCTGGGAGTGAAAAATGAAGGACAGGCCGCCGCTGCCCGCAAGGGCGATCGCCAGGTCCGGCCCCGACACCGCCTGCATGACCGCCGAGGTCATGGGCAGGCGCAAGGTCAGGCGTGGCTGCTGGCCCCGTTCAAACCGATCCACCGGAACCGCCAAGTCCACATTGTCGGGCGTGTCGCCCATCTTGGTCAGGTTCGGCAGCAGCAGATATTCATTAAAGGTGCGGGACGTGCCATCAAGATAAGTCGCCATGCGGGGTGCCTCCGTCCGAGGGGCGCGCCCGCGTGTCCGTGCCCCCGAAATGGTGGCGTCAGGCCGAGCGGCCCGTGATCCGCCGAACCCCGTTTCCCCGAGATTCGACCCACGCCCTTGCGGCGGTGGCGTCGCTTACCACAAGTCCCATTTCAGGCCAAGAGGGACATGGGCGTTTGGCTCTACAGTCCCAGCCAACCGGTCAGCGGATCCCTGCCTTCTGCGGCGAGCGCGGCGAGGCGCGCCGCAAGCGGGCCGCGGATCTGCTGTTTGACAATGGGGAAGGCGGGCTGGCTCGCCAGATCTTGCGCCATGGCGATGGCGGCCGCGTCCAGCGCGTCGACTGGCATCAGATCGTCAAACACAGTGTGCGCGTGAAGGGTCTGGGCCGAGACCACTCGGCTCGACAGGGTGAGCTGGCGCAAAAGCGGTGGCGACAGCTCATGGCGGATGATGTCCACCGGACCAATGGGGAAGGGCACGCCCGCGCGGGCTTCTGTCAGGCCAAATTTGGCGTCCGTGCTGTCCGTGGCCACGCGGCCATCCGCACAAAGGGCGAGGACCAGGCCACCGCCCAGGGCAGGGCCGTTCACGGCCGCAATCACCGGCACGGGCACCGCCAGGAGCGCCGCCGTCATTCGCGTAATGGCGAGGATCATGGCCTTTTTGTCAGCCGCGCCATAGCCACCGAAGGCACGGGTATCCACTCCGGCTGAAAACGCCCGGCCCGCGCCGCGCAGCACAACAGGCTGATCCGGTGCCACGGTCTGAAAACAGGTTTCCAATGCCTGGATCGTCTCGAGATCGAGGGCGTTGAGAGGCGGGCGGTCAAGCGTGATGCGTGTCACCCCATCGACGGTCTCTTGGGTGAAGCCCATGGCGATCGTCCTTAGTGCTTGATGCGGGGAGACGGGCGGGGGCTCTGCTTGGGTGCGCGGCCGCCTTGGGCGGTCTCCAGGTCGCGGGCCAGCCGGTCCACGAGGCGGCGTAGGTCATGGACCTGGTCCACAAGGGAGAGAATCACGGGCATCGCCTCGTCATTGACGCCCATATCCGTGCGCAGCTCCTGGATCAGGCGCAACCGCGCCACGTCGATTTCTTGGAACAGGCCATCGGCGCCCGGACGCACCCAGCCCTGCGCCAGGCACCGCTCCAGCTCGTCCCGGGTCAGACCGTCAATGGTGGCGCACAGATCGGTGGCGGTTTTCATGCGAGATCGGCCTCCCAGTCCTCGCGGGGGTTGTCGTCGCTGCGGGCTTGCCAGCGGGCGAGGGCCTCGGCCAGCTCGGCGTCCGCGTCACGGGGCAGCACGATACGGGCGCGCACCAATTGATCGCCCGGCTCTTGCGTGCCGCCCGGCGCGATGCCTTTCCCTTTCAGGCGCAAGATCGTGCCCGTATTGGTGCCTTCTGGCACGCGCGCGGCCACGGTTCCGTGAATGGTGGGCACGCGGACCTGCGCGCCCAGCAGGGCCTCGGCCATGGTCAGCGGCAGATCGATGATGATGTCCTTGCCGTCGCGGGTGAACAGCGTGTGGGGCTCGATCATCACGCGCAGCACCGCATCGCCAGGCCTGCTCCCTCGGTCGCCGGGCTCGCCCTGGCCTTTCAGGCGCACCATCTGCCCGTCGGCAATGCCGGCGGGAATGGTGATCTCCAGCGGTCGGCCATTGGGCAGGGTCAGGGTCTTTTGCCCGCCCAGGGCGGCCATCAGAAACGGCACCTTGATGCTGTAGCGCACATCCATGCCCCGGGCGGGGCCCGTGCGCCGCTCTGCCCATTGGCGGAAAAGGTCACCGAACAGGCTACCGAGATCGGCCGCGAAATTGTCGGCGTTGAGGCCCTCGCCGTATTTCTCGCCCTGCCGGCTGCTGGCGTGATCGCGGTAGAAGCGCCGTCCGGTGTCTTGCTCTGCGCCGGTGTCATCGATTTCACCCGCGTCATAACGGCGGCGCTGGTCGGGATCTTTCAGGACCGCGTAGGCCGCGGCGATGGCCTTGAAGCGGTCTTCGGCGTCCTTGTCGCCGGGATGCAAGTCCGGATGGGTTTCTTTAGCCAAACGCCGATAAGCGGCCGTGATCTCCGCCGCGCTCGCTGCGGGCGCGACGCCAAGCCGGTCATATAGGGTCGTGCTCTTGACGGGGCTCATCTGCGCCATCCTCCTGCGGCGGGGACCGCCGCCGCCCATTGTGCCCGGACCGGCCCTCTTGCGCCAGCAGGCGACCGGATTCGATGACTTCCACCCGCCCCATACCCTTTAACAGAGCCTGGCGATGGGTCACCAGCACCACTGTCTTGTGCGCCGCGAAGTCGCTTAAGGCCGCCAGCACATCGGCTTCGGTGGCGGCGTCCAGGCCTTCCGTGGGCTCGTCGAGCAGGAGGATCGGCGCGTCCTTCAGCAGCACGCGTGCAAGCGCGATGCGCCGGGCTTCGCCGCCGGAGACCAGCACCCCGCTCTCGCCCACATATGTGTCAATGCCGCGTGGTTGGGCATCCACGAAGGGGGCCAGGCCCGCCAGTTCGACCGCGCGGCGCAGCTGTGCGTCGCTGGCATCGGGTTTGGCGAGCAGCAGATTGCCGCGAATGGTCGCCGAGAACAGGTCCGGCCGTTGGGACAGAAAGCCCACCCGCGCCCACAGATCTTCCTGCGTGAGGGTGCGGATATCCACCCCGCCCAGCCGCACGGTCCCCTGGTCCGGATCATAGAGCCGTAAGAGCAAGGCCAGCAGGGTGGATTTGCCCCCGCCGCTGGGCCCCATGATCGCGATTTTTGAGCCCTGATGAACAAACAGCGTGACCTCGCGCAAGGCGGGCTGATCCGCGCCTGGATAGGTGAAGGTCACACCGCCGACGCTCAGGTCGAGCCGCTCCGGCACGCGCTTGCGATCCTGGGGCAGGGGATCGTGCACCAGCGGACGGGCATCGCCGATCTCCAACAGCCGGCGCGCGGCCGCGCGGGTGCGGCCCAGATACTGAAACGCCAGGCCCAGCGGTGCGACGGCTTCAAAGCTGGCCAGCGTCGCGAAGGCGAGCAGGGCCAGTTGCGGTCCGCTGATCTGCGTGCGTGCAAGCAGGACCGCGCCCAGGATCACCGCCACGGCAACCGCGCCCTGGGTGAAGGCGGTCTGCATGGCGTTTGATAGTCCTGTGAGCCGGGCCATAGTGCGGCGCTGATGGAAAAGGTGCTCTGCACTCTGACGGATCCGGGAAAGCTGGCGCGTGCCGGCACCGTAGCTCAGAAGGTCCGGCAGGCCATCGAGCAGGTCCACCACATGGGTGCGCAGAGTACCGGTCTCGCTGGCGATACTTTCGCCAGGCACGCGGCCACGGTTCTGGAGCCAGACCGGCACCGCGACGCCCGCGCCCAAAAGGCCAAGCAGTGTCGTGACCGCCACCAGCGGCGACACCACGCCCAGCAACACCATCAGCATCACCACCGCCGCGATCGCCACCGCCGCGGGGACCAGCACCCGGAGATAGAGATTGTCCAGGGCATCGATATCGGCGGTGATGCGGCCCACCAGATCGCCGGAGCGCAATTGCCCCAATTGGCTCGGGCTCAAGGGCAGGGCCTTGGTGAAGATCCAGGCCCGCAGACGGGCCAAAATGCGGAACGTGGCCTCATGCGTGACGATCCGCTCACCGTAGCGCGAGACCACACGACCGATGGCGAAGAAGCGAATGCCACCGCTCGGATACAGGAAATTGAATGTGGCCATGGCGGCGGTGCCGCCCACGAGCGCGGAGGCGGTGATGAACCAACCCGAGAGCGTGAGCAGAGCAATGCTCATGATCAGGGTCGTGAGGGTCAGCACGGCGCCCCAGATGACCCAACTGCGATAGGGCCGCATCTGGCGGATGAAGACACTCAGTTCTCTCATGATGCGACCTCCTCCAAGCGCCCATCCCGGATCGTCAGGACCCGGTCGGCAAGTTTGGCGGCGGCCTCGGAATGGGTGGCGATAAGTGCGGTCCGGCCTTTGATCAGGCGCGCCATGGCGTCGAGCACGAGCGCCTCACTGTCCTTGTCCAGATTGGCCGTCGGTTCATCGAAGAGGAGGAGCGCGGCATCCTTGAGAAACGCCCGCGCCAGCGCCACCCGCTGAATTTGCCCCCCAGACAGCCCAAAGCCGCGCTCGCCCACCAGGGTGTCGAGACCTGTTGGCACGTGAGCAGCAAAGTCCATCACATGGGCGGCGCGGGCGGCGTCTTCTACCGCTGCATCATCCGCATCCGGAATGCCGAGGCGGATATTGTCGCGAATGCTGGCGTGGAAGAGATGCGCCCGCTGGCCGACCCAGGCGCTGGAGGCGCGCACCAGCGCCGCATCATGGGGGGCGCCGGCGAGTGTGATCATGCCGTGGGTGGGGGTGGCAAAGCCCAAAAGCAGATTGAGCACGCTGCTTTTACCCGCGCCCGACGGGCCCATCAGGGCGACGCATTCGCCCGGTGCCACGTGAAAGCTGACGCCCGCAAGTGCGCTGCGCCCATCTTCAAATCGCAGGGCCACATCCTGGAAGGTCAGCGCTGGGGGGGCGCTCAACGGTGCGGGTGCATGCCGCTCTCTGCGGCGCGGCGGCCGGGCCGCGTCATCCGCGTCGATCAGAGTCATGAGCGTTTCCGCCGCGCCGAGCCCCGAGGCTCGGTCATGATAGAACGATCCGAGCTGACGCAGGGGTTGAAAGAACTCCGGTGCCAGCAACAGCACAAACAAGCCAGAAAACAGGGTGACATCCGCGACCGGCCCGAAATTCACCAGATCGAGAAGCCCAAGCCCCACATAAAGCGCCACCAGGGCAATAGCCACCGTGCTGAAGAACTCCAGCACCGCGGAGGACAGGAACGCGATGCGCAGCACTTTCATGGTGCGGGTGCGGAAGTCTTCGGCCACTTCTTCGATGGCGTCACACTCGGCCTGCGCCTGGCCGTATAGTTTGAGAGTGGTCAGCCCCCGCAAGCGGTCGAGAAAATGACCGCCCATGCGGGCCAAGGTCTCGAATTGCTGGGCGCTGGCACTCGCCGCGCTCATGCCGATCAGGGCCATGAACAACGGTGCCAAGGGGCCGGTTACCAGAAAAATCAGCGCCACGACCCAGTTGATCGGTGCCACTGCCGCGATGATCAGCAAGGGAAGCACGCCGGCAATGATCGCCTGCGGACGATAGCGGGCAAGGTAGCCCTCCAGCGCTTGCAAATGCTCGATGGCATGGGCGGCCAGCGAGCCGGTTTCATGGGCATTGGCGAGCGCTGGGCCTTGTTGCTCAATGCGGGCCATGAGTTGTTCGCGCAGGCGCCGTTCCACCCGGTGCGCCGCGCGAATGCCGAAGCGTTCCTGCCAGTAGGCCAGCGCCGCGCGCCCGGCAATGACACCGCCCAAAACCAACAGGGGCACGGCCTGATCGGTCAGAGGCGCCGTTTCAATGATCAGCCGGTGCAACACCAGCGCCAGAACAGCCATCTGCACAATGATCAAGACGCCATTGGCGATGCCGCAGACCGCGGCGGCGGTGATGAATGGCTTGGCCGGGCGCGAGGCACGCTCCAGCCACGCGGTGGCGCGCTTGCGCCTCTCGCTTTGTTGCTGGGCCCCGTCCTGGGCGGTGTCCGGAGCATTGCTGGCCGCCATGTCCGGCGTTGGGGCGGGTGCGGCCGGCGCCTCTTCAGCGGCGATACGGCTCGCGGTTTCCGCCTTGGCCTGTCCACGTGTCATGCCTACTCCCGTCCGTCTTTCGGGCGGACTATAGAGCGGGTTCGGGGCCCGGCAAACTGGATCCGGTGCCGCAACATCCTTTGGTGGGCCTGGCCTTTCGGACTAGTTCCCGCGCCGGAGGAACGGGGCCGCTTGGCCGTAGGTCAGGCTCCGCCAAAGCCATTCCAGCGGCCCAAAGCGGAAGACGGCCAGCCATAGCGGCGACCACACCAATTGCGCGCCCCACACCGCCAGTGTGATCAGGAACAGCTCGGTGACGCCCATGGTGGCAAACCAGTTGAACCCGTACATGAGCGTGACGGCGATCAGCGACTGGGTGATGTAATTGGTGAAGGCCATGCGGCCCACGGCGGCGAGGACCGTGCGCAGCGGCTCCAGTCCCGTCTTCGCGATCAGCATCACCAGCGCCAGCCAGCCAGAGGCGATGAAAAGGCTCGCCCAGTAATTCACCTGATCGCCCCACAGCATGGTCGTCATGAGATCGAAGCCTGAGGATTCGCGCAGGTGCAGCGCGTAAAACTCCATGGGTACACCCACCCCAAAGCCCACCACCAGCATGACCCCATAAAAGGCATAGGAACGTGAGCCGGTCAGCACACCCGTGCGGTAGAGCACCATGCCCAGCATCATGACACCCAGAAGGCGCCAGGCGATTTGCAGCACATAGCCCACAGTCTGAAGCGGCAACGCCACGCCCATATTCCAGACGATCAGGTCGAGCCAGGAACCGTCCCGACGACTGGCGATTTCAGCCTCCAGCGCTGCGTCATCGGGGCGCCAGACATCGATCGTGAATTTGGCGAAATCCTCGGCCGGCATCAGATAGAGGGCGGAAAACCAAAGCATGGCAAGACCACTGCCGACCACGATCAACACCACGCCCGTGCGCGCCAGCCAGGCGGTGGAGCGGGTCACGAACCCGGTCAGGATCAGGCCACTCAGGGCATAAAGCACCAGCACATCGCCGGGCCAAATGAGATAGGCGTGAATAGCCCCGAAAAAGAGCAGCCACAGCATGCGCGTGCGATGGCGTTCCAGGCCCGCCCGGTCCGACATCAAGGCGATGCCGGCTCCGAACATCAGCGCGAACAGGGTGATAAACTTGAAAAAGACCAGCACATAGAGGCTGCGCCAGATCGTTCCGTCGCTGCCTTCAAGCGGCCCGAATAGCGAGCCGTTGATGTAATAGGCTTCCGGCTGGCCGAAATGCCAGATATTGACCGCGAAAATCCCCAGCACGGCCACGCCGCGCAGCATGTCGAGCGCGTCGTATCGACCGCCGTCACCGACAGGGCCGGCGGCGGTGTCAGGCTGCAGGCCGGCACCCGGATGCGACATCGTAGTCTCGGTCATGGCTTGCCCCCTGATCACCGGTCTGTGAGCCAAAATAGGGCAGGGAGCCAGGCCTGTACATGGCGCGGCGAGCGGGCGCGGGCGCAGGCTCTGGACAGGCGCGCGCGCCTTGCCGATATGTGCGGGAGAAAGGACGCAACGCCATGCCAGAGCCCATCAACGATCTCTACACCCGGGATATCCTGCGCCACACTGCCGCCATGAGCCGGGTTGGGCGGCTGGCGGCGCCGGACGGCAGCGCCGATGCGGTCAGCCGCATGTGCGGCTCCAAGATTAGGGTGGATCTGATGCTGCGGGACGGTGCGGTCAGCGATTACGCCCATGAGGTGGAGGCTTGCGCCCTTGGCCAATGCGCGGCTTCGATCTTGGCGCGCCATATTGTGGGGGCTGATCCGGCGGATCTGCGGGCCTTGCGGGAGCGGATGGACGCGATGTTGAAGCAGGGCGGCCCGGCGCCCGAGGGGCGCTGGGCGGAGCTGGCATTGCTGGAGTCCGTGCGGGCCTACACCGCCCGCCACGGCTCGGTCATGTTGCCCTTTGACGCCGTGGTGCGGGCGCTCGACGCGGCCGAGGCGCCCGCCTGAGGGGGGACCGTGGCTCAGTTGCGGGAGCCGCCGTCGCCGCCCTCTTCCTCTTCGTCCTCCTCGTCATCGTCGCGGTTGGGGCGGGACCCGCCGAAAAGCCCGCGAATGACGTCACCCGGGGAGCTCTCTTCTTCCGAGCTGTCCTCTTCATCGGAGCCGCCGCGCAGCAGGTCTTCCAGACCCCGCTGAATGGCGCCTTCCGGGTTGTCGAGGATGTCGCCGGCGCCTTCCCCCAGCTCTCGCTCAATGAGCGAGCGGCCGATGCCACGGACATCCGGCTCAAAGCTCAGATTTTCCCAGGTGCCCCGGATGCGCACGGGAATACCGATCCCGCTCAGATCCGCCTGGCCGCCTTGCCCTTCCAGACTGGTGACTGCGCGCGGGTCCAGGACGAAGTCCACCGAGCGGTCCACCAAATTGGTGTTGCCCGCGCCCAGAAGCCGCAACAACGGGTTCAGAAGCTGGAAGTCCTCGGTCTGGAAGACACCGTTCTGAATGACAAAGCTTGCCCCCATTTCGGCGAAGTCCGTCTTTTGCTCCGAGTTTTCCAGGTCCGGCCGGGAGAGATTCAGCGTCATTTGCGCGATGCTGTCCGCCGGGCGGCGCACAAGCTGCGCGAGATTGACGCCGAACAGGGCACCATTTTCGAATTTGAGCGTGCCCGCCCCGGTCAGGGCGGCGACGAGATCGCGCTGGCTGACGCCGCTGGCGCGCACGTCATATTCCAGATTGCCAATTCCGCTGAGGATGCCGGACTGGATCAGGTCACGCAGCAGCGGCTGGGTCTGGATCAGGTTGAAGCGCACCTGATTGCGGATTTGCGACACCCGCTGGCGGGCATTCACTTCCAGGAACAACCGGCCGCTGCCCTCATAGAGCGACACTTCTTCCAGATCGGCCGTCAGCAGGCCGTTATTGATGATCAGGTCCAGCGCGCTCTGGCCCATCTGGATCGTGGAGGTGGAGAAGCTGCCCACCGCAATGTCGAGATCCGCGTCGAGGCTGCGCAGACCACTCAGATCCAGCGGGTCCGTGCTCCACTCCAGCGGGGCGGCCGGGGCGTTCTGCGCGGTCGGGGCGCGCAGCAGGCCAGCGGCCCCATTGGCCGCGCTTTCCGTCGCGGCCGCTGCCTGACCCACCGGGGTGTCGGTGTAGGGCCGGGTGTCCAACTCATCCACCGCCAGAGTGCCGGTCAGTTTCGGCCGCGGCCCGTCAAGCGCCAGCTTGAAATCGCCCGTGCCGTTGATTTCATCAAAGCGCAGCGTGGCGTTGGTGAAGTCGGCCGCGGACGCGGTCGTGGTAACGCCACCGTTCACGCTCAGCGGACCAAAGCCGCCGGGGCTTTCAATGGGGCTGCCGGTCCAGGCCGAGAGGGCGCGCACCGACGGCACGTTCAGATCGACCGTGCCGGTGCTTGCCACTGGCAAAGCCGCGTTGGCGGCCGTAGCCAGGGCGCCCTGGCCAGAGAAATCCACAGTCACCAAGTCAGAGGAGATATCCGCGGTCAGCGCCGTGGCCTGGGCGTCCAGGAACTGGCGCAGATTGCCGATATCCAGATCCGCCGTGATGCGTTCGCCGTTATAGACGGCACTGCCGTCCAGGGCGAGGGGGCCATCAATGCTGGGCAGGCCCACGATCACCCCGATCTCGCTGGCGTCATAGCGGGTGTCGGTCTGGCGATCGAGATAGTGGATTTCTCCATTCACCAGCTCAACTTGACCGAAGCTGACATCGCTCACGGTGGGGCCGGCGGTCGAGGTCGTCGCCGCGGTGCTGGCTTGAGCCGGTTGCGCGGCCGCTGTGTCAGCGCCGTCGAAGGTCCAGTTGGGTGTCCCGTTGGGGCTGACTTCCAAATTGATCTTCGGATCGGTCAGCACGAAACGGGTGACTTCCAGGCGGTTTTCAAACAGGAACGGCAGCACCGCGACCCCGGCGGACAGGGTCTTGATTTCCGCCATTAAGGGCTCGCTGGCGCCCGGCGCGTTGGACAGGGTCACATCGTTGAGATCGATCATGACCGGGGGGAAGAAGCTGATGGACACATCTCCGCCGATGGTCAGTTCGCGGCCCGTGGAGCGCTCCACGGCGGTTTCGATCTGATCTCGATAGACGGATGTGGGGATAAAGAACGGCGCGATCAGCGCCAGAGCGACCAGAAATAAGATGAAAAAGAAGACGATGCGCAGAAAGCGACCCATGGTGCCTTTCCTCCCTCTGAAAGAGTGACTGTGGGCAGGGGCAGCCGACTCTTCAGGCCCAGCCGGACGGATGTGCAAAACGGCATTTCTATACACGCTTTGGCGGTCAGCGTACACGGCCACCCGACCTTGACGTTGAAAATGATTTGCAATATCGAAACGCCGAAGCCATGTGCGATCTGTCGATCTCAAACAGCAGAAGGAATGCGGTGATGAGCGTCTTGGCGAAGCCGGTACGGGCGGGGCTTTTGGGCCTTGTGGCAGGGATCACGGCTCTTTGGACGGGCTTGGCCCCAGTGGCGGCCGAGGGGGTGGTGAATATCTACTCGTCGCGTCACTACGACACGGACGAGCGGCTTTATTCTGAATTCACCGAGCAGACCGGTATCCAGGTGCGCCGCATTGACGCGCGCGCCGATGTGCTGCTGGAGCGCATTCGCAATGAAGGGCGCAACAGCCCTGCGGACCTGCTGCTCACCACGGATGCCGGCCGGCTCTGGGCGGCCGAGCAGGCGGGCGTGCTAGCGCCGGTGGAGTCCGCCTATCTCAATGAGCGGGTGCCCGCGGACCTGCGCCATCCAGAAGGCCTGTGGTACGGCTTTTCCACCCGGGCGCGGGTGATCTTCTATGACAAGGCCAGCGTGGATCCCAGCGGCCTGACCACCTATGCGGATCTCACCGATCCACGGTATCGCGGTCTCGTCTGTACCCGGAGCAGCAGCAATATCTACATGACTTCGCTTATGGCGGCGCTGATCCACCATCAGGGCTCGGACGGTGCGCGCGATTGGGCGCAAGGGGTGTGGGAAAACCGGGCCCGGGCGCCGCAAGGGGGCGACACGGACCAATTGCGCGGCATTGTGTCGGGTGAATGCGCCATCGCTGTTGCCAACACCTATTATTACGCCCGGGCCTTCCGGCTTGACGTGCGGGGGCTGTCGCATCCGGATCAAACCGGCCAGATCGGTGTGATCTTCCCCAATCAGGACACGACGGGCACCCATGTAAACGTTTCCGGGGGCGGCCTGCTCACGCATGCGCCGAACCGGGAGAATGGCATCCGCTTCCTGGAATATCTCGCCAGTGACAGCGCTCAAGCCTATTTCGCCGCCGGCAATGACGAGTATCCGGTGGTGGACGGCGCCAGCCTGTCGAGCACGGTGGAAGCGCTTGGGGACTTCAAGCGCGATACCGTCAATCTGCGGATCCTGGGTGAAAACCAGGCCGAGGCCCAGCGCCTCTTCGATGAGGTCGGCTATCGCTGATCAATACGGCCGGGGCCCGTCGCTGTTAGGTCGCAGGTGGGCCCATGCCGGGGCGCGATGCGGCAATGGTGCGTGATAGGAGCAGGATCGGTATCAGACCCGCCGCGACAATCACGAGGCACGCGGTCGAGGCCTCGGCGAGACGTTCATCCGAGGCCAGACGATAGGCCTGGATCGCCAGCGTATCGAAATCGAAGGGGCGTAGGATCAAGGTCGCCGGCAGCTCCTTCATCACTTCCACAAAGACAATCAGCACCGCCGTGAGCAGCCCGCCTTTCAGGATCGGCGCATGCACGCGCCATAAGGTCCCCGTAGGACCCTGGCCCAGGGTGCGGGCCGCCGCTTCCATGCTCGGCGTGACCTGGGTCAGGCCGGCATCCACCGCATTGAGCGAGATGCTGAGAAAACGCACCAGATAGGCATAGACCAGGGCCACGATCGTGCCCGTGAACACCAGCCCCGTGGAGACCCCGAACCAGTCGCGCGCAAAGCTGTCGAGCGAGTTGTCGATCTGCGCCAGCGGAATCAGGACGCCAACGGCGATCACCGTGCCCGGCACCGCATAGCCGAGCCCCGCCAGCCGCATAATGCCGCCCGTCAGCCGGCCGGGCCGCAGCCGCGCGGCATAGGCAATGATCAGCGCCAGAACCACGGCCAGCAGCGCCGCGATGCCCGCCAAGGTGACACTGTTCAAGGTGAGGCTGATATAGCGCGCCGACGTCACGTCATGGCCCGCGGTCCAGGTAAGATGGACGAGCAGCGCGAAAGGCAGCGCAAAGCCCAGCACCGCCGGTATCGCACAAGCCAGCATGGCAAGCCCCGCCTGTACTGGCCCAAGCGTATAGCGCGTCATGGTCAGGTATTGCGCGCGCGCGTCGTCATAGCGGGCCTGGCCCCGCTGCCAGCGTTCCAGCACCAACAGCATCAGCACAAAGAGCAGCAGGCCGCTCGCCAACTGGGCCGCCAGCATGCGGTCGCCCATGGTGAACCAGACCCGGTAGATCACCGTGGTGAACGTGCGCACTTCGAAATGGGCGACGGCGCCGAAATCGGCCAGGGTTTCCATCAGCGCCAGCGCCACGCCCGCCACGATCGCGGGCCGTGCTAGGGGCAGGGCGACGCGGCGAAAGCCGGCCCAGGGTCCACAGCCCAGCGAGCGGCTAGCCTCAAGCATGGCCGTGGATTGTTGCAGGAACGCCGCCCGGGCCAAGAGATAGACATACGGATAAAAGGCCGCGGAGAAGATCAGGATCGCGCCCCCGGTGGAACGGATCTCCGGGAACCAGTACTCGCGCGGGCCCCAGCCGGTCCACTCGCGCAGTGCCGTTTGCACCGGCCCCGCATGCTGAAGGAAATCCGTGTACACATAAGCCAGCACATAGGCCGGCACCGCCAGCGGCAGGATCAGGGCCCATTCGAAAATGCGGCGGCCGGGAAACTGGCACATGGTCACAAGCCAGGCGCTGGCGACCCCGAATACGGTCACCCCGATCCCCGTGCCCAGCGCCAGGATCAGCGATGTGGCGACAATGTCCGAAAGCAGCGTATCGCGCACATGGGGCCACGCCTCGGTGGCCCCGGCCGCGAGACTGGCCAGCAGGCCCAGAACGGGGAGCGCGATGACAAGGGCAGCGAGGCTGGCCGCAAAGACGAGCCAGCCCAAACCGCTCAATGAAGCCGCGAGCCGTTCAGAAAGATCGCGCGCGCCCGCAGGCATGAGGGACGCGCGCTCGGTCATGGGCTTATTCCGACGCGCCGGCGTCGCCGACCATGGCTTGAGTGTAATTCTCCAGGCCAATGCGGTCGATGAGGTCGAGCTGAGTCTCGATCCAGTCGATATGCTCTTCCTCTGATTCCAGAATGCGCACGAAAATCTCCCGGCTTACATAATCGCCGACCTGCTCGCAGTACGCGACCGCCTCTTTGTAAAGAGGGTGGGCGATGTGTTCGAGCTTCAGATCGCATTCCAGGCATTCTTTGACGGTTTCGCCAATCCACAGCTTGTCGAGCGCTTGCAGGTTGGGCAGGCCATCGAGTTGAAGGATCCGTTCGATCAACACATCGGCATGCTTCATTTCGTCGATGGATTCCTCGTAGACCTTGTCCGCGAGTTTAATGACGCCCCAGTTCTTGAGCATGCGCGCATGCAGGAAGTACTGGTTGATGGCAGTCAGCTCTTGCTTAAGAGCTTTGTTGAGATGTTCGATGACTTTGAGATCGCCTTGCATGTACAGTTCCGTCCTTTTACGTGGCGGGCCAGACTCACGAAGAGACTTAGCGCCACGCTGACGGACTGGCTATCCTTCGGCAAGAAAATCATTCGCTATGTGGGTCTGCGCGTTCGGCCGCGTGGCTTGCAACCGCGTCCGCCATGGCCGGCAAGCAGGAGCCACATCGCGGCTTGCAGCCCAGCTTTTTGTAGACGCCATGCAGCGAGATTTCGCCCTCACACACCGCCGAGCGCACGTCCTTGTCCCGAATTCCGTGGCAGATGCACACATACATACTGATCGTCCTAACCGTTCCGCATCCAAGCCCCTCTGCACATGCAACTGATTGTCATTGACCCAGGCCAATGTCAATGGCTTAAACAGCGCAGGCTGGGCATACAAAAACGCCGCCCAGTTTTTTCTGAGCGGCGTTTGATCGCGAAACGGTGTGATGTCAGAGGGGCGCCCCTCAGCTGACAAAGCCTTTGAACTTGTCTTTGAAGCGACTCACACGGCCGCCCCGGTCGACCAGGGTCTGGTTCCCGCCCGTATAGGCCGGGTGGGTGAGCGGGTCGATGTCGAGCTGAAGCGAGTCGCCTTCGCTGCCATAGGTGGAGCGGGTCTGGAAGCTGGTGCCGTCGGTCATGACCACGGTGATCATGTGGTAGTCCGGGTGAATGTCTTTTTTCATGGCCGTTCGCCTGGTCGCTGCCTGCTCGCTGAGCGGGACATATGGAACTGATTTCGCGCGGAGCCTTATGGGCCCCCGCCGACGGCGCCATGCGCGCGTCTCTCGCGGATCTCATGAGAGCGCGGGTTATAGCTCCCGCCGCAAGCCCTGGCAAGAGCGCCCCGTGGTGAAGGGCGGTTGCGATGCTATCTCCTGGACCAAACAGCCCGCCAAAAGACCTGTTCGCCGGCAGTGGTTTATGGTCTGTGACGGGTTTGGATAGATCGACGTGGGGATCGGGGACGTGAGTGACAGGCCATCCGCATCGGATGCGGACCGCAGCGTGGTGCTGGATCAGGAGCGCCAGGGCGAGGCGCTGAAACGCGACAGCAGCCGCAGCCTGCGGCCGCTCGTTTATCTGGCGCCGTTCGTGGCGCGCTATCCGCTGGCGTTGATCGCGGCGTTGATCATGCTGGTGGTGGCGACCGGCGCGACGCTTTCCATCCCCATCGCCGCGCGCCAAGTCATCGACATGGGTTTTTCCCAGGAAAACCAAAGCGATGTTGATCGCTACTTCGTGATCCTGTTGGGCGTCGCGGGGGTGCTGGCGCTCAGTTCCGCGGCCCGGTTCTTTTTCGTCACCTGGATCGGGGAGCGCGTGGTGGCGGATCTGCGCAAGGCGGTCTACGACCATGTGACGGGCCTGAGCCCCGCGTTTTTCGAAGTGACGCGCACGGGCGAAGTGCTCTCGCGCCTGACCACCGACACAACTCTCATTCAGACCATTGTGGGCTCCAGCGTCTCCATTGCGCTGCGCAACTTCGTCACCTTTTTGGGCTCGCTGGGCATGTTGCTTTACACCGCGCCCGGGCTTGCCGGGCTGGTGTTTCTGGCGGCACCGCTGGTGATCGCGCCGATCATCATTTTGGGCAATGTGGTGCGCAATCTGTCCCGGCGCAGTCAGGACCGGGTGGCCGATACCAGTTCCTTCGCCGGCGAAAGCCTGACAGCGATCCAGACCGTGCAAGCCTTTACCCATGAGGACCTTGACCGCACCCGCTTTGGCGGCGCGGTGGAGGAGGCGTTCTCCACGGCCGTGCGGCGCATTCTGGTGCGCTCGGGGATGACGGTGGTCGCGATCTTCCTCATTTTCACGGCCATTGTGGGGGTGTTGTGGCTCGGTGCCCGGGCGGTGATCGACGGCTCCATGAGTTCGGGGGAACTGGGGCAGTTCATGCTCTACGCCATCTTCATGGCGGCGGCTGTGGGGGCGCTCACGGAAGTTTGGGGCGATCTGCAACGAGCCTCCGGCGCCACGGAGCGGCTGGTGGAACTGTTGACCGTGGAACCGGTGGTGAAAGCGCCGGAGGTGCCTGCGGCATTGCCCGAGCCCGCGCTCGGCACGATCCAGTTCGATCACGTGCACTTTCAGTATCCGACACGTCCGACGATCTCAGCCCTCGACGGCTATTGCCTTGATGTGAAGCAGGGGGAGACCGTGGCGCTGGTGGGGCCGTCAGGGGCGGGCAAGAGCACCGTGTTCCAGCTCATCCTGCGCTTTTATGACGTGCAGGACGGTGAAGTGCGCATCGACGGCGTCCCCGCAAGCCGGCTCGACCCTCAGGTCCTGCGCAGCCGCATTGGTCTGGTCGCGCAGGACCCGGTCGTTTTCGCCATGAGCGCTTTGGAGAACATCCGCTATGGCCGGCCCGATGCGAGCGATGCCGAGGTTAAGCAAGCGGCGGAGGCGGCCGCGGCGCACGACTTCATCACCGCGCTGCCTGAAGGCTACGACACCCAGCTTGGCGAGCGCGGCGCGACGCTTTCGGGGGGGCAGCGCCAGCGCATCGCCATTGCCCGCGCCATTCTGCGCGACGCGCCGATCCTGCTTTTGGACGAGGCCACGAGCGCCCTTCATTCCGAAAGCGCGCATCTGGTGCAAAAGGCCTAGGAACGGGTTATGGCGGGGCGCACCACGGTGGTTGTCGCGCACCGACTGGCTACTGTGCTCAAAGCGGACCGAATCGTGGTGATGGATCATGGTAAAGTCGTTGCTCAGGGCTCGCATCACGAGCTGGTAGCGCAAGGCGGCCTTTATGCGCGCCTCGCGGCCCTCCAGTTCAGCGGGACCGACATGGTCTGACACCAGGAGTGTTTTACGCGGCGGAGGGGGCTGATGAGTTGGAGACGGGTGATCCTGGCACTGGCCGCGCTGTTGGCTGTGCTGGTGGTGTTGGGGATTGGGTTAGGCCTGCGCATTGCGACCAATGCGGGGGCCTTTGACGAGCTGAGTGAAACCGGCACGGACCAGTGCCGCGTGCTGGCTGGGGTCACGGGTGCAGAGGATATCGCCGTGGACCGCGCCACCGGCTGGGCCTTTGTCTCCGCCACGGACCGGCGTGCGGTCATGGCGGGAGAACCGGTGCGCGGCGACATCTTCGCCCTGCGCGTGGATGCGCCGGATGCGGGCTTTACCGTGCTCACCCAAGAGGCGCCGGCCGATTTCCGCCCCCATGGCATCAGCCTGCTGAGCAACGCCGATGGTGTCGTGACCCACCTCTTCGCGGTGTCTCATCCCCAAGGCGGTGGGCATGTGGTGGAGATCTTTGCGGTCGAGAGCGGCGAGACCCCCATGCTGCGTCACCAGCGCAGCGTTCGCGATCCTTTCATCCGCACACCGAATGATGTGGTCGCGGTTGGCCCCGAGGCCTTCTACATCACCAATGACCATCGCTACGCAGATGGCCCCATGCGCGTTCTTGAGGAGTTGCTGCAATGGGACGCTACGGATGTGGTTTACTTCGATGGTGAAGCCGCCCGTATCGCCGCACGCGATCTCACTTATGCCAACGGCATTGCGCTCAGCCCGGATGGGGCGATGCTCTATGTGGCGGAATTGGGAGACGGCGTTGTGCGCGTCTATGATCGCAATGCCGAGACGGGGGCGTTGTTCCCGCGCGGCGAGGCCCTAGAAGATCAGCGCCCGGGCATCATCCCGATCGGGACCGGCATCGATAACATCGATGTGGATGCGCAGGGCGCACTATGGATCGCCGCGCATCCCAGATTGCTCGACTTTCTGGCTCATGCGGCGGATGCGGACAACCTCTCCCCGACACGGGTGACCCGCACTGTGATGGATCCGCAGACGGGGCAGGGGCGTACTGAAGAGATCTATCTCGACTTTGGCGATCAGATCTCAGGCGGCAGCGTGGCGGTCGCCCATGACGGACGTTTGCTCATCGGGTCGGTGTTTGAACCGAAGATCGTGTTGTGTGATCTGTAGAAATCACCGTTCCGTCAGCTTCAACTCAATGCGCCGGTTGCGCCGATAGGCGGCCGGCGTGTCCGCCCGGTCGATAGGCTGAAATTCCCCAAAGCCCGCGGCGGCGAGGCGGCCCGAGGGCACGCCCTGGCCGCGCAGGAATTCCACCACCGAAATGGCGCGCGCGGCCGATAGGTGCCAGTTACTGGGGAACTGGGCAGTGCTGATAGGCCGTTTGTCCGTATGCCCATCGACGCGCAGGACCCAGCTGATATCCGCTGGGATGTCCTGGGCCAGTTGGCGCAGCGCCCCGGCAAGCTTGCGCAGCTGCTCGCGACCCTCGGAATTGATCTCCGCGGTTCCCGACGCGAACAGCACTTCGGACTGGAAGACGAAGCGGTCGCCCTCCACGCGCACCAGATTGTTATCGCCGATAATGTCCACCAAGCGGGCGAAGAACTCGGAGCGATAACGCGCCAGCTCCTGCACTTTTTTGGCCAGGGCCGCGTTCAGGCGGCGCCCCAGATCCGCGATGGTGGTCTTGTTTTCCCGGTCCGCTTCTTCGGCCGCGTTGAGGGCGGCCTGCAGGCTGGCGATCTGGTTGCGCAACGCTTCCACTTGCCGGTCGAGAAGATCGGCCCGGCCTTGCGCGGCGGCGGTCTCTAGGCGGTCCGCGCCGCTGGGCTCGTCGCGGCCAGTGCCGCCCGCATTGGCCGCGCGCAGATCTTGAAAATCCGCCAGCGTTGCCGCGAGTTCGGTGTTGCGGGCCGCTAAGTCTTCGCGCTCGCGGCGTTCCAAATCCAGCAGATCGCTCAGCCGGGTCACGGCGGCCTGCAACTGCTCGCGCTCGGCCTCAAGCTGTGTGTTGGTGTCACCCAGAGAGAAGGCGACCCGGTCCTGATAGGACTTGGCGAGCAGAAAGATCGTCATCAGCAGCATGAAGACCAGCACCAGCGTTGCCAATGCGTCCACAAAGCCCGGCCAGAAATCGGCATCTGCGTCCCGCGACCGGCCCAACCGTCCCGCTCGCATGGCTTAGCCCTCGCCGCGGGGGCGGGCGTCGTTGCGCCGGCCCTCAATGATCAGCGCGGCGATGGTCTTGGTCAGGACCTTCATTTCTGCGCGCAGGCCTTCCACCAGTTCGCTGCGGCCTTCTTCCGCGCCTTCGCGGGCGGAGTAGGCGATTTGATTGATGCTGCGCAGCGCTTCCAGGATCTCACGTTCCGAGGAGCCCCGCGCCAATTGCGCCAGCTCCTGCACATATTGAGAAATTGTGTCCATGGCGCGCCCCCCGCCGCCTTCGGCCAGCGCTTCCGCCGCCGTGACGATGCGCCCGGTGCTCTCGTCGAGGCGGCGCAGCAGGGCCGAGACTTCGCCGTCGGATCCACCGGCAAACTGATCGGCATGGGATACGAGCCGGGCCACCTTGTCGTTGAGATCGTGCAACACCCCGTAATCCATGGCCGGCGGGGCCACCGCGGCCGGCGCGTCGCCCGATGGTGTTGCGACAACGCGGGGGGTGCTCTGGGTGACGCTCAGCAGGCGGCCGGTGGTCTCGTTGAGCTGGGTGAGGGCGGTGAGGGCCTGGTCCGCCTTGCCGTCTTCGGCGTGGCTCAACAGGCGTGCGGCGATCTCGTGGATCGCGCTCAAGGAGTGGCCGAGCCGGTCGTCCGATTGCTGCGTGAGCGCTACCAGTTGCGCCAAGCGCTGGTCCAGAGCGCTGGATATCGCCGCCGGGGCCGCATTGCCGACGGACGCGGCCGCCGGGGTCGGCGCCATGCCGCGCTGTTCGCTGAGCGCGAGCAGGCGGGCCGTCAGATCGTGAATGGCGCGTGTGGTGGTGAGCGTGTCGTGGCCGTGGGCCTGCTGCTGGCTCGCCACTTCATGGATGACGGCGGCGATGCCGTTCATCAGTTCCTTTTGAGAACGGATGACCTGATCCAGATCCGACAGGTTCTGGGTGGTCTGGATGATCCATTGTTCGGTCTGACCGCGCTGAGTTTCGTTGCGTTCAATGGTCTCGCGCAGGGCTTGGATGCCCTCCGCGCTCGCCTGCACCGCCGCTGTCAGACCCGAAAGATCGGGCGCCGCCGCGCGCTCGGCGAAGAGCTGGCCCGGCGGGGCAATGGTGTTCGGCGTCGTGTCGGTCAATTGGGTGACCGTGGACAGCCATTCTTCGAATTCATTGTAAAAGCGCGTTTGGGCATGGGCCGCTTGCAGCCCCAAAAAGCCCAGCACCAGCGAGCCGCCGATCCCGAACAGAGACGAGGACACCGCCGTGGCGAGGCCCGCCAGCGGCCCGGCCAGACCGTCTTTCAGGTCTCCGAACGCGGCTTCCGGATCGCCCGCGCCCACCGACAGCCCATCCACCACATCGTCGATATGGCCAACGGAAATGGCAAGGCCCCAAAAGGTGCCGAGAATGCCGAGGAAAATCAGCAGATTGGTCAGGTAGCGGGTGTTTTCGCGGCCCTCGTCCAGGCGCGCGCCGATGGATTCCAGAATGATTCGAGTGGAGGTCGCCGAGAGCGCCATGGGCCCCTGCCGGTCGCGCAGCATGGCGGCCATGGGCGCCAGAAGGGCGGTTTTGCCTGGTACGGCCAGGCCCGGCTCGCCCCGGCGGAAGCGATTGACCCAATCCACTTCCGGCGACAGTGATGTGACCCTCAGCACGCAGAACGCCACGCCGAACACCAGCACGGCGACGATCAGCGCATTGATGAAGACATTGCCTAGAAAAGCCGCCACCAACGGCGTCCAGATGATGACGCAGACAAGCGCGACAATCAGCAGGAAGAGCACCATGCGGATCAAGAAGATCTGCGGCTTGCTCATCGGCAAAACGGCATCCGCGCTTGCGCTTGCGGACGGGAGGTCGTCATCTCTGGCCATGGTACCCCTGTTCCCTGGCTCGGTCCGGCGCGCCGCCATGCGGCCGGATCCTATCCCCCTCGACCACGCGGCCGTCGCGCCGTCCCAAACGGCAGCATGCACGACCATGTGGCGCCAAAACGGCAGATGCCCGCGCGGGCTCCTTGGGGCCCGCCGGGCATCGCTGTGCGCATCCGCCGGCGCAGCCCTGTGTTCGCGCGGGCTTAGCCGGCGGTGAACGTCACATCCACCCGGTGCAGGGCGTTGTGGGCTTCCGGTGTGCCACCGCGTGCCGCCTGGTTCACAGCAATGCGCGAGGCCGGAACGCCGCGCGCCACCAGATAGGCGCGGATCGCCCAGGCCCGGCGCAAGGCTGCATTGGTGCCCGCATCGCTGCGGGGCTGGCCATAGCTGCGCAGATCAATGAGCTGACGCCCGTCTCGCAGGATATCGGCGATTCGGTCCAACTCGCCGCAGGCGCGTGCATCCAGCGAATGACCGTCCGGACCGAACAGAATGGTCGCCGTTTGCGGCCCGTCAGCGGCAAGCGGCTGCGGGGCGGGGGCGGGCTGGGGCGCGTCGGCGCTCGCCGTGCCAAAGACCGGCAGGAACGAGGCGGGCACGAAGCGCCAGCCCTCGGCGCGGGGCTCGCTGGCCGGCTCGCGCACGACCGGCGCCGGGCGATTAACGCGCACCCACAGATCACTGGGCGGGCGCCGGTCGCTTGGCAGCACCAGGCTTGCGGTTTGGCTGGCGGTCTCGTCGGCAACGGTCACCGTATCGGCGTCGGTCCAGGCGGTTTCGACCGCGCCATGGGGGAACCGCAGCACGCCGGCCTGGATCGGGGCGAAAGACTGGTGGTCGAACGTCAAACCATCCTGGCGCGCCAGAGCGTCGCTGGAATCTGGCGCCACAGAGGTCAAGGCCAGGGCGGTCAGGCTCTCGGCCGGATCGGAGAGCGGCTCACCCGGTGTGGCGGCCATGCGCTCTGCAATGGCCAAGCGCACTTCGTTGCGGTCTGCGCGCGCAAGCACGTCGAAGCCGAGCGGGTCATGGGACAGGCGCTCGGCAATGGCCCAGACCTGGTCACCCAGGCCAATACAGGCCCCCGCCACGACCACGGTTGCCACCATGGCCGAAGAGCTGAGCGGCAGCGACCGGCCGCGGGCCAGTGTGGCTGGATTGAGGGGGGCTTTCGGGCGTGTGTTCGGCGCCAGAACCGACCGCGGCCGGCGCCGTTCCATCCCATTGTCCACTGCGACACCATGGCACACGACCACAGGCTCGCGCGACGCGGGCTTCGTTTCACGCAAAGCGTGGGGAGCATTCGGGGCGCTGCTGGTGTTCATCCGGCGGCGCTGGACCGTGGAGGGGCGGCGCTCACCCGAACCGACAGACTTCGGCATCCTCGACACCTCAGACTCGTTTCGGAGCGGCCGTACCCCCTTCGACCGCCGCTCCACTCGTTACCGTGACCCCTGGACGACGCCCAAGGTAGTTGATTCGCGTCCAAACGTCTCTTTTCCAGTACAAGTCGCTGATAGACGCGGCAAATGAAGCTTTCGTCATTTTGGTTAAGACTTAGTAGCCATCACAGGTGAATGAAAATGCTAATGAGACGTTAATTCTAAACGTGAATGGTCTCATTGCAGGAGGCGAGATCAGACAACATGTAGCCAACTCCAAGTATCCGCTGTTTTATTTTGAGGCATCTTGCAGAATATTCTGGAGCGGTCGAAGTAAAGCATCGTTGGCCGCCAGAATGCTGCCCGTCTCCAGCATCGTGGCGCGGCCGTTGATATCCTGAACGATGCCGCCGGCTTCGCGGACCAGAACGATCCCGGCCGCCATGTCCCACGGCTTCAGATTGTGTTCCCAGTACCCCTCATAGCGCCCGGCTGCCATGTGAGCGAGGTCAAGGGAGGCGGCACCGAAGCGCCGGATCCCCGCCACTTCGGGCATCAGGGCCTGAGCCTCGCGATGGAAACGCTCATGGCCTGGGCGACCTTTAAACGGAATGCCCGTGGCGATGAGCGAGTCCGCGAGATTTTGCCGGGCCGATACGCGCAGGCGGCGGCGGTCGTTGAGAAAGGCGCCATAGCCCTTTTCAGCCGTGTACAACTCCTCGGTGATGGGGTTGTACACGAGGCCGGCCACCAGCTGCCCTTCGCGCTCTAACGCCACCGAGACGGCGAAATGCGGGATCGCGTGCAGGAAATTGGTGGTCCCATCGATGGGATCGATGATCCAGCGGTGCGAGCGGTCGGTGCCTTGTTCTTCGCCCGCTTCCTCCATCAGAAAGCCATAGCCGGGGCGCGCGCGCGCCAGCTCCTCGCGCAGAATGCCCTCAACCCGGGTGTCGGCGGCGGTGACGAAATCCGCCGGCCCCTTGCGGGACACCTGAAGCTGATCCACTTCGCCGAAATCGCGCTTCAGGCCGCGGATGGCCTTGCGCACGGCGGTGAACATCACATTCAGAATTGGGGAGCGCAGGGTGGTCATACCGTCCCATTCGCAAGGTGGAGGAGAAAAAAAGCGGGCTTGGGCCTGCAACGGGCCGGGGCTCACGCCGCGGGACGCAAGCGGGCCGGTCAGTCGGCCCGGCGCAGATAAATCACTTCGTTCGTGTCCACGACGATGCGCTCGCCGATCTCCACGAACGGCGGCACCATCACCCGCACGCCGTTTTCCAGCATCGCGGGTTTGTAAGACGCGGCTGCTGTCTGCCCTTTCACGGTGGGCTCGGTTTCGGTGATTTCAAGGGTGACCTGATCGGGCAGGGAAATGCCGAGCGGGCGTTCTTCGTGGAATTCCAGGACCACTTTCATGCCGTCCTGGAGAAATGCGGCGCGATCGCCGACGAAGTCTTTCTCCAGTTCGATCTGCTCATAGCTCTCCAAGTTCATGAAGGTGAGCATGTCGCCGTTCTCATAAAGAAACTGGTGGTCTTTCTGTTCCAGGCGCACGCGCTCCACCGTCTCGGAGGCGCGAAAGCGTTCGTTCAGCTTGGATTTATCCACCAGGTTCTTCAGTTCGACCTGATTGAACGCGCCGCCTTTACCGGGTTTCACTGATTGCGTCTTCACGGCGACCCACAGGCCGTCCTTATGCTGAATGACGTTGCCCGGGCGAATTTCGTTGCCGTTGATCTTCATCGCACCAATCCTTTAACTAGGACCCGCGTCTGACGCTGGAGTTCCGTTTGGCTTGACCATTCTCGCACTGCGTCGCCCGCCTGTGGCTTGCGTGCTACATCGGCTGCGACCCGCGTGCGCTGGAAAGGCTTTGCCCGGTTTTACGGCCCGTCTCGGCCGTTCTGATCCGGAAAAAGGCCCTGCTTCGGGAGAAGCGGGCCAATCCCGGCGCTTCAAAAGTCGGCGGACCGTATCAGGGTCCCGGGGGGCTTTCAACGGCATCGCGGCGGGGGATCCTCGGCATGACAACACAGCATGAGGTGGGGAGAGGCGCATGAAGCACGGCCTCCACAGGCAAAGAGCAGATCGCGGCCGGACGGGCAGCCTGCTGGGACGTCTGGCACAGGCGGCGTGCGGGCTGCTGCTTGTGGCAGGGCTGAGCGCGTGTTCGCTGTTCACCAGCCTGCCTGAACCCACAACGCTGCGTGAACGCCTGGACATGCTGCCTCAGCAGGGGCTGGCCCTGGCCGAGCCCGTGACCATCCGCTGGAACGAGCATCAGGTGCCCTACATCTTTGCCCGGTCCGACAGTGATGCGGCCTATGCCATCGGGATCGTGCATGCGCATTTGCGGCTCGGGCAGATGGAATTCGCGCGCCGACTGGCCCAGGGGCGTCTGGCGGAGATTGCCGGGCCGACCATGGTGGAGATCGACCAGGGGCTGCGGGCATTGGGCCTTTATCGCGGCACCCGCGAGACCGTGGCCTTGATGCCAGCACGCACCCGCCAATGGGTCGAGCGCTATGTGGAAGGCATCAACGATTTCCTGGCCCGCACCAAGGACGAGGACCTGCCGCACGAATTCCAAGCCTTCGCTTTGGAAAAGGAACCCTGGACACCGCAGGACGTGGTGGCAGTGGGCAAACTCGCCGGCATCGACGTGACCTGGCTCGACTGGTTGCAGATTTTCGATCAGCGCCGGACCCAGAGCTGGGGGGAAGTGTTGGCGGATTCCCTGCGCCATGCTTTTGACGGACCGGTGAGTTTCGAAACCAGCCTGAGCGGCGACGATGGCTCGGACGCCACCGGCGGCGGGGCGTCCGACACACCCACGGCCGACGAGGAGGCCTTCGCGCCCCATGGCGCCAACGCGGCGGGGCGACGCTTGGCGGCGTTGCTGACATCGCAAAGGCGGGGCGGCAGCAATTCCCTCGTGGTGGGCGGTGCGCGTAGCGCGTCCGGCGCGGGCATGATCGCCAGTGATCCACATCTGAGTTTGCTATTACCCAATCTGTGGCTGATCGCGGGGCTGAAGACACCTGAGCGTGAAGTGGTGGGGTTCATGGGCCCGGGCCTGCCGGTATTTGGTCTGGGGCGCAACCGCGCCATTGCCTGGGGCGGCACGAGCCTGCATGCGGCGAGCAGCGATTTGGTGGATGTCTCGGCGCTGGATACCAGCACCATGGCTCTTGAGGATCACCGGATCGGGGTGCGGGCCTGGTTCGATGAGGTGTTCACTCATCGGATGAGCGACTACGGCCCGGTGATCTCCGACGTGCCGCTTATTCGCAATGCGCTGGGTTTGAGCGAGGACGACCAGCTGGCGCTGCGCTGGATCGGCTATGAGCCGAGCGATGAATTCACCGCCTTTCTGGACCTTCAGACGGCCACGGATTTCACCGAGTTTCGCGCGGCGTTCGAGGGTTTTTCCCATCCGGGGCAGAACTTCATGTATGCGGATGTGGAGGGCAATATCGGGCAGATCATTGCCGCGCGCCTGCCGCAGCGGCCGGTGGCGGCGCCCACGGATCTGGTGGTCAGTCCCGAGGAGTCGGACATGGCCTGGTCCGCCTTCGACAACGCGGTGACCCTGCCGGCGGGCTATAATCCGGAGCAGGCCTTTCTGGCGTCCTCCAACAATCGACCGACCGTGACCGATGTGTTGGTGGGCTACTTTTATGCCCCGGCCGACCGGTTCTTGCGCCTGAGCGACCTTCTGGGGGCGGACGAGGCGGTCACGGTGGAGGATTTGCGCCAGATCCAGCGCGATGTGTTCTCGCGCGCGGCCGCCGATCTTCTGGCGGCGCTGCGCACGCGGGTTCCGGTGGCGGCCCTAACACCGGAGCAGCGGGCCACGTGGCGCCTCATTGAGGATTGGGACGGCACCTATGGGGAGGGGAGCCGCGCCGCCCTGGCCTTTGAGAGCTTCACCTTAAGTATTTGGGAAGGGCTCTATCCGGGCCTGGACAATCTGCCCAAGGATCCACGCGCCGCGAACCGGTTCCGGAAGATGCTGCGCCAGAAACTCAGCGATTTGAGTGACGAAACCATGCTGCGTCTGGTGCCGCCGGCGCTTGATACGGCGCGGGCGCATATTGCCGAGCATGGCGCCTGGGGCGATGTGCACCGGCTGGTGCTGCGCTATCCGGCGGCGGATATTCCCATTGTCGGCTCGGTGTTTCCGCAGGTGGAAGCCCCAGGGCGGGGATCCTCGGAAACCGTGATGAAGAGTGCCCATGGGGTGCGCACGGACAAGCATGCGGCCACCTATGGCGCGCAGGCACGCCATATTTCCGACATGTCCAATCCGGACGCGAATTATTTCGTGCTTGCCGGCGGACAGGACGGCTGGCTGAACTCGTCAACCTTTGCAGATCAGGCCAATCTATGGATGGAAGGGCGGTACATCCGCATGCCGCTGACTGATGATCTGATCATGGATGAGTTTCCCTATGTGACCACGCTGGAGCCGCGCCGCTAGCGCTTTCCGGGCGGAAAACCGCACACACTTTTCCTAAAAGCGCTCTAGGCACCGCCGGCGGCGTCGATCCAGGCGGGGATCACTTCGCCGGCGATGATGTCCTCAATGCGCCGACGGGGCCGCACCAGGGCGAAGCGGTCCCCGTCCACCAGCACTTCCGGCAGGATAGGGCGGGAATTGAACTCCGACGCCAGCACCGCGCCATAGGCTCCAGCCATGGTGATGGCCACCAGATCCCCATGGGCCACGGGCGGAAACCGCCGGCGCACAAATGACGCGAAGCGGGCGCGGGTTGTGTTGCCATCCCCCGGCGCAAGTTGATAGGCGGGCGGTTCTTCCGGATAATCCGTGTTGGTTTTGAGGCGATCCACGCCTTTGACCTCTTTGGCCAAGGCCTCCGGGTTCACATCCTCGCGCTCTACCGACCAGCCAAGTGCCGTCGTCAGAGGGCGCATGAAACTGTCCGTTGTCTCACACACCGTGCCGCAGATATCCACCTGCGGCCACCAGTCATCTGGCGCGAGCGCGCTTTCGCACACGGGCACGATGAGGTGATAGGCGCCGTACAGGCTGGGGCGCATCAGGTCGTTCATGGCCGCATCCACGATCACGAAGCGCACGCCAAGACCCGTGTCCCCATCGCGCGCCATATCGTCTTTGACCTGCACCACGCCAGCCACCAGCAACCCCGCCTCGGCGATCAGCGAGCGGCCCGGTTCCGTGATGAGCGTAAGGCCAGGGCGGGTGGCCAGCGCGTCGCCCAGGACAGCCTGCACAAGAGTGCCGTATTGGGCGATCAAGAGATTGTCCGCCTGGAACGGGTCTTCATCGTTCACGCCGACGCCGCCGCCGATATCGAGCGTGGTCGGGGTGATGCCGTGGCGCTCCAGAGTCGGCAGATAAACGTCGCGGATGACCGTCAGCACGCGCTCGATCTGTGTAAACTCCGAGCCCTGAAAATTTGAGCCGATGTGAACGGAAATTCCAGCCAGATCCACATGGGCAAAGCGGGTGGCGATGTCCGGCAACAGGCTTTCCACCAGCGGCCAGGGCACGCCGAACTTACTGTCGGGCTTGCCTGTGGTGATTTGGGCGTAATCGGGCCGGGACAAAGTGTCGAGCTGTGGGTTCAGGCGGATCGCCACGCGCATGCGCCGGCCCATCATGCCGGCCATGGTGTTGAGGCGCTCCAGCTCTCCGACGGATTCCACATTGACCTGGCGGATACCCAGTTCAAGCGCGCGCTTCAGGTCATTATCGGTTTTTCCGATACCGGAGAAAACGATCCGATCAGGGGGGAAGCCCGCCGCGACCGCCCGCTCTAGCTCGCCCCCGGTGGTCAGGTCCGCGCCTGCGCCCAGATTGCGCAACACCCGCAACACCGCCTGATTGGCATTGGCCTTGACCGCGTAGCAGATCAGCAATCGCTCGGCGACCGGTTTCAAGGCCGCTTGGTAGGCCGCGAAACGGCGTGCGATCAGGCCGCGCGAATAAGCGAAGAAGGGCGTACCAGCGGTCTGGGCGATGGTCTCAAGCGGCACGTCTTCCATATGGAGCCGGCCGGCACGATAGGCGATCAAAGGGGCAGGGGCGGACATGAGCAGGTGAGCCTTAAGCAGGAAGGGCGAGAGCTGTATAGTGCAGGCAAAGCGATTCCTTGGAAAGACGGAAGCCCGTTCATGAAACTCTCCGACCTTGCGCCCGTGCAATTCGCCGCCGATCCGCGCCGCGACCTGTTCGTGTTCGGCGCCACGGACGATTCCCGGCAAGTGCGCTACGGCACCGTGTTTTTTGCCCGCCCCGGGCTGACCACGTCGGGCCTCGATTTTGTCCGCCAAGCCGCGCAGGCCGGCGCCCAGGCCATTGTGGTGCCGGAAGACACCCCCGACGAGGCCATTGCCCTTTCGGACTATGAGCGGTCCAAGATCGCTATCATTCGTCACCCGGATGTGACGGGCCTTTACGCGCGCACCGTGGCGCGATTTCAGCCTCGCCAGCCCGCGCGCATCACGGCGGTCACAGGGACCAATGGCAAGACGTCGGTGGCGAATTTCGTGAAGGACATCCTAGCCCATGCAGGGCGCACGGCCATGAGCCTGGGCACGCTGGGCCTGCGCGCGCGTGGCCAGGTGCATACGGATGTCGAAGCCTCCATGACGACGTTCGATCCGGCGACGTTGCATCTCATTCTGTCGCAACTGGCCGAGGTCCACGGCGTGACGGACCTGGCCATGGAAGTGTCGAGCCATGCGCTCGACCAGCGCCGCGCGGACGGGATCGCCTTTGCCGCCGCGGCGTTCACCAATCTGTCTCAGGACCATCTGGACTATCACCGCACCATGGAGGCCTATTTCGCCGCCAAACTGCGGTTGTTCACGGATCTCTTGGCGCCATCCGGCACGGCGGTGGTGAATATCGACGATCCCCATGGGCCGCTGGTAGCGGCGGCCGCACGCAAGCTGCGCCGGGCGGTGATCACGGTCAGTCATCGGGGGACGCCTGCCGATCTGATGGAACTGTCGCGGCGCATCGAGGGGGCGGGGCAGGTGATCGAGGCGCAGGTCTTCGGCCAACACCAGGAGATCACCATTCCGCTCGCGGGCGCCTTCCAGTCGCAAAATGTGCTCACCGCCATCGGGCTGTGCGTGGCCACGGGCGTTGATCCGGACGTGGCGGTGGGGGGGGCTGCGACTTTGGAGCCGGTGCCGGGGCGCGTGGAAAAAGTCTTGACACTGAAGAGCGGGGCTCATGTCTATGTGGATTTCGCCCACACGCCCGATGCGCTGACCAATGTGCTTTCAAGCCTGCGCCCGCATGTGAGGGATAAGGCGCGCCTGAGTGTCGTGTTCGGTTGCGGCGGTGACCGGGACCGGGCCAAGCGGCCGCTGATGGCGGCGGCGGCTGTACAGGGGGCGGACCAGGTCTATGTGACCGATGATAATCCGCGCACAGAGGACGCGGCGGCGATCCGTGCCGAGGCGCTGGCGGGCGCGGATGGCGCGGCGGGGGTCGTTGATGCGGGTGACCGCGCCGTCGCGATTGAAACAGCACTGAAAGCGTTGAAAGCGGGAGACGTGCTCGTCATCGCCGGCAAGGGCCACGAGACCTATCAGATCCTGCCAGCGCCAACCGCGGATAATCCCAAGGCCACGCGTAAGACCGCCTTTTCGGATGTGGGCGTGGTGCGGGAGACGGTGGCGCGGCTCAAGCTTTGAACCGCGCGGCCACCGTAATCAGCGCGCAATAATCAGCGCACGGCGGTTGCCTGCTGTTGTTGCTGGGCGAAGCGGGTGCGCGCCAGTGTCTCGCCGCGCTGGCGCTCTTCTTCGGTCAGCGCATTGACCAGTTGCTGGCGCAGTTCCGGATTGTCCTTGCCCTGCTGGCTGGCGAGTGTCAGCCAGATATAGGATTCCAGCGGGTCCTGAGCGACGCCTTCGCCACGAGCATAGACTTCGGACATCATGCGTTGGGCATCCGGGTGGCCCTGGTCGGCGGCCTTGCGAAACAGATCTGCCGCCTTGGTCGTGTTCCGGGGCACCCCGTCGCCATTATAGGACAGAATGCCGAGACCCCATTGGGCGTCGGCCATACCGGCGGCGGCGGCCTGCTCCAGATAGCTGGCGGCGAGCGCAAAGTCTCGCTCCACGCCGATGCCGTTCGTGTAGAGAACACCCAGATTGTAAAGCGCGTCCACTTGCCCCAGATCGGCGGCTCGCTTGAACCATTCGAGTGCCTTGGAGGCATTGCGTGGCACACCTTCGCCGGTCAGATGCATCACCCCCATATTGTATTGGGCATCGGGGTGGTTCTGGCTCGCGGCGCGCTCAAACCAGTAGGCGGCCTGATCCTTGTTATGGGGCACCAGGCGGCCTTCGGCGTAGAAGGTGCCCAGATCGAACTGGGCAAAGCGGTGGCCGAAGCTGGCGGCGATGGTGAACCAGTCGAGGGCGGCGTCCAGATCCCGGTCCACGCCGCCAATGCCTTCCAGCGCGATGATGCCAAGGGCGTATTGAGAATCCGCGTGGCCTTGCTCGGCCGCCGCCAGATACCAGCGCATGGCATCGGAAATGCTAGGTTCAACGCCCTTGCCTTCCACATACATCATGCCGAGCAGGTGCTGACTGCGCGGATCGCCGCCTTGGGCGCCGGCCCGGAAATGCCCCACCGCATCGCCGAAGCGCTGTTGGTTGAAGGCCGCCATGCCATCATCGAACGGCGCGGCGAGGGCGGGCAGGCCAAGGCCTGCCAGGCTTGTGCCCACCAGGCCAATCCCGAGGGCGAGGGCCGCCGCATGGCGCCGCAGCCGGCGCAAAATAGAACTAGACATTATGGGCTCCCGTCTGCCGTTTCCTCATGGCCGCGGCGGTGATGCCCCCCCTTTGGTCCGCGCCTCTCCGGCCATCAGCGCCGTCAACTCGGCAACGGCGCGGGCCGGACCTTTCGGGTGATTCCACACACCGCTTGAGATCGCAAGGAAATCAGCCCCGGCATCAATCAAGGCACCGGCATTTTCAACCGTGATTCCCCCAATGGCGACACAGGGAATCTCGAACAAATCCGCCCACCAGGTGAGCAAATCGGGGGTGGCGTGCGTCTTGGCGTCTTTCGTCGCGGTGGGGAAAAAGGCGCCGAAGGCCACGTAATCGGCCCCTTGTTCGCCTGCTTCCATGGCCAAATGACGGCTATCGTGACAGGTGACGCCCAAAATCCGGTCCGCGCCCAACAGGCGGCGAGCATCCGGAATGGACATATCCTCTTGGCCCACATGGGCCCCGTCGGCGCCGCAGGCCACCGCCAGGTCCGGCCGGTCATTGATCAACACGGCCGTGTCATGGGGTTGCGCGATGGGGATGAGCCGTTCTGCGACGCGCAGGATCTCCGCGTCGGCTGCGTCTTTCAGGCGAATTTGGAGGCAGGACACGGCCCCGGCCGCCAAGGTCTCCTCCAGCAGCGCCGCGAAGGGGTCCAGGTCAAGGGTGGGCGGCGTGATCAGGTAAAGCTGACACGGGTCGAGAAAGGCGGTGGCGGCCCCGTCCTCCGGGGGCCGCCCGCCCGTGTCGGTCTGAGTGCCCGAACTCACGCGGCCTGGCTTTCCAGGGCCGCCGTCCACTCACCCTTGGCCGCAAGGCCATTCATGCGGGCGCGGTGCAGGAAAGCGGTCTGCGCTGCAGGGACATTACCGATCTGGCCGCTCCAGGCCTTCAGCGGCGTCTGTTGCAGGGCCCGGCCATAGGAGAAGCTGAGGGCCCAGGGCATGTCATAGGCGGCATTCATGGCGTTCAAATGCGCGGTCGCGTCTTCATCCGACTGACCGCCGGAGAGGAAGACAATGCCCGGCACCGTCGCCGGCACGGTGGCTTTCAGGCAGCGCACGGTCTTGGCGGCGACCTCTTCGACGCTGGCCTGGCTCGTGCTCAGCTTACCGGCGATGACCATGTTCGGCTTGAGCACCGTGCCTTCTAGCAGCACACGCTGCTCGTAGAGCGCGGCATAAAGCTCACGCAAGGTGAACTCGGTCACCTCGTAGCAGCGGTCGATGCCGTGATCGCCATCCATGAGCACTTCCGGCTCGACGATGGGCACGATGCGCGCTTCCTGGCACAGCGCCGCATAGCGGGCGAGCGCGTGAGTATTGGCGCGGATGCAATAGGCACTGGGCATGGCCGCGTCGCCGCCGCGGCCGATATCGATCACCGCGCGCCATTTGGCAAAGCGCGCGCCCAGCTCGTAATACTCGTTCAGGCGATCGCGCAGACCATCGAGGCCCTCGGTCACCAGCTCGCCCGGCGCGCCGGCCAGCGGCTTGGCGCCTGCGTCCACTTTGATGCCCGGCACCGAGCCGGCATCCTGGATGAGCTTGACAAGCGGCGTGCCGTCGGCGGCTTTCTGACGGATGGTTTCGTCGAATAAGATCACACCAGAGATGTAGTCGCGCATGGCTTCGTCGGTCCGGAACAGCATCTCGCGATAGTCCCGGCGGTTATCTTCCGTGGACTCCACATTGATCTGGTCAAAGCGCTTTTTGATGGTGCCGCTGCTTTCATCGGCCGCCAGGATCCCCTTACCCGGCGCCACCATGGCATTGGCCACCGATACCAGTTCATCGCTCATCGTTAGTCTCCCTCTCCCTCACTACAAACCGTTGACTTGAGACGCTCGCCCTGGCGCTTGTCTAGACAAGGTGGACACGGATTTACCACTCGGAAAGCGCGCAAACAAAGACGTTAGTCCCGATAAAGAACCTGCACCCCCGGCAGGACCTTGCCTTCGAGCCATTCCAGGAACGCGCCCCCGGCGGTCGAAACATAGGTGAAATCATCGGCCACGCCCGCATGGTTGAGCGCGGCCACCGTATCGCCGCCCCCCGCGACGGAGGTCAGCTTGCCGGCCTTCGATAGCATGGCCACGTGGCGCGCGGCGATGGTGGTGCCTGTGTCGAAGGGTTCAATCTCGAAGGCGCCGAGCGGGCCGTGCCAGACCACCGTCTTGGCCCCCTCGAACGTCACGGCCAGGGCCGCCACGCTGTCGGAGCCCAGATCAAGGATCATGTCTTTTTCGCCGACCTGACCGACCGGCACGGTGCGCGCCGCGGCACCGGCTTTGAACTCCTGCGCCACGACCGCATCCGTGGGCAGAACGATCGTGCAGTTCTGCTCTTTGGCCTTGGCCATGATGGCGCGGGCGGTTTCGGCCAGGTCATGCTCACAAAGGGACGCACCAACCGCGACGCCTTGGGCGGCCAGGAACGTATTGGCCATACCGCCGCCGATGACGAGATGGTCCACTTTCTCGACGAGATTGTTCAGCAGGTCGAGTTTGGAGGAGATCTTTGCCCCTCCCACCACGGCGACCACCGGACGTTCGGGTGCGGTCAGGGCCGCTTCGAGCGCACGCAGTTCCGCTTCCATGGCGCGGCCCGCAAAGGCGGGCAGGTGATGGGCGAGGCCTTCCGTGCTCGCATGGGCCCGGTGGGCGGCGGAAAAGGCATCGGCCACGAAGATATCTCCGTGAGCGGCAAGGTCCTTGACGAAAGCCGGATCGTTTTTTTCTTCACCCGGATGAAAGCGGGTGTTCTCCAGCAGCGCCACGTCCCCGTCTTTCAGCGCCCGGGTCACCGCATGGGCCTCCTCGCCCACGCAGTCGCGGGCGAACGCGACATCACGGCCGAGGACCTCGGAGACCGCCTGGGCCACCGGTTGCAACGACATGTCACTGACCACCTGGCCTTTGGGGCGGCCGAAGTGAGATAGCAGGATGACCCGCGCGCCGCGCTTGCTCAGCTCACTGACCGTGGGCGCGCTGCGCTCAATGCGGGTGCGGTCGCTCACCTTGCCGTCCTGCATGGGCACATTCAGGTCCAGGCGCACCAGCACATGTTTGCCGGCCGGATCGAAATCATCGAGGGTCTTGAAGGGGGCTGTCATGGTCTCTCCAAACACCAGCAGGGGCCGAACCTGGCGCGGACGCCGGCGGCCGGAACGGCGAGGGGCCCGCCATGGCGAGCCCCTCGTGTTGTCGAAGCGGGTCTTACAGGAGGCGGCCGATGGCCACCGCCGTGTCGGCCATGCGGTTGGCAAAGCCCCACTCGTTGTCATACCAGCTCAGCACGCGGACGAGCTTGCCTTCCAGCACCTGGGTCTGGGTCAGGTCAAAGGAGGACGAGGCCGGGTTGTGGTTGAAGTCAATGGAGACGAGCGGCTTATCGTTCGTCGCCAGAATGCCCTTCAGCCGGTCTGACTGAGACGCCTTGACGATCGCCTCGTTCACCTCTTCGGCGGTCACGTCACGCATGGGCGTGAACACCAGATCGATCATGGACACATTCGGCGTCGGCACGCGGATGGCAGTACCGTCGAGCTTGCCCTGCAGTTCCGGCAGCACCAGGCCCACCGCTTTGGCGGCACCGGTGGAGGTGGGGATCATGGACATGGACGAGGCGCGGGCGCGGCGCGGATCCTTGTGCAGCGTGTCGAGCACCGTCTGGTCACCAGTGAAGGCGTGCACGGTGGTCATGTAGCCGCGCTCGATCCCGATGGCCTGGTTCAGCACATGGGCGACCGGCGCCAGACAGTTGGTGGAGCACGAGGCGTTGGAGATCACCTCATGCTCCGGGCTCAGCTTGACGTCATTGATGCCGTAGACCACGGT
>CAZVEE010000028.1:0-41048 GCA_964625525.1 uncultured Alphaproteobacteria bacterium | reverse complement strand
CAGCCTCGCCCCTGCCCTGCCCTTGCCCCTGCCCTGCCCTTGCCCTTGCGTCGCGACAAAAAAAAGGCCGCCTCGCAGGAGGCGGCCCAAGTCTAGGGAGGAAACGCCCAGGAAGGGCAGCGGCCTCGCCGAAGCGATGCCGCACCGCAAAAATATGCATGTGCACCGCACCAAAATCAAGCGGGTCAGACGGTTTTTTTGAGATGTTTTTGCACCATGTCCCCGAAGCGATGACGGCAAACGGCAGGATACCCCTGGTATTTACGGACAAAGCCCTACCGCTTGTAAGCCTTTGGTGCACCGCAACATCAAATCCGTGCAATTTTTCAGTAAGCATCCGGCGCGAGAGTTGCTATAAGAACGGCGCGTGTGAAGGGTAAGGTCTGGCGGTTTTCACAACCGACCGTGAGGTAATCGGCCGATGCGTGGACTTCGGTTCGTCCTGCACGCGGCAAAGATGCTGTGTCTCAGCATTGCCGTGTTTTCCATCATCACTGTGCATTTGTCTCGTTCGGCCCTGGCGACGGACGTACCAGTGCCCCCGGCTGCTGTGGCGGAAACCTCCGCGCTGCCGCAAGGCACGGCGGATTGGGCCCTGTGCCGGGCGGCCGCCGCCGATGTGAGCCGCCAGGCGGGACTGCCGGACGGCTTGCTCGCGGCGATTTCCGTGACCGAAACGGGTATTCAGCCGCGCGGCCATACGGAAACATCTCCCTGGCCCTGGACCATCAATGCGGCCGGCCGCGGTTTCCGCTTTGCCAGTAAGGATGACGCCGTCGCGGCGACCCGCCACCTGCTCAGCCTGGGCTTTCAGAGCATTGATGTGGGCTGTATGCAGGTGAATCTGCGCTTTCACCCGCGCGCCTTCACCAGCCTGGAAGAAGCCTTCGATCCGCTGGCCAACGCGACCTATAGCGCCACTTTCCTCACCCGCCTCCATCGCACTCACGAGTCTTGGGAGCGGGCTGTGCGCGCCTATCATTCTCACGACCCGGTCGATGGCCGTGCTTATGCTCAGAAAGTGAATAACTTCTGGGATGGGGAGAAAGAGCGCCAGGCCCTGATGCGCAACCAAGCCGCCACCGTTCTCGCACAGCATTTGGAGACCGTCGCGGCGCGTCGAGGCGATAGCGTCCTGGCGAGCCTCGGCCACCCGGTGGCGCGGGCGGAGCACTCCCCCACACGCAGTTTGGCAGCGATCCGCAGCGCAGCCGGGCATCTGGAGACGCCATTGACCACGGCGGTGCTGCACCCCTCCGTGACACTGGAGCAGGCGGCACAGCGACCGCCCGGCGCGCTTGATTGGGAAACGCTCATGACCACCGATATGGATGCGTCTCGGCTTGCGCTGCGCCCGGCGCTCGACGGCCATCATCACGCGGCCTTGCTGAACTAGGCACACGCGGCTGAAACCAGCGCTTGTGACACAGGCTCTACGCCAGTGTCACAAAACTCTGATACGGGATCCGGCTTACGCAGAAGGACGCGCCCATGAGCCGAGCCCCCGTCACTGGCACCCTCCACCACCGCACCATTTTCCTCTCCGACGTGCATCTTGGCACGCCGAGCTGTAAGGCGGCGGAGCTGCTCAACTTCCTGCAGCATAATGAGGCGGAAACCCTCTATTTGGTGGGTGATATCATCGATGGCATTGCCCTGCGCCGCTCGCTCTACTGGAATGATGACCAGACGGAACTGGTGCGCACCTTGATCCGACGCGCCAATGCGGGCACCCGTGTCATCTATGTGCCGGGCAATCACGACGAGGGCATGCGCGACTTCGTCGGCACCTCCATGATGGGCATCGAGATCGAACTGGAGGCGGTGCACGTGACCGCCCAGGGCAAGCGCCTGCTGATCATTCACGGAGATCAGTTCGACGGGCCGGTGCGCTATGGCCGCTTTACCCGCTGGCTTGGCAGCTTTTCTCACCATGTGTCGTTGCGGGCCAATGACTTCGTGGCCTGGCTCGTGCGCCAATGGGGCGGCGAATACTGGTCGTTTTCGGGCTTTTTGAAGCGCAATGTGGCCAAGGCCGCCGAGTTCATCGACCGCTACGAACGCTGGGCCGCCCGCGAGGCGCAAACCCGCGGCTTTGACGGTGTGGTGTGCGGACATATCCATATGCCGCATATCCGTCAGCTGGAAGCAGCGACCTACTACAACGACGGCGACTGGGTCGAGCACTGCACCGCCCTGGTGGAGGACCGGACCGGCACATTGCGCTTGGTGCGCTGGGCGCGGCCGGGCACAGTGTTGCCCTTTACGCATCCGTCCGAGACGCCGGACCCTGAGTAAGCACCGCTCCCGGTGGGCGCCGCGAGGCGCTAGACGCGCTTGGCCTTCTGCAAATGCGCCGGTCTCCGCTATACTGGGTCTCCTGCCATAGGAGGCGCCATGTCGATCCGCAATCTCGATCAGGTGTTTGAGCCCGGTAGCGTCGCCGTTGTGGGCGCGAGCGGCAGCCCCCAATCGGTGGCCGGGGTGGTGACGCGTAACATCGTCAATCACTTCAAGGGCGCGTTTCACCTGATCAATCCTAAGCGCGACACCGTGCTGGGGCATCCCTGCCTCCACGACGTCGCCGCCCTGGACACCGCCCCGGATCTGGCCCTCATCACGTCGCCAGCCGACAGCCTGATCCCGGCGCTCACCGCGCTGGGCCAAAAGGGGGCCAAAGGCGCGGTGATCATTTCCGATCTCAAGCGCGGCACCATGCCGGCCGCGCCCATGCGCGGCGAGATCCGCAAGGTGGCGCGCAGCTATGGCATGCGCATCGCCGGGCCCAACTGCCTTGGCCTGTCCATGCCGGCGCTGGGCTTGCATGCCTCCATGTCGCGGCTGAAGGCGCAAACCGGCACCATCGCCTTTATCGGCCAATCGGCGACGGCGGCAGGGCCTTTGGTGGACTGGGCCGAGACGCGAGGCCTCGGCTTTTCCTATCTGATCTCGCTCGGCGACATGATCGATATCGATTATGCCGATGTGCTCTACTTCCTGGCGCAAAGCCGGCGCACGCGCTGCATCGTTCTTTATGCAGAACGCATGCCCGATATGCGCCGCTTTTTCTCTGCCCTGCGCCATGCGGCGCGGACCAAGCCCGTGGTGATCATGAAGGCGGGCGCGCTGACCAATGACTACCTGCCCGAAGGCGCGGTGATCGACCCGCTGCTGCCCTCGCGCGATGCGGTCTATGACGGAGCGTTCCGGCGCGCCGGCTTGCTCCGCGTGCGGACCTTAGAGGCTCTGTTTGATACGGTCGAGGCGCTCTCCGCCCGTTTGCCCGCCGATGTGCAACCCGGCCATGGGGATCGTCTCGCCATCCTGGCCAATGGGGAAAGCATCGGCACCATGGCCATGGACAGTTTGGTGGAGCGCGGTGGGCGCCTTGCGGATCTGACGCCGGAGACGATTCAGCGCCTTTCCGCCGCCCTGCCCCCAGGGCGTCCGCGCACAAACCCGGTGGACATCCTGCCCGATGCCACAGGTGAGCGCTATGGCGAGACCTTGGATGCGCTCATGGACGATCCGCATACGGATGCGATTCTGGCGCTGGCGGGCCCCACGGGCATCGCATCCGGCGAGGAAACCGCCACTGCGGTGGCCGATGCGGTGCAACGGGCCCGGGCCCGCCCGGGACGCCGGCGCCCTTGGGTCCTGACCTCCTGGCCCGGTGGCGCGGAGGCCGAAGCCGCAAGACGGGTCTTCGCCGAGGCGCATATCCCCACATTCGCGACGCCCTCCACGGCCGTTGCGGCCTTTCATGTGTTGCTGACCCATCGCGCCGTTTCCACCGCCCTTCAGGAAACGCCCGCTTCTATTCCCGCCGCGTTCAACGTGGATCCAGTCAGCGCACGGGCCATCATCGCAGACGCCCAAGCGCGCGGCGAGGCGAGCCTGGATACCCGCGATGCCCAGAGCTTGCTTGCCGCCTATCGCCTGACGGCGGCGGAACCCAGCGCCGAAGAGGCGGACCTGCCCCTTGACTGGCGCATTCGCACCGCGGTCGATCCGGAATTCGGCCCTGTGCTGATCTTCGGTCTGGGTGGCCCCTATGGCCGGGTCACCGGCAATCCTTCAGTGGGCCTGCCTCCCCTGAATGAAGTGCTCGCACGCGATATGATCTTGTCGCACCATGCGGGGGGGCGGATCTTCCGGACCCCGGCGCAGAACCGGGATCAAGCCGCGCAGCTTCACGCCCTCGCGCTGACCTTGGTGCAGGTCAGTCAACTGCTGGTGGACCAGAAGGACATTCTCCGCCTCGATCTTGATCGCATTACCGTATCGGGCGGGGTCGCCACCTGGGGGACGGCCCGGGTGGATATCGCCCCGCCGGGGGCGGTGCCCGATGATCCGCATGGGCGGCTCGCCATCCGCCCCTACCCCCAGGAACTGGAACGCTCCGTCACCTCTCGCAAAGGGCTTGGTCTGCGCCTGCGCCCAATCCGCCCAGAAGATGAACCGGCGCTCACCCGCTTCTTTGATAATCTGACGGAAGAAGACATCCGCATGCGATTCTTCCGCCCACTGAAAACTCTGGACCACGCTTTTCTCGCGGGCCTCACCCAGATCGATTACGACTGGCACATGGCGTTCGTGCTTGCTGGGCCGGGCCTGCCGGGAGATGCGGATATTCATGGGGTCGTCCGGCTGGTGCGGGACACGCGCGAGGAAAGCGCGGAATATGCGGTCATTATCCGCTCCGATTTGCACGGCCATGGCCTCGGCCGGCTCCTGATGGAGCACATCATCACCTATGCCCGCGACATCGGCCTTGGCGCCATTTACGGGCTGGTGCTGGCGGAAAACGAGGCCATGCTGGGCCTTAATCGCAAGCTCGGCTTCACCACCAAGCGCGAGCCCGGCGAGCCTGGTGTGCTGCGCGTGACCCTTGTCCTGTAAAGGCTAGTCCGACTTTTCTTGCGCCGCAGTGCGACACGGCTATAGTCCGCCTGCCGTTCCCGACACACCTGTGACCGTTCAGGCCCCTTTTTCCTGGAAAGAGCCGCCATGACCCTGCGCAATATCGCCATCATCGCTCACGTTGATCATGGCAAAACGACTCTGGTGGACCAGCTCCTGCGCCAAAGCGGCACCTTCCGGGACAATCAGACCGTGATGGACCGGGCCATGGACTCCAATGATCTGGAGCGCGAGCGCGGCATCACCATCCTGGCCAAGTGTACCTCCGTCGCCTGGACGCCGGCCAGCGCGAGCGAGCCAGTGCGCATCAACATCGTGGACACGCCGGGCCACGCGGATTTCGGCGGCGAGGTGGAGCGTATTCTCTCCATGGTGGACGGCGTGGTCCTGCTGGTGGATGCCGCCGAAGGCCCCATGCCGCAAACCAAATTCGTCACCTCCAAGGCCCTGGCGCTGGGTCTGAAACCCATTGTGGTGGTCAACAAGATCGACCGGCCGGACGGGCGCCCGGACGAGGTCCACGAGGAAGTCTTCGATCTTTTCGCCAGCCTCGACGCCAATGAAGAGCAGCTTGACTTTCCCATGCTGTATGCGTCCGGCCGCGATGGCTGGGCGGTGACAGATTTGAGCGAGCCGCGCGAGACGCTGACGCCGCTCTTTGAACGGATCATCGCCCATGTGCCCGAACCCAAAGCGCTGGCGCTGGCACGCGAAGACGAGCCCTTCGTCATGCTCGCCACCACGTTGCAGTCCGACCAGTATCTCGGGCGCCTGCTGACGGGCCGCATTGAAAGCGGCCTTGCCACGGCCAACCGCTCCATCAAAGTTCTCAACCGCGACGGCGAGGTGGTCGAGCGTGGCCGCATGACCAAGGTCCTCGCCTTCCGAGGGCTTGCCAAAGTGCCGGTGGAGCAGGCAGGCGCCGGCGACATCGTCTGTATCTCGGGCCTGATCAAAGCCACCGTGGCGGATACGCTCTGTGACAGTGAGGTGAGCGAGCCGGTCAAATCACTGCCGATCGACCCGCCCACCATCGCCGTGACCTTCGGCGTCAACGACTCGCCCCTGGCCGGGCGCGAGGGCGACAAGGTTCAGTCGCGCGTCATCCGCAACCGCCTGGCGGCCGAGGCAGAAGGCAATATCGCCCTGCAGGTGCGCGACACCGATGACAAGGATGCCTTCGAAGTATCCGGGCGGGGCGAGCTGCAACTGGGCGTGCTGATTGAGACCATGCGCCGGGAAGGCTTCGAGCTTTCCATCTCGCGCCCGCGTGTGCTCTTCCAAAAAGACACGGAGACCGGTCAACCGCTGGAGCCCATCGAAGAAGTCGTGATCGACGTGGACAGCGACTATTCCGGCACCGTCATTGAGACTCTCTCGCTGCGCAAAGGCGATCTGGTGGACATGAAGACCTCCGCCGGCGGGAAGACCCGGATTGTCATGCATTGCCCGTCCCGCGCGCTGATCGGCTATCACGGTCAATTTTTGACCGATACACGCGGCACAGGCGTGATGAATAGGGTCTTTCATGGCTTTGCCCCGCATCGCGGCCCCATCGAAGGGCGCCGCAATGGGGTGTTGATCGCCACGGATCAGGGCGCGGCAGTGGGCTATGCCCTGTTCAATCTGGAAGAACGGGGTGAGCTTTTTGTCGCACCAGGCACGAATGTATACAAGGGTATGATCGTGGGAGAGCATTCCCGTGGGAACGATCTCGACGTCAACCCGCTCAAAGGGAAGCAACTCTCCAATGTGCGCGCATCGGGTAAGGATGAAGCAATCCGCCTGTCCCCGCCGCGCCTTTTGTCGCTTGAGCAGGCCATTGCCTACATCGACGACGACGAACTCGTCGAAGTGACACCCGACAGCATCCGGTTGCGCAAACGCGAGTTAGAGCCCCACATGCGCAAGCGCCGCGCGAAAGACGCGGCTCTCTAACCGCATAGGGCGCAGCACGGCTCGCCTTTTTGGTAATATGCATTAACATTTTTCGCGTGGCACCCGAGTTGCGCGTGCTATTCTGTGCGGCTGACCTGCAGGCAGCCGCGCACTTTTTTAGCGTGCGCTAACGCGATGTTGGAACCCGCGCTCCATGATGCAGGTC
Source organism: uncultured Alphaproteobacteria bacterium (assembly GCA_964625525.1). Classification (GTDB taxonomy): domain Bacteria; phylum Pseudomonadota; class Alphaproteobacteria; order JAJFIK01; family JAJFIK01; genus CAZVEE01. The sequence continues at coordinate 34,021 of CAZVEE010000028.1, read as the reverse complement.
GGTAGTGTGCGCTGGATGCCGAAGGGAGGGGCGGCGTCAGGGCACTCGTGCCACCTCAGTGTAGAACCCTCAGTGAGGAAACAGAGTGACAGTGGAGTCCCCTACCATGAAGCATCCCGTGGATTTGCATGTTGGTCAGCGTCTGCGCCATCGCCGGTGGCTTGTGGGCATGACCCAGCAGCAGCTTGCCAGTTCCGTTGGCATCAAATTCCAGCAGATCCAGAAATATGAAAGCGGCGCCAATCGCATCAGTGCGAGCCGCCTTTACGATCTGGCCAATGCGCTGGAAGTGCCGGTGTCGTTCTTCTTCGACGGTTTGGAACCCAACGCTTCTGCCGTGGCATCGGGCGATCAAATTGACCCGGCCGTGCTGGCGGACAAGGAAACCATGGATCTGATCCGCGCCTATTACGGTCTGGAAGAAGGTCCCCGCCGTCGATTGTTGGAACTGGCCAAGGCGCTGAACAATCATGCGAGCAAGGACGACAGCGACGAAGAGGCAGCCTGACACGCTCTGCCCGGATAATCGCCTGCAAAGCGGCGGCCGCTTCTCAAGGGCCGCCGCTTTTGCGTTTGCTGTGTTAAAGAAGAAGATCCATCTGCTCACGGATGGGCCAGAGCCCTAGAGCGCTTTCAGGAAAAGTGTGCGCGGTTTTCCGCCCGGAAAGCGCACCAAACCAAAGACCGAGAGCCGTTTCACTGAAATCCAGCTCCTCGGAACGGCTCGCTCTTCACGGTGGTCGTGACTTTGGGGCGGAAAAGGGCACGCCCTTTTCCTGTAAGCGTTCTAGCCATTGGTGGCCATAAACCGATCCACCTTGTCCCAGAAGCGGGTGCGAATGGCTTCGCACTCCTGCAAAATCTCGTGGCGCGCATCGGGAAAGCGCACCAGCGTGGTCGTGGGGCTAAGCCGGGCGAACTGTTCATGACTGTCGGTGGAGACGAGTTCTTCCTGGCCGGCACTGGCGAGCAACACCGGTGCCCGGATCGCACCAATGCGCTTGGGATCCATGATGATCCCGATGCTGCGGGCCGCCTCGCGTAACCAGCGCCAGGTCACGCCCCCCAGCAACAAATCCGTATCCGCCTCCACATAGGCCTTCCACAGGCCAAAGCGGGATGGGTCGGAGGTCAGCACATTGGCCTCAAAAAGTTCCGCCTCGGGATCAACCGCCCCCTGCCCCATGGCATAGGATCCCCCCAGGCCCATCAGACAGGCCATACCACTGATCGCCCGCACCAGACCGTTGGGCATACCACTGCGCAGGCCCGTCATGGGCGCGCACAAGACGGCGCGCTGGAAGCGGTCGGGATGCTCTTGCAGCACGCGGACGGCGACATTGCCGCCCATGGAATGGGCCACGAGCAGGAACGGTCCCGGCATGTCGCCCGCGGCCGCGTCGCGCACCATGACTGCGTCCTGGACAAAATCCTCGAACCGGCGCACATAGCCGCGCTGAGAATCACTCAGCATACGGTCCGACAGGCCCTGGCCGCGCCAGTCGAAGGTCACGACGCCAAAGCCGCGCGCGCGCAGACGTTCCACGACATCGAAATATTTCTCAATGAATTCGGTGCGGCCTGTAAAGACCACCGCCGTGCCCCGCACCGGCACGCCCGCATGCGCGGGCCAGCGCGCGGCGCGCAATTCGACCCCGTCATGGGCCTCCAGAATGCCGACCTCGGAGCCGTCTGGAATGGGTTCGCCGCCCGCCGAAATCAGAACGCTTTTCGCCACGCTGTCTCCACTCCCTCGCCCGGCCTGCCCCGTGCCCTGTACCCCGTGCCCCGCGTTCTTTGCCCCGCGCCCTGCGCCCCGTCGTCTGGCAATCGCTCAGCGTGTGAGCGTAACATACCCTCCCCGAGCGGTATCCTTACCAAACAGTGGGGCACCGAAACTGCCCACGTTGCAAAAGCAAGACGCGCATAACATCATGGGTGCGCTGGCAAAACAACCATCCGCGCGAGGGAACACCGGTCGCTCTTAAGGCCGGGTCAATGCCTCCATCGCGCCCTTCCCCCGGGAGAGTGTTATGAGTTGGGACAAGGAGATCGCGGACCTCCAGGCACGCCGTCGCATGGCCCGCGCCCAGGGTGGCCCCGAGGCCGTGACGCGCCAGCACGAGAAGGGCCGCTTGACCGTCCGCGAACGCATCGACCGGGTCGCTGATCCGGACAGCTTCGCCGAACAGGGCGCGGCCGCTGGCGAAGCGATCTACGACGAGACCGGTGCTCTCACGGGCTTCACCCCCGCCAACTATGTCTTAGGCGTCGGGCGCATTGGTGGGCGCCCGGCAGTGATCGGCGGCGAGGATTTCACGCTCAAGGGTGGCTCGCCGAATGCGGCGGGTTTGCGCAAAAGTGTCTATGCGGAGCACCTGGCCCTCAATCTGCGCCTGCCTCTCGTGCGCCTCTTGGAAGGCGGCGGCGGATCGGTGCGCGGCTCGGGCGGTGGCAAGCGCCCGGCCGGCGATGCGGTCTTCGCCCCGCCCCGCTTTCAGTCCATCGCTCAGGCCTTTACCACGGTGCCGGTGACCTCCGCGGCGCTCGGGCCGGTGGCGGGTTTTCCCGCCGCGCGGCTGGCCGCCTCCCACTTCTCTGTGATGGCGGGCGATACGGCGAGCGTCATGGTCGCCGGTCCCGCCATCGTGGAGCGGGCACTGGGCGAGCGGCCGGATAAAGAGACGCTTGGGGGCGCGGGCGTACACGGCAAGAGCGGCGTGGTGGACGCGGTCGCCACGGATGAGGCCGATGCCCTCGATCAAGTGCGCCGCTTTCTGTCTTACATGCCGCTCAATATCTGGGATGCGGCGCCGGTGATCCCCTGCACCGATCCGCCCGACCGCTGTGACGACCGGCTCGCCGCCCTGGTGCCGCGCGACCGGCGCAAGGCCTATGACATCCGCAAACTCGCCGCCCTGATTTTCGACGAGGGGTCTGTGTTCGAAATGGGCAAACCCTATGGCCGGGGCATCGTCACGGCGCTGGCCCGGCTCCAAGGGCGGTCCGTGGGGATGCTGGCCAATGACTGCCGCCATTATGCGGGCGCCATGACGGCGCTGGGCGCGCAAAAGACCCGCCGCTTTCTCGATCTGTGCAATCAGTTCGGTTTGCCCATCATTTCGCTCGTGGACGAGCCCGGCTTCATGATCGGACCGGAGGCGGAAAGCGCCGCCACCATCCGCCATGGCACCGCCGCCGTCATGGCCGCTGTCGGCTCGCGAGTGCCTTGGGCCAGCGTGGTGATCCGCAAGGCCTTTGGCGTCGCAGCCGCCGCCCATTTCGGCCCGGACGCCTATGTGCTGGCCTGGCCGTCGGCGGAAATGGGGGCGCTTCCCATTGAAGGCGGCGTCGCGGTGGCTTTTGGCCGGGAAATCGCCTCGGCGGCGGATCCGGACGCCAAACGGGCCGAGTTGGAAGCCATGCTGGCCGCGCATTTGTCGCCGGCGCCCCGGGCCGAGAGTTTCTCCATCCACGAGGTGATCGACCCACGCGAAACCCGGCCCATGCTGTGCCAATGGCTGGCCATGGTGCAGGCCGGGCCCAGCGCCCCGCGCGGCCCCTATAATCCCGGGCCACGCCCCTAGAGCCGCTGCAACGAAAACCAGATCCTTGAAACGGCTCAAGGCCCTCGCTTTGGCGCGCTTTGTCGGGCGGAAAACCGCACACACTTTTCCTGAAAGCGCTCTAAGCCTCTGACATGTCAGGCTTTCCACGGCAAACCTTGGAGAAGCGCACCGACCTGGGTATGCTGAGAGGGATCCGGGGCAAAACCGGAACGCAGCCACAATGGTTGCATCGGCACGCACGAGATAAGGGGACAGAATCCATGCGGACACTCTTCGCCCTGGCCGTCGCCGCCGCCCTGACGGGCGTGGTGGGCCTCACTGGCGCTGCGCAGGCAGACGACACGGCAGATGCCGCCGACCAGCCTAGCGTCATCACAAAATTCACACCCGAAAACGTGGCCACCGCGCTTGAGGCCTATAACCTCAGCTATGAGCAGCGCCGCCACGAAAACGGCTCGCCTCTGATCATCGTGCAACCTGGCCCGCTGGTGCATGACAAGGGCATGGCGGTCATCTTCTATGGCTGTGACGAGACCAATGCCTGCGACACGGTCACGCTTTACACCTTCTTCAATACCGGTGATCCGCTGGAAGAAGACGTCTACCATATCTGGAACGACATCTTCCGGATCCGGACCTGGACCAAAGCCTTCCGCGACACCGATGGCGATACGGGTTTTGTCATGAATGTCAGCGCCGTGGGCGGTGTCGAGAGCATGTCTCTGGACTTCCTCACAGGCGTCTTCCTGACCGAGATGAACGCCTTCCGCAACGCTCTTGACGGCGTGCGCGACGGTGCCTTGACCTCGGCCGATCTGCGCAGTGCGGAGAATTGGACGGGCGTCTTCCAGGGCACGTTCGGGGCCATGGCCCTCACCGATGGCGACGGCTCGGCCCTGACCCTCAAGGAACTGGGCGCTCCGAAAAATCAAATGGTTGAGTAATCAACAGCCCGCGACAGCAGGACGGGGTGGTCAACCCCGTCCTCTTGCCTCGCCCTTTCGATAGATCACGCCACCAATCCTCGCACCGCACTTGACGTCTTAATATCCCCATTCAGACGATACGCCTCGTGATGATCCTCGATGGCGGAAAGCCGGTAGAGATAGTTCACCATCAGCCCATAGGACTGGCGCAATCCGTTCTCGGACGGATCTGCGAGCCAGTTGAGCCGCTCAATGCGCGCGCCGTTGGACAAGTGGAAATGCGCCACCGGATCAAGGGCCCGCATGCGCCCTTCGCCCGCGGCTTGCCGGGTTGTCAGATAGCGCGCCGCCAGACGCGCCAGAACCGGCTCAAGCCGCCCGTCCGGAACCGCCGCGTTCAACAGATCCCGCACCATCGCAACAGTGTGATCCGAACCCAGCGCTTTCTCTAGGGCCGCCCGTTCCACCGGGGTCAAGAAGGGTGTGCCCGCCTCGATCTCGCCGGCGAGCCCTCGGTCGAGCCAGTGCCGCAGGCCCGGGATTGGTGACAGCGTGGCGAACGTCTTCAGATTGGGCAGCTCCCGTGACAGCTCCCGCACGACCCGTTTGATGAGAAAATCCCCAAAACTCACCCCCGCCAGCCCCTTCTGAGCATTGGAGATGGAATAGAAAATCGCCGTATCCGCCGTGTGCGCAGCAATGGCCGGCGCGCTTTCATCCAGAAGCGGAGGAATGCGGGCCGCCATCCCGTTGACGAGCGCCACCTGCACGAAGATCAAGGGCTCATCCGGCATGGTCGGGTGGAAGAAAGCAAAAAGCCGCCGGTCGCCTTCCATGCGATGCTTGAGATCGTCCCAGGAGCGCATGGCATGCACCGCCTCATAGGCGATGAATTTCTCCAAAAGCGCTGCCGGCGCCTGCCAGGTCACCTGCGTCAGCCGGAGAAAGCCAACATCGAACCAGGAACGCAGCAGGTCAAAGAGCTCCTCATCCACCGGCTTCAATTCCCCATGGCGCCGCGCCAGCGCCATCAGATCCGCCCGCATGGCGATCAGGAATTTGACACCCTCATCAAGCGTATTGAAGCCTAGAAACAACCGCAGCCGGGGGGACGTCGCCGCCTGGCGCAAGCTCCGGCGCGCCTCGGCGGCGGCCGCCGGATCGCGCGCCTGCTCCACCGCGTGGGCCGCCGTCACCAGCGCGCCCGTGTCCAGGTCATAGTCTTCGGCCAGCAGTTGGAAAAAGCGCAGCTTGCCCGCCTCATCGAGGCGCAGATAAGCGTGGCCCAGCGCTGCCGCTTCGGCGCGCGCTGCCACTTCCCCGCCCCGTGCGGCGATGGACAGATCGATTTGCCGGCGCACCCGGTCCAGGTCACCGTCGGGCAAATGCGGTTCGATGGCCATGGAGTCGAACCGGCGCCATTGCGCAAGCCAGTCCCGCACCGCCCGCCCAAACAAGGTATCGCGCCAAAAACTGTCATCCCGGCCCGGATGGTTCGGCGGTGCAGACATACATGGCTCCCTTCATGACTGGCGAAACTGCAGTCAGCGCAATTCCCTGTCGCTTTGCCAAGCCATCCCGGCAAGATCATGACACTCTGTCCAAATCCACTGCGCAAGCCACGGTTGGCTTTTGGATTCGCCGCAAAATTGCGCTAGGGTTCACTATCCTTAGATGGACCACCGGCTGAGACGGGAGATCCCACCATGCCCCACGCCTCTTTCCGGCGCGCCCAGGCCTCTCTCCGGCGCGCTGTGTCAGCCCTCGTGTGCTTGTGTGCGTTGATCGCTGTTGCGGCCGCTCCCGCCCGTGCGGACACCACTTACATCCTCGCCACGGCGACGACGGGCGGCACTTACTATCCCGTGGGCATTGCCATGGCGACGGTCACCAAGACCCGCTTGGCACCGGAACACGGCGTGTCCCTTTCGGCGATCAGCTCGGCGGGATCGGCGGAGAACATTCGCCTTTTACGCGAGAACGAGGCGCAATTCGCCTTGCTCCAAGGCATCTACAGCGCCTGGGCCTATGGCGGCGAGGGCCCGCTGGAGCGCCAGGGCGCCATGGCGGATCTGCGCTCGGTCACGGCTGTCTGGTCCAATGTGGAACACTTTATCGTGCGCGCTCGCCACGCCGAGACGGGCACCATGGCGGATCTGGCGGGCCTGCAGGGCCGCTCTCTGGCCATTGGCAATCGCAGCTCCGGCGCGGAACAGACCGGCCGTCACATCCTGACCGCCCTGGGACTGGATCCGGACGGCTTTTCACTCGTCTATCGCGGGTACGGCCCCAGTGCCGATGCCCTGGCCAACGGCACCGTGGACGCAGTCAACATACCCGCCGGCATCCCGGTGAGCGCCGTGACCCGCGCCTTTGCCACGGCCGGCACTGGCTTGCGTCTGCTCTCCTTCACGGATGCGGAACTGGCGCAGGTCAACCGCGCCTATCCCCTCTGGTCGCGAGAGGTGATCCCGGCCGGGACCTATCCCAATCAGCCCGAGCCCGTGGCCAGCATCGGTCATCCAAACGTCCTCGCCGTGCGCGCCGATGTGGCCGAAGAGGACGTCTACCAGATCACGCGGATCCTTTACGAAAATCTGGGACTCTTGGGCTCGATCCACGCGGCCACCCGCTCCATGGGCCCCGACACGGCCCTGCGCGGCTTAACCGTGCCGCTGCATCCCGGCGCCGCCCGCTATTTCCGCGAGGCCGGCATCGACATCCCCGCCGCCCTCCTTGCCGAGGACTGAGAGCCATTACGCGTAGCCAGGGGGATTTGCCATGAGCCGGACGGCCGAAGAGCTGTACCGTGACGGCGCCCGTGCTCCTCTCGGCACGGCGGCATTGCCGGACAATCCGCAACCGGACGAGAGCGATGCGCTTGACGCCGATGGTCCGGCACAGGCGCCGGTGTACCCGCTGCTCGTGCCGGTGATTGCCGGGCTGGCGCTCGTCATCGCGCTTGCCCATCTCTATTTCAACACGGTCTCGGACTTGTCCGACCTGCGGGTCTCGGCGCTTCATTTCGGCCTGTTTGGCCTCTTCTGCGCCCTCACTGTGCCGCTCGTGCGCACTGAAAACCCGCTCGCCCGCCATGCCCTGTTCGGCGTCGATGTGCTGCTCGGCCTCAGCGCGATGGGGGTGGCGCTCTATCTCTTTGCGTTCGAGGAAGCCTTGTATGACCGGGGCACCCAGTTCATCTGGAGCGATTGGCTCGCGGCGGGCGCGGCGGTCATTCTGGCGCTGGAGTTCACCCGGCGCACTATGGGACTCTTCATTCCCCTGCTGACCCTCCTGGCGCTGAGCTATGTGGTCCTGTGGGGCCAGTGGATCGATGGGGTGTTCGCTTTCCCGGGCCTTGGGATGGAGACCCTGCTCTATCGCAGCTATTTCGGCAGTGAAGGCCTGTTCGGCAGCATCGCCCAGATCTCCTGGTCCTTCGTCTTCATGTTCATCCTGTTCGGTACCTTTCTGGTGCGCTCGGGCGCGGGCGATTTCATCATCGACCTGGCGCGTCTGGCGGCGGGGCGGATCACCGGCGGCCCGGGCTTTGTTGCGGTGCTGTCCTCGGGCCTCATGGGCTCGGTGACCGGATCGGCGGTAGCCAACACAGTCTCCACCGGTGTCATCACCATTCCGCTCATGAAGCGGGCCGGCTTTCGCCCTCGTTTTGCCGCCGGTATCGAGGCCGCCGCCTCCACGGGCGGACAGGTGATGCCCCCGATCATGGGCGCGGGCGCCTTTGTCATGGCCACCTTCACGCAGATCTCCTACCTGGAGATTATCGCCGCCGCGGCCGTTCCGGCCCTGCTCTATTTCCTCTCGGTCGCCTTTTTCGTGCGCATCGAGGCGCGGCGCGAGCAGTTGATCCCCGTGGCCGATCCCGATCTCAAGCTCGGCCCGGTGCTTCAGCGCGGCTGGCATTTCCTCATCCCGCTCGGCGTCTTGATCACCATGCTGATCCAGGGCTTCACGCCCACTTTCGCCGCCGGTTTCGCCACTCTGGCCGTGATCGTCATTTCCTGGTTGTCGCCCAGGCCCATGACCCCGCGCGCGATCCTGGACGCCGTCACCATGGCCGCCCGCACCATGACCGGGACCGCCATGCTGCTGATCACTGTTGGCCTCATTATTATGGTCATCAACACCACCGGCATCGGCAACACCGTCAGCCTGATGATCAATGCCTGGGCCGGGGGCAGTCTGCTGCTCACTCTGGTGTTGGTGGCGCTTGCCTCTCTGGTGCTGGGCATCGGCCTGCCGGTGACCGCGTCTTACATTGTGCTGGCGGCCCTGTCGGCGGCGGCCATTCGCGATCTCATGCTGGATGGCGAACTGGTCGGGATCCTGATGCGCGGCGAGGCGTCGGACATGCTGCGCGCCATGGTCATGCTCTCAGCGCCCGACATGGCCGAGGCCCTCAACGGCCCCATGAGCGCGGATCAGGCCCGCGCCGTGCTCGCGGCCATTCCGCCTGACTTGGCAGTACAACTGCGTGACATGGCCATCGATCCGGCTGTGGCGGCGGCAGCATTCCTCTCCGCCCACATGATCATTTTCTGGCTGAGCCAGGATTCCAATGTCACGCCGCCGGTCTGCCTTGCCGCCTTCGCCGCCGCGAGCCTGGCGCGCACGCCGCCTATGGCAACCGGCTTCACGGCCTGGCGCGTGGCCAAGGGCCTTTACATCTTGCCGGTGCTCTTTGCCTATACCCCGCTCGTAGGGGGCGATGCCTGGGAGGTCGCACGCATTGCCGTGTTCGCCGCCCCAGGCCTTTACGCCCTGACGGCGGCCATCGAAGGCCATCTGGAAAGCCCGCTCACCTGGCCCCTGCGGCTGGCGGCGCTGGCGCTTGGTCTTGTGCTGCTCTGGCCGGGGCTCGCGCTTTGGATCCAGATCCTTGGTGTGCTGGGTTTTGCGGCGCTGTTCCTGCACTCGCGCCGGGCCGCGTTGACGCCCTCTTGAAGGGCGCACACCCTTTTCCCACATCTGCAGTGTCGGACGCCGCCGGGCGGGTTCGACACCAACTGAACCGGCTTGGCCACGACAGGCAAGCCCTAGCCATATCGCTCATAAGAGGATGTGAACGCATGTCTCGTTTGAATTATGCCCCTCTCTATCGCTCCAGCGTCGGCTTCGACCGCATCCTGAACATCATGGATGCTCTCGGCAGCGACAGCACCCCCAGCTATCCGCCCTACAATATCGAGCAGCGCGGCGATAACGAATACCGGATCGCCATGGCGGTTGCCGGGTTCTCCCGCGATGACATCGAGATTGAGGTGAAGGACAACACCCTCACTGTCACGGGTCGCAAAGACACCAAAGCGGGCGGGGACCGGAAATTCCTGCATCAGGGCATCGCGGAGCGCGGCTTCGACCGCCGCTTCCAACTGGCTGACCATGTGGTCGTCACCGGTGCGAGCCTGGAAAACGGTCTGTTGAACCTGGATCTGGTGCGCGAAGTGCCCGAAGCCCTAAAGCCGCGCCGCATCGACATCTCGGTCGACACTGGCCCGGCACAGCTTGCATCCCAAGCCGCGTAAACGGACTGATCGATCCTCACACAGCGGGGCCGGCTATGCCGGCCCCGCCTTGTGTATGGTCTGTGCCCCTGCCGCACACGGATTGTCCTTGCCAAACCCTTTCGCATCCCCTGGTGGATTAAGACAAAATTCACCCTTTTCAGGCGTGTTCAGTCTGGGAACAAAGGGATTGGCGGAGACTTTCAAATGGCAAGTTGGCAGAGCCGGCTCACGGCATTCGTATTGTGGTGGATGTCTCGCGGCGCGCGCGCCATCGATGTGTCACGGCAGGATCCGGCCCAATGGCGCGCCGGCATGGACGGGCTGGCGCTGCGCATGGCACGGCTGCCAGAGGGCACGACCCTCTCGCCCGTCTCCATCGGCCGCGTGCCCGGCCAATGGGTGGAGGTCCCGGAAAGTCACCCCTATCGGGTCATCTATTACCTTCATGGCGGTGGCTATGTGTTCGGCTCTGCCGCCACGCATCAGGGTATGGTCGCCCGCCTGTGCAAGGCCGCCCGCGCCCGGGCGCTGATGGTGGATTATCGTCTGGCGCCGGAGCACCCCTATCCGGCGGCAGTGGAAGATGCGCTCAACGGCTATCACTGGATGCTGACGAACGGCATCAATCCCGGCGATATCGTCGTGGCGGGCGACTCCGCGGGGGGCGGCTTGGCGCTGGCCCTCATGTGTGCGCTGCGCGATCACGGCAGCTGGCAACCAGCGGCGGGCGTGCTGCTCTCCCCCTGGACCGATCTGGCGCTGACCGGGTGGAGCCACCATGCCAACGCGCGCAGCGAAGCGCTTCTGGACCTCCGGGTGCTGTCGTATTGTGCACAGCTTTACCTGCGCGGCATTCCGCCTACGGACCCTTTGGCTTCACCGCTTTACGGTGATCTGGGAGAGTTGGCGCCGCTGCTGATCCACGCGGCCGAGCGTGAGGTGCTGTATGATGATGCCCTGCGCGTGGCGCAAAAGGCCGAAGCCGCCGGTGTCGATGTAACTTTCGAGGCCTTTGATACCAGCCTGCACGTTCCCCATTTCTTCGCACCTGTGCCGGAGGGTCAGGCCGCCGTGGAACGGGTGGGCCTGTTCATCCGTCAAATGACAGAAGGTGACGACATCTGGTCAGATGACGATGACGATGACAACGATGCGGACGAGCCGCGCGGGGATACCCCTGCCGATCTGAGCTATACGCTGCGCGAAGCGTCTTAGACGCGCTCTCGGGAAAAGCATGGGCGGTTTGGCGCCCGAAAAGCGCGCCAACCAACGACTTTAAGCTGTTTCGATGATCGCGTTTTCATTGAAACAGCTCAAAGACGGACTCAGGCTGCGGTCTTCAAGGTCAGGGCGCGGAGTTTCGTTACAAGCTGGCGCCCCAACTCCCCGCCATCGCCGCGAATATCTTCATCCAGAATGGTTCTCAGCACCCGGGCATGATGATCAATGACATCCAGGCTCTGCCCGTCGCGCGGGCCGGATCCCCGGGTGAGTTCGGACAAAGATGCCCCCACATCAGTCACCAGGTCATACCCGAAGGACGTGCCCTGCCCTTTGATATTGTGGGCAATCTGGAACATGGCCTGCACGGTTTCGTCATTGACGCCCGGCGCCTCGCGCGCCTCGGTCACAAGCACGCTCAGCCGCGCGACTTCCTCGCGCGCATAGGGTACGAACGTTTCCGCCAGCGCCCGCATGGCCTCCTCGGCCATGGCGATCTTTTCCTGCAGCACGTCATCGGTCTCAGCCGTCGCCACCATGGTGCCCTCTTGGGTTGCCTGGATACGCTCACGGTACCCTTATGTTCATTGAACCCGATTCGGTAGAAGTTTCATCACAAAGGGTGAAGAAACCTCGAATCTGAATGCTGCATCCCTCTGGACACCTGTTACGACTCAGTAATCCCACTGCACGCGCACGCCCACGGAGCTGCCCGTGCTCTGCTCCACATCGGAGAACAAGGTGATGCGGTCCGTCAACTGAATTTCGACGGTGACGCCACTGCTGCCGGGCTGGGTGCCTTGTTTCACCCCCACATAGACGTCTTCGGTTACATATTTTCCCGCCGTCACGCTCACACTGTCGGCCGGATTGTCCCCGGAACCTCCCGCGCTGACCCGCAACACGTCGAGCCCCAGCGTCTCGCGCGCCCGGCCCAGCACGTCGAAATTCCCTCCGGCGCCTGACAGGGTGGCCAGCACTTGCGCCAGTTGGACAAGCTCGAACGTGGTCAGTTCCGCCAGCGGCTTGCCAAACAGCAATTGCGCCAGGATGGCGTCTTGTTGCATGGCCGGTTCCGAAGACAGCGCCACGGACGGATTTGAAGCCGTGCCGGAAATCGTCACGATCGCGACAATGTCATTGGCCTCGTGGCGCGCGGCGATATCCAGGCGCGGGTCGATGTCGCGCCCGCCGTCGAACACCACTGTGCCCCGGCTCAAGGTGAATTCCCGGCTGATGAAATCAAGCCGCCCACGCACCAAGTTAACATCTCCCAACAGGCGCGGATCGCTCGCGGTGCCCGTGATCTGGGCGTCGCCTCCCCAGCGGCTATCCAGCCCCCGGCCTCGGACGCTGACGGACTCATTGGCCTTGATTGCAATATTGAGACGTACAGGCATGATCCGAGGCTCCCGCACCGCATCTGCCTGTTCAGCGTTTTGCACGGCGTCGCGCAAGGTGACGGTTTCCAAGTCCACCACATTCGGCGGCAATTGATTGGGGATGCGCACATCCACCGCTTTCAAGTTGATCCGTCCCGTGACATCAAGGCCTTGCGCGCTACCGCCGGTCACCGCGATTTCACCGCTTGCCCGCGCCGTCACATCGTCGCGCCGGGCCACATGGGCATCGTTCAAAGTCACCGTTGTGTCGAGCGTGAAGCCACCGTCCACCAGCGCCAGTTGCCCCTCGCCCGCCACTTTGCCCCCCGACCCATCCGTGGCGCTGAGCGTGAACGCACCGCCACGCCCCACTAGCATCGCATCCAAAGCCATCTTGCGCAGCGTCAGTCCGGAATCGAGATTCTCATAGCGTCCCTCGCTGAGGGTGATGGGTCCAGCGATCCGCGGATCTCCCAGCGTTCCAGAGACGCGCAGGTCGAGTGCCCCCGTCCCGGTTAGCAAATGCTCCGGCAACGGCAGATAAGGCATCAACGCGCCCACTTCGCCTTGCCCCGCGATGCGCCCTTGCAGCATGGCCGCCTCATCAACCACCGGTAAGCCGTCCGTCCCCGCCCCAAGCGGCACCGCAACGGCCAAGATCAGCGGCGCGGCGTCCCCGCTTTCAAGCCGGCCGTCGAGGCGCGCGTCCCGTCCGTCCCACGCCCCGTCAAGGCGCAGCACCGCGCCCTCAAGGCCCGGGCGCGCGCCTAAACCCGCCACGGTCAGATCGAGCACCGCGTCCTGTGCCTGCCCCGTGGCGGTCAGGCGCACCGTGCCGCTTGCCCGCCCCGCCACGCGCGGCACGTCCGGCAATCGCCCGAGCAGGCTCAAGGGCACATCGCTCAGCTCGACGGCCGCCGCCAACCCTGTCGCACCTGCCCGCGCCGAGGCGCTCACCGTCCCGGCCGTCCCTTGCGAGCGATCCCGCAGCGCCAACTCAAGCGCCTCAATGGCCACACCGTCCGCTCCCAGAGCGATACGCAATGGCTCACTCAACTGCGCTTGTGCCCCCCGATAGCGCAGGCTCAACGCCTCAATGCGTGCAAAGGGGATCGGATCCGCCTGCTGATGATAGAGACCTGCCACGGTCAACCGCAGACCGTCCTCGTCTGGATCTTTCACGTCCGCGGTAAATGTGGGCTCATCCACCGTGCCGCGCACCGACGCCGTGACTTTGCGCAAGCGTATCTCACCGGACACGAAATCGAAGGCCTCCAGATCCGCACTTATGGCCCGCTCGCCCGCCAGGGCGGCACTGGCGGCCAGGTCCAGCTTATCAAGGCGCAGGCGCTCACCTTCGCCCGGATCGACGATGAGCCGGCGCCCCCGCAGATCAGCACTCAGCGCCTCGCCCAAAATCACCGTCCCATTCAACGAGCCTCGCACTGGCCCTGGTGTCACCGGCCCCAAAGCCGCCCGCAGCGCCCGGCCCAGAGGCGCCAGATCCGGGGCGTCAAGGCGCACGCCTCCTGGTGTGTCCGCCACCGCCGCCAACCCGACACCGAACAAGGAGGCATCCAGGCGCTCAAATCGCGGCACCCCATCCGCTGGCAGACTCACGCGCGCTGACAAGCGCTGCGGCTGCGACGCCGCCTGAGCCGTGATATCCACGTCCACCGCCCGCTCCGCCGCCGCCAGATCAGCGCCCAGCTTCAAGTGCAAGGCGTCCAGCGGCAAATCCCCCACCGCCAGCCGGTCTGAACGCGCCTCCACCGTGATTGCCGGTGCGGCCAAGCCACCGCGCGCCGTCACCGTTCCATCAAGGGCCCCCGCAAGCGGGCGTCCCGCAAGCACACTCAGCCCCGCCAGATCATCGACGCGCAGCTGCGCCTCAGCGCGCAGACGCTCCCCATGGGGATCAACCTGCCCTTCGGCCGACACCCGCGCCAGCCCGCTTGCGGGCACCACGCTCAGATCGGTCAGGCTCACAACGCCGTCCCGGGTCATGAGCCCCGCCGCCGTGACGCCGACCGCAGGGCCCAGAAGGCTGGCGAACTGCGAATCCCGCACCGCCAGGTCCTCCGTCTGCGCCTCAAGGCGAAAGGTCAGAGCGGATTGCGGCCCGGCCTGGGCCACCCGTGCCGTGGCGCTCACAGCGGCCCGCTCCAGCAGCTCCGGCGCGAAGGCCGCCAGACGCGCCGCGGTGACAGTGGCCTCGACCGCGCCCGCCTGCGTATCAAGGCTCCAACGCCCGTTCGCGGTCACAGCCGCCCCGTCCAACGCCACCTCGCCCCGATCCAGCAGGATCTGCGACGCCTCCGGATCGAATCGCGCTTCAAGATCCACGCGCACGTGCGGCCCATACGGCCAAGCACCCTCGTCAAGACGCGGGTCGAGCCCGCTGACGCGGCCATCGGCACGGATGAGCAGCAGCGGCTCACCCGCTGTGGCGGGACGCGCGGTCACGGTCAGGTCCGCCCCATCAAGCGTCACGGCCTCCGCTGCCACCTCTCGTGCCGTCAGGCGCAGCGCGGCTTCCGGCGCGGCCACCGGCCCCTCAATCCGCAGGCCGACCGTCCCGCCGCCAATGGCCAGAGGCTGCTCGCCCCCCGCGAGCGCCAGCACTTTCAGCAAGTCCGCATCCAGTGTGACGCGCAGCACGCCGCCGCCAGGCGCCTCAAAACTGGGATCCAGGCGCGCCGCCCCGCTCACGCCCACGCCCTCGGTGGTCAGCGCCAGGTCGTCAAGCACGATGGCCCGCCCATCCTCCATCACCGGCAGTGAGACCCGCGTGGTCAGCACCGCCTGGGCGCCGATCAGGTCGCGCGCATCGGGGGGCAGCGCAGCCCCAGGGCGCAGACGCGCATGCACCGCAAGGCCCTGTGCCTGCGCCCAGCCACCGGTCAGGTCGATGGTGCCCTCGCCATAGGCCGCACCCTGAAGATCGATGCGCCCATCCCAATCCGTCCCCGTCCCATCCCCCCGCGCAGTCACGGCCAGGGGCCCCATGGTCGGGTCCCCAAGCACCGCCGCGAGCAGCCCGCCCGCCCGGTCGCGCGCCTCAAGATCAAGCGTCAGGCGATCCGCCAGCCCGTCTCGCTCCAGGCGCGCCAGTGCCGTCAGGCCCCCCCCCGCCTCCCGCAGGTCCAGGCTCACCTGTCCCGACATCCCGTCCCATGTCAGCGCTGCTGAAAGATCCAAAGTGGCCGCATGCCCGAACACCGGCTGGGCCAGGCGCGCCGCGCTCACATGCAGGCTGTCCACCACCAGAGCCACGGGCAACGCGGGCAGACGCGGCAGCGTGAACGGCTCCGGGGCCGCCGGCTCCGGCGCGCTGCTGGCAGGCAAGCGCTCTAGCCGCGCCGCCGCCACCTCGGCCCGGATGACCCGTGCGGTGCCGCCAAGCAAGGCCCAGCCATCAAGCGCCAGGTCCGCCCGATCCGCACGCAGCCACACCCCCTCGCCATCGGCGAGACTGAGCCCCTCAACGACCACATGAAAGGGCCAGCGCCCGGCGAACCGCTCGACACGGATCTCCAGTTGGCCCGGCTCGTTCACCGCATCCAGCACCGCCCGCCCCACGCGCTCGCGGCCCGTCTGTGTGGACAGCACCAACAGCACACCGCCCAGCAGCAAGGCCAAGGCGAGCAGCACCCAGCCCAAACCGCGCAGCATCCGCCACCAGAGCGCCCGCCCCGCCTTTTGTGTGTCCGCGTCAGTGGTCATGGAAGGGGAGGACGGCTCCAAAGGGCTCAGAATGACTGGCCCAGGCTGAGATAGATCTGAAAGTCGTCATCAATGCCCTCGCGGGGGTTAAGCGGCACCGCCACGTCGAACCGGAACGGTCCAACCGGCGTCAGATACCAAGCCCCCAGCCCTGCCCCCAGGAAAAAGTCGTCGTCGCCGCTGGGGATGGGGTCGTCATACACGCCCCCCGCCTCCACGAAGGGCGCGACGCCGATGCTCTCGGTTATCGAGGCGCGCAGTTCCACCGCCGCTTCCACCACACCCCGACCACCGACTGGATCATTGTCGTCGTCAAGGGGACCAGCCTGCTGAAACGCGAAGGCGCGCAGCGACCCGCCGCCGCCAGCGTAAAGGCGCCGCTGGGCAGGAATGGAGGCCGTATCTTCCCCTTCGATGGAGCCGATCCGCGCGCGCCCCGCCAACACAAAACGCCGCTCGCGCCCAATGGGCTGATAGCCCGACAAGCGCGTCTGGCTGACATAGAAGAAGGTGGGGCCTTCGTTATCGCCCACGGTGGGCGTGATGGTTGCCGACAGGCGCAGGCCCGTTTTCGGGTTCAGCACATCATCGGTGGTGTCCCAACTGGCATTGATGGGGAAGGCCAGCAGATAGGTGTCGGTCTTGGCGTCGTCCTCGATGGTCCGGGCATATTCGAATTCGACCGCCGCGCCCGCTTTCACCGTGCGCGACACCTGGCGCTCCACCCCCAGGCTTGTCAGCACGGAACGGCTGTCAAAGGCGTCCGTCTCCTCTTGCAGCAGTTCCGCGCGGGCCCGCAGCGTTTGGTCCGCGCGCAGAAACTGTGGCTCTTCATAGATCCCGCGCCACCCCTGCCGAATGGTGGCAAGGTCCAACTCCAGGCGCAGTCTTTCGCCCTCGCCGGAGAGATTGCGGTGCTCCCAGAATACGGTTCCGCCCGGCCCCTCGCTGGTCGAGTAAGACGCGGTGAACCCCACGGAGCGGCGTTCCCGTTCCTCCAGGCTCACCAGCACTGCCAGGCTACCATCGGGATCGATGTCGTCGGCGGCACGCACCCGCACGGAGCGGAACAGGCCCGTGCCCTCCAAGGTCTGGGCATAGCCCGCCACCGCATCCGGGTCGTAAATCTCGCCCTTGCGCCAGGGGATGTAGCCCTCGACAAAGCGCTGCTCCACTCGCTCCAATCCGGTGATGCTCACCGGACCATGGCGCGCGCGGGGGCCGGTGGTCATGGTCAGGGTGACGATGATGTCGCGCTCTTGCCGGTCCAAGATAACGCGCCGGTCGTCCACGGCGGCGAAGGGATAGCCCTGGCTGCGTAACAGGGCCACGGCTCGGCCTTGGGCGGCGACAATGGCCGGGCCCTTGGCTGTGCTGCCGGCGGTCAGACCCACATCGGCGCCCCGGCGCGGCACGTTGACCCCTTCTTCCACCGCCGCCTCGCTGGTGTAGCGGATCTCATAGCGGCGGAGCGGAAAGGCGCGGCCGGCCTCAACATTCAGGATCACCCGCACCGGATCATCCTCGTCCAGTCGGTAGGTGACGCGGCCTTCGTAATGGCCCTCGGATTTCAGTGCCACGCGCAGGCGCTCCAGGTCCCCCTCGGCGCGGCGGCGCAGGCCCGCGCGGGTGCTGGGCGGGCGATCGCGCAGCGCTTCCAGTTGAGAGGCCCCACGCAGCACCTCTGCCAAGGCCCTGTCCTCAACCCCGTCAATCTCGACCCGATAGCGCACCTCGCAGGGCGGATCGTCACAAACGGGTTGCTCCTGCGCGAACACCGGCGTTGCCGCGCTCCACAAGCTCAAGATCACAAAGGTCAGAATACTGCGGCCCAAGGACCGGGCGCCAGGGCCTGTCAAAACCGTCTCGCCTCACTCAGCGGAACAACGCGCGGTACTATGCCGTCATTTGCAGCGAGACTAAGGCATGGGGTCGCTCGAGGAGAGATGGCATGGCAAACGGACGTCCGGAGAGGGGGGCTCCGAACGTCCGCACGGTCTGGAGCGCCGCTTAGCGCGCCAGGGCCGATCCGAGATACTGCGGCAGTTCAAAGCCCGCCACATTCATCAGGTTCCGGCTGACTTCGCTGCGCACGCGGCTGCGCACGACGCTGGGCAGCGCGCCTTTCAGGTCGCCGAGGGTTTGGGGCGGCGCGACCAGGATCAATTGGTCAAAGCGCCCGTCTTTGAGGTGCTTTTCCAACAGCCCTGCGACCGCGCGGGTGAACTCCCGGGTGCGGTCGCTGTCGATGGGGCTGCGTGGCTTGACGTCGCCTGCATGGGCCGCGCAGTTGCCGTAGAGATCCTTGGTCATGGCCGGACGAATGGCACCGCAGGTGCCTTCCTGCTCGAACACACGGGCGCGGCAGTCATTGGCCACAATGATCCAGGTCATGGCAGGTGCCGCGTCACTGGTCAGGCCGCCGGCGGATAATCCGGCCTCGGCCACCTTGGCAGTATCGAGATGCATGGGGGCTCCTTGGTCTGAGTCTTGTGTTAATCCGTTCACTCGGTTCGGGGATCATCAATCCCGGTACCAGTCGACCGCACGACCGTCCGCCGGTCCACATCACACAGCGTGTAATCGGGCTGCGGGTTCCGGGACGATCCGACGACCGTCCTGTTGTTCCTACCCCGTGCCGGGCGGGCCTGGCAGAGCCCGGATCCGGCACGATTACGGCGTAAGAGATGACTTTGTTTCGGTACGGATGGACAGCATTGCTGGCCGGACCGTCCTGGCGCGAGCTACGTTGCTCGTCTGGCGTCATCCCTGCACCGCCCCCGCGTGAACCACTCCAACGGTCACGCGTGAGAAGGTAAGGCTAACATGGAGAGTAGTGACGACTAGGTAAAAATGCACCTAGGAGGATCACAAAATTTTCCTGAATCTTACGGCTGAGTTCGCGCAGGTTGCGAAATCATCCACGACCTTTCAGCGGGTGGCCGCCTGTCCGGACACGGATTGCGCAGTGCAGCAAAACTCCGTCACCTCGTCTTCGCGGGTTGCGAAGGAGGTTACCATACGGATCATGCGGCCTTGCGCGGGATCACCGGGGGTGACCCAGGGGTGGTACTTCGCACCTGCGAGACGCAAGGCGCGGTCCACAGTGTCAGGGAAGACAGCGAATACTTCATTAGCGTTGACCGGATAAACGATGTCCACACCGTCAACCGCGCGCAGGCCCTCGGCCAGGCGCGTGGCCATGGCATTGGCGTGGGCCGCCAGGCGCAGCCACAGATCGTCCGCCAGATAGGCGTCCATCTGGGCGGCCAGGAAGCGCCCCTTGGACATCAGATGCCCGGCCCGTTTGCGGCGAAAGGCGAAGTCACCGGCGCGGGCGGGGTCAAAAAAGATCACCGCCTCGGCCGCCATGGCGCCGTTTTTCGTGGCCCCCAACACCAACACATCGACCCCGGCCTTCCAGGTCGCCTCGGCCGGGCTGCATCCCAAATGCGCCACTGCATTGGCAAAGCGCGCACCGTCCATATGCACGGCCAGGGAGCGCTCCGCCGCCGTGTCGGCCAGCGCCGCGATCTCGCCCGGCGTGTAGACGATGCCGCATTCGTTGGCTTGGGTGAGGCTCACCACGCGCGGCTGCACATGATGCACAACCCCCTCCGGCAGATAGGTCAACGCTCCGCGCACCGCGTCAGGCGTCAGCGTCGCGCCCCAGCCAGCCAAAGGCACCAGCTTGGCACCACCGGTGTAGAATTCCGGCGCACCGCACTCATCAGTTTGGATATGGCTTGCCTCATGGGCCAGGACCGCCCCCCAAGGCGGGGTCAGCACACTGAGGGACAGAGAATTGGCCGCGCTGCCGGTGGAGACCAGAAACACGGCCAGGTCCCGTTCGAAGATATCCTTCAGCCGCGCCTCGACACGCAAGCTGATGTCATCGCCGCCATAGCTTGCCGCGGTGCCGTGGTTGGCTGCCGCCAGCGCCGCCAGGATTTCCGGTGCCAGCCCGCTCGCATTGTCACTGGTAAAGTCCACGCCTTGTCCCGCCGCTTGTGTCTACGCCGCCAGCCAGCGCGTCACGCCGCACTCGTCCAGCACCGGTGCCAGACCAGGGGCATCCGCCACCGCCTGATATTTCTGCCGCAAGACCTTCAGCGACTTGGCGTGATATTTTTGCGGCTGCTGCTCAAACAGCCCGTCATCGAGGGTCACGGCAAAGTGCTCCTCGCCGGCCGCAAGCGCCCGCGCATTGGCATCGGCCCAGGGCAGGAAGCAGCCGGCGATTTCCTCAGCGACCAACGGCGTGAGCCCCGGTAGCAACGCCTCCATCGCCTCAAAAGGCCCCGTCGCGACCGGAGCGTGCATGCGCTCGATATAGCCATTCACTTTCGGACAATTGGCGGAGATGAACGCTCCCGGCGTGGGGTCCGAGCGCAGCTGAGAGAGCTGGCCGTACAGGCCAAAATCGCCCAGGGCCGGGCGGGCGCCGAAAAGGTAAGGCCGTGTCTCCAAATGCCGTTCCAGAATGCTCAACATCCGCCGGAACGAGCCTTCGATCAGCTCCCGTGTCGTTTCACTGGACCCCACGAAGAACCGTCGCTGCGTCATACGGGCCCGGATCATCTCTTCCATCTCGGCCCGCTGAGCGTCCTCCAGGCCCGGCATGGCATGCTGGCAGATACGCTGCGCCGCTGAGCGCTGATCCTCTTCATAGGTCCAGCGATAGTGGAACATCCATTTATTGCCCCACTCGTCCGCATAGTCCTCGATCAGTGTGGAGAGGAAAGCGAGCACGGCGTCTTGAGGTTGCAATGGCGGTTCCGGATGGCGCGCTTCTAAAACGTCCATGATGGGCGTGGAGTCCTGAAGCCCCTCGCCCTCTGGCGTCACCACCAGCGGCACCAGAGGCAGCGTCGCATACTGACTGAATTCCGCCTCCCGCTCCGCCGAGCGGATGATCCAGTCATGGGGCAGGCCCTTGTAGCGCAGATATGCGCGCACCTTGACCGAGTAGGGCGATAGCTCGCTGCCGAAGAGTCGATAGGTCCCGGTCATGGCCCAGACCTCCTTCTCATGCCTGAGGTTGCATCCTATGCCAGAGCACCATCCCCACAGGCTCTGCTGTTGCAGATCCTGATTGAAAGCATAGGGGACAAGCTTTGGCCAACGCAACCGGCGGCTCGGCCTCAGACCTCGACGTCGAGGCCGGTTTGGATCCGCTCTAAGGCGTCCAGATCATTCAGCACGGCTTTATGCGCGTTGGGCAGGCTGATCACACCTTCGCGCGCCAGCCGGGTGATCGTGCGACTGACGGTTTCGATGGTCAGGCCCAGAAAATCCGCGATATCGGCTCGGGACATGGGCAGATCCACCATGGTGGCGTCATCGCCTCGGCGCTCCGACTGGCGGCTCATGAGAAACAGGAACGACGCCACCCGCTCGCGCGCCGTCTTGCGCCCCAGCAACAGCAGTTGATCCTGCGCCGACGCCAGCTCATCGGCGGCCATGGCCAGCAGACGATGCTCCAGTTCCGGCATGGTCTCAAACAGGGTCAGCAGGCGCGCGCGCGGAAACCGGCACAAATGCACATCCGTGACCGCTTCTGCCGAATAGGCATATGTGGTGCGGCTCGCCAAGCCAATGAAATCGCCGGGGAACAGAAAGCCCGTGATCTGCCGTCGTCCGTCGGGCAGCATTTTTGTCAGCCGCACAACGCCGGTACACACATTGAAGGTGTCGTCGGCATGATCCCCTTCATAAAGAAAGGTTCGGGGCGCACGCACGGTGACGCCGGTGCTGATCGCTTCGAGCTTCTCCAACGCGTCGTCGCCCAAAGCCCCACAAAACGCACGATCACGCACCATGCACACGGTGCAGGGGCTGACTTTACCCCCACCGCCCGTGTCGCTGCGGCCCTCCGGCAGGTCGGTCGGAAACGAGGTCACTGCATCCTTCATCAATATCCATCCAAAGCGATCAAGGCGATGTAACTATACGGGCTGCTGTTCTTCGGCGATACAAATATCTGCATCATTCAACCGAATGGTGTGCCGTGACTTCGGTATCAGCTTCACAGCACGTAGTACGGGTTTTTCATAGACCTTACGATGTGCCCTCAACCGCGCTCAACAAACGCAAACCGCACTCAGCGACGATAGCTTCAGAACAGACTGCCGTATACAGATATCGGCTGCAATCCAAGCGATGTGCTTGAACCGATTGGGATAACGCCACGGCACTGGACACCGGCGGGGTGAGTGTCGCATGGTCGCCCTCAAGAGACCGAATGATACGCGTGCTGCCGGGGCGCTGCACACCCATTTCTCACGGGGGCAAGAGTGAAGGTCCTGCAAGTTATGGCCGGCGCGCCGACCGGCGGTGCGGAAAACATCTTTTTGGAAAGTGTGCTCGCGCTCCACGATGCTGGCGTGAAACAGCACGTGGTCACCCGCGACAACAACACGTTCCGGCTCCAAAGTTTTCGCGACCGGGGCATGGGTGTGGACACGGCGGGGTTCTCCACCTGGTGGCCCTTCCCGACCCAGCGCACGGTGCGCAGCGCCATCCGCCGCTTCCAGCCCGATGTGATTGAATACTGGATGGGCCGTGCGGGCACTTTCGCCCCCGCCGAAACGCGCGAGCGCAATATCGGTTGGTATGGCGGCTATTACAAACTCGCCCGCTTCCGCAACTGCGATTACCATGTAGGCCTGACAAAAGATCTTGTGCGCCACATCAAAGAGCAAGGGGCAGATACTGATTGTGTAGGCCTGATCCATACCTATGCGGATTTTCCCTATGCGGAGGCCACGCCGCGCACACTCTTCGACACGCCGGAGGATGCACCGGTGCTTCTGGCATTGGCCCGGTTGCATTGGAAAAAAGGTCTGGATACGGCGCTGAATGCGCTGGTGAATGTACCCGGAGCCTATCTCTGGATTGCCGGTGATGGTGAGCTGCGCGATGAGTTGGAAACCCAGGCCACGCTGTTGAATGTGGCCGACCGGGTCCGCTTCCTCGGCTGGCGGGATGATCGTGGCTCGCTGCTGGCGGCATGCGATGTGGTGGTGTTCCCATCGCGCTATGAGCCGTTCGGGACCGTGACCGTGGATGCGTGGGCCGCGCGCCGTCCACTGGTGGCCGCCGCCGCCGCCGGGCCCAAGGCCTATGTGCAGAACGAAGACAATGGCATGCTCGTCGAGATCGACGATGTGGACGGGCTCACCACTGCCATCAATCGCGTCCTTCAGGAACCAGACCTGCGCGAGCGCATCATCGCCGGTGGCACTCGCACATATGAGGCGCAGTTCACCAAGGACGCCTTCGTGCGTGATAGCTTGGCGTTTTACGAGATGATCGCTCGCAAGGCACCCCGGCTTATGCTGGATTGAACGCCTTCACACACTCATGGGAAAAGGCGGTGTGCCGATGAATGTCGGCCCATCCAGCTCTAGAGTGTCCTCATCGCGGACCCGCACCGGCACGCGGTAGCGGATGCGATTGCGTACCGGCACCGCGTGCGATCGCTCCGTATCCGTCGGAGTGGCAATGGTCACGAATTCCACGCGCGTCTCCTCCGGGGTCACGGTAAGCACGCAATAGCCATGGGCCGCCGTGTCCATATGCGACAGATGCGCATTATGGTCCGGATTGCGCACCCACGCCCCCAGATCAGCAAAGCCGGTATAGGCGGCAACCGCCGCCGCACGAACCCCGTAAAGCAGCGTGGTATTGAGATTGGTCACCTCTTCGGCGTCACCCGTCAGCGTCCAGGGCCAATAGCTCACCAGCGGGCGAAAACTCTCATTGTCGATCTGGCGCGCCAGTCCGTACATGCTCGCCGAGCTGATCCCCGGCGTGGAGAACTCGGCAATCACGGGCGCGCCATCGGCCTGCGCCGTCACGGTGCCGGCGAAGGACGCGTGATGGTCGCCGGAAATGGCCAGCGTGTTGACAATCCCCTCAGCCTCCAGAAAGGCCATCAGCTCCCGGCGCTCGCTGGGATAGCCGTCCCAGGCATCTCCGCTCAGGACCACATCATCCAATTCATCCGAGAGCTGAGAGAAATCGAAGCGCAATGGCACCACCGGCACGGAGGTCGCCCACAGCTTCCAGATCGCATCCGATCCCGCCATCGTGGCTTTCCACCAGGCCTTTTGATCCGGCCCCATCATGGTACCCGGCGGGCTGGTGACGCGCGGATTGGGAAAACTGGCCCCGCGATGGTCAATGGTCTCTGGGGCATTCCCGCCATTGGCGCTGGCGCCCGCGTCGAGCAGCTCCACCAGCCAGATCGGCAAGGCCGAGCGCGCCCCGCCTACAAAATCCTGTGCCAGATTTTCCGGGACCGCATGGTCAGAGCGATAGGAGCGCATATCGCTCACCACCAACTCCACAGTGCGCCCAAAGCGCAAGGACCGGTAAATCGTCAGAGAACCGATCGCGGCCAGATTGTTGGGCTCGGTGCTGCGGTTCTGCCCGTCTACACCAACAATGGGTGCGTCCTGCACCGTCACCGCGTCAAAATCCTGCGCCGCCGGGGCCACATCCGCCACGCCGCGCGCGCCGGTTAACAGCGCCGGGATATACTCAAACCAGGCCTGGTTCGCCGCCACTTTGCGCCGCTGGGCGGGCTGGCCTTGCCCCACAAAAGTATCATGGCTCTGCCAGTGATCATTGGCGAACTCATGATCGTCCCATGTGCAGATGAACGGCCAGCGCGCCCGGGCCGCCATCAAATCGGGATCACTCAGATAGGTTCGGTAGAGGTGGCGGTAGTCGTCCAGACTATCCGCATGGGGCCAATAACCCTCTGTGCGCCCTCCGGACGGGAATGGCTTGACCTCCCGCACGCCGATCTGGGTGAAATCTCCATCTGGGTTTTCTTCCGTATAGAGGGCCTCATAGATGAAATCGCCCAGATGCACGATTGCGCTGATCTGCTCTGCTTCCGGACGGTCTGAATCTTCAATCAGCATACGCCGATAGGCGGCATAGGTGCCTGCTTGGTAATTCTGACACGAGGCCGTAGCAAAGACCACGGGCCGGGGGTCATCGGCGGCCGGCGCGGTGCGCGTCCGCCCCAGAGGCAGGCTCACCACCTCGCCTGCGCGGAAGCGATAGAAATAGGTGGTGGCCGGCGCCAGTCCGTCCACGAAGAGGCGGACCGTGTGATCACTTGCGGCTGTGGCCTGCACAGGCTGGCTTACCACCAGCTCGGTGAAATTCTTGTCCCGGGCCACTTCCGCGAGCAGGGGCACGGGCGCGTCCGTGCCGTCGGCCGGGATCGCGCGGGTCCACAACACCACGCCGTCAGGCTGGGGGTCGCCCGATGCCACCCCTTGGGGAAACACAATATCGGTGGCCGCCGGTGCTTGGGCCTCGGCCACGCCGGATAGGCACGCATGCGCCACATAGGCGCCGGCTCCGGCCAGAAACAGGCGCAGCGCACCGCGCCGGGTCACTTGTGATCCCGTAGTCTCCCGCGTCATGGTCTTTGATCCTCTTCCCCCTCTAACCGTGCGCTCAGAGAGTGCGCGAAAGGAAGCGGGCTGTCACCTGCGGGCGTGCGGCGCCGATGCACGCGGCTTGTGCCCAAGAATGCAGCGGTGATCGTGCTGCAATGCAAAAACTCGCGTCACGTCGTGCTCGCGCTTCTGGCACTGCGGCAAAAGAGATCAAGTCTTGACACCGTAAAGCGCCGCCCTAGTCGTTCGAATCGACTACGTCTTGATCCTTGGTCTGGGCGCAGTACTGGAAATTGCGCTGGCAACCGGCTGTAACACTTTCACGGCACTGATTGCAGCCTGCAAATCGCAATCTTATTTCGATGGTTCTCGGGCATACTCGCCGCAATTGACGCTCCGATGTGTCGGAGCCAACCACAATGAGGGATTGGAGACGTGAGCACACAGTCCGCGAAAGCCGCCGCCGCCCCCATCGATCTGGACTATCGGTTGGAAGACCGCTACCGGCGCGAAGACGGCCGGGTATACTTGACCGGTATTCAGGCGTTGACCCGCATCCCCATGGTGCAGAAACGGCTGGACCAGGCCATGGGCCTGAATACGGCCGGCTTCATTTCCGGTTATCGTGGCTCGCCGCTGGGCGGCTTCGACCTGGAGTTGACGCGCAGCCGCAAGGTGCTCGACGATCACAAGATCATCTTCAAGCCCGGCCTGAATGAAGACCTTGGCGCCACGGCCGTCTGGGGCACCCAGCAACTCGACACCTTCGAAGGCGCCACGGTCGATGGGGTCTTTGCCATGTGGTACGGCAAGGGCCCGGGCGTCGACCGCTGCGGCGATGTTTTCCACCACGCGGCCGCCTATGGCGCGGCGAAGAACGGTGGTGTGCTGATCGTCATGGGCGATGACCATAACGCCCAGTCCTCCACCATCCCGCACCAGTCCGAACCCATGCTGATTGGCTTTGGCATGCCCATCTTCAATCCGGCGAGTGTGAAAGAGCTGGTGGACTACGGCATTGCCGGCTTCCATCTGTCGCGCTACGCGGGCGCCTATATCGGTTTCAAGTCCATCGCCGAAACCGTGGAAAGCGCGGCCTCGATCGATGTCAGCCCCATGAACTATCGGTTTGTGACGCCGGATGATTTTGAGATGCCGCCGCGCGGGCTCAATTTCGACCCGACTCTGAAATGGCCCGAAGAGCGCCGCGAGATTGAAAAGACCGCACTCCTGCGCATCGATGCCATCCGCGCCTGGACCCGCGCCAACTCCTTTGACACGTATATCTACAATCCGCCCTCGGCCCGTATCGGGATCGTCACCACCGGTAAGGCCACCATGGATGTCATGCAGTTCCTGCAGGATTTCCGCATCGATGAGCAGACGGCGGAGCGCCTCGGCCTGCGCATTTACAAAGTCGGTGTCAGCTGGCCGCTTGAACCTGAAGGCATCAAGCGCTTTGCCAAGGGTCTCGACCGCATTCTGGTGGTGGAAGAAAAAGCGGCCATCGTCGAAGATCAGATCCGTAACATCCTCTACCACCTTCCGGCCGCCGAACGCCCCGTGGTCATCGGTAAGGTGGACGAAAAAGGGGCGCCCCTTCTGCCTCAACATGGCGAGCTGTCGCCCGATATCATCGGTGCTCCTGCCGTCCATATGTTGAGCGAGTATGCGCCGGAAGGCATTGATCTCGATGCCCGCCTCGCCGAGTTGCGCCGGGGGCAGAACGAAAAGGTGGACCCCGCCCCGATCGGGCGCGTCCCCTTTTATTGCTCCGGCTGCCCGCACAACACCTCCACTGTGGTGCCCGAGGGCTCCAAGGCCATGGGCGGCATCGGCTGCCACATCATGGCGCTCAGCATGGATCGCAATACTCAGCTCTACACCCATATGGGTGGGGAAGGCGCTAACTGGATCGGCATGGCGCCCTTCACGGAGCGCGAGCACGTGTTCCAGAATCTCGGTGACGGCACCTATGAGCACTCCGGATCTTTGGCGATCCGCGCCGCCATTCACGCGGGCGTGAACATCACCTACAAGATCCTTTACAATGATGCGGTTGCCATGACCGGCGGCCAGCCCATCGCCGGCCAGCTCACCGTGCCCGCGATCATCCGCCAGATGCAAGCCGAAGGCGTGCGTCGCATCGCCGTTGTCGGCGAGCATGTGGACGAGGACGGGGCGGAGCATTACGGCATGGCGCCGAACCCGGCCCATGGCCTGTCATTCCACCATCGCGACGATCTGGAAAGCGTGCAGCGGGATCTGCGCCAGGTCAAAGGTGTGTCGGTGCTGGTCTATGATCAGACCTGTGCGTCCGAAAAACGCCGCCGGCGCAAGCGCGGCACCATGGACGACCCAGATGTCCGCATCGTGATCAACGACCTTGTCTGCGAGGGCTGCGGCGATTGCTCGGCCAAATCGAACTGCGTCTCGGTGGAACCGCTAGAGACCGAACTGGGCCGCAAACGGCGCATCAATCAGTCCTCTTGCAATAAGGACACCTCTTGCGTCAAAGGGTTTTGCCCGAGCTTCGTCACCGTCAAAGGCGGCAGCCTGCGTCGCCCGGAAAAAGACGCCATCAAGGCCCGGGAAGCGGATCTCTTCGGCCAGGTGCCGGATCCGGAGCTTCCCACCCTGTCCGGCGATGGCTACAACATTCTGGTCACCGGCGTGGGCGGCACGGGCGTCATCACCATTGGTGCCCTGATCAGCATGGCCGCGCATCTGGAAAGCAAAGGCACCACGGTGCTGGACTTCACGGGGCTGGCCCAGAAAAACGGCGCCGTCATGAGCCATGTGCGCATCGCACCGACCCCGGACGATCTGACGGCCGTGCGCATCGCCGAGGCTCAGGCCGATCTGCTGCTCGGTTGCGACATGGTGGTCGCGGGTTCCGCCGATGCGCTCTCGCGCGTCGGTCCAGAGCGCACACGGATCGTGGTGAACACCCATGAGGCGCCCACCGCCGCCTTCACGCTCGACACCACGGTTGATTTCCCGACCCTGCAAATCAAATCTGCAATTCGGCGCACCGGGGGCGAAGGTCGTACCGAATTTGTGACGGCCACGGATATTGCCCAGCGCCTGTTCGGCGACGCCATTGCCACCAACTTGTTCATGCTGGGCTATGCCTATCAGCGCGGCCTGATCCCCCTGTCGGCGGAAGCCATCGACCGGGCGATCGAGCTGAACGGTGTCGCCATCGACATGAACCGACGCACCTTCCAGTGGGGCCGCGTTTACGCTCACAATCCCGAAGCGGTGGTGGAAACGGTCGGCGCAGCCGATCCGCTGCGCCAGACCATCGCCCGCACCTTGGCTGAGGTGATCGACCGGCGGGCCGAGCACTTGACCGGCTATCAGGATACAGCCTATGCCCGGCGCTACCGGGCGCTGGTGGAACGCGTCCGCGAAGCGGAAACCAGTGTCGCCCCGGGGTCCGAGGCGCTCACCCTGGCCGCCGCCCGCTTCTACTTCAAACTGCTCGCCTATAAAGACGAGTATGAAGTGGCCCGTCTGCATACGGATGGCAGTTTCGACAAGCGCATTGCCGCGCAGTTCACCGGCGACTATCAGGTGGACTACAATATGGCGCCACCGATTTTCTCTCAACGTGATCCGGTCACGGGCCATTTGCGCAAAAACCGTTTCTCTGGCCGCTGGATGCGCCCGGTGCTCAAGCTCCTCGCCTCGCTCAAAGGTCTGCGCGGCACCCGTTGGGACATTTTCGGCTATACCGAAGAGCGCCAGATGGAACGCCGCCTCATCACCGACTATGAGGCCACGGTCAACCACGTGCTCGCCGGCCTCACCGCCGACAAGCTCGACCTGGCGACCGCGCTGTTGAGCATCCCGGACGACATTCGCGGGTTCGGCCATGTGAAAGAAGCCAATTTCGAAAAGGCCAAAGCCAAGGAACAGGAGCTGCTCGCTCAGTTCGACGCAGCCGAAGCCCCGCGCCAGGCGGCGGAGTAATCCCCGCTTCCCCTCAGATCCTCACAAAAAAGGGCAGGTCCCACCGGACCTGCCCTTTTTTCGTCGCGCTCCTGCGGAGCGGCGCTCAGAAACTCCAGAACCAGCGCCCCACCCGCTCACGGTAGTCGTCATATTCCGCGCCAAACTTATCGCTCAAATACTCTTCTTCCTTGGCAATCACCCCATAGCGCAGCACGGGGATGGCGATGCCCAGCGTCACCAGCAGCGCCGGCGCATTGAATGCGAAGGAGAGCCCCAAGGTCAGGGTGATCATGCCGATGTAAATCGGGTTGCGGGTCATGGAGTAAAGACCCGTATCCACAATATCGATGGCCGGCTGATTGGTCGGCACATTGGTGCCGGCGGTGATGAACTGCAAAATCCCCCCCGCCATCAGCAAGACACCGAGAAAGGCCAAAATCCACCCCAAGCCACCGAGCACGCCCGCCAGGATCCAATAGCCGAAATCGTCCCAGCCACCGCCGGCCCCCAGGGTGCTCTCCAGATACAGTTCCAGGATCGCTCCGATCAGGAAGACCAGCAGGAACAGGATCGGCGGGCGGATCCAGACCTTGGGATGGTCTTCCATCGGGTCGTCATCCAGGTGATCGAGATGCTGATCGTCAGGCTCGGCCATTATGCTCCCTCCCTCCGGTCCTCCCTTGCGCCGCTCGGCCCGAGTCTCTCCATCACCGAGTCTCGCCACCACCGAGGCTCACCATCACCGGGTCACACCATCATGGGGTCAGATGGCCCGGGGCGCAAAAGGGGTGAGCGCGGCTACTGTGCCGGAAGTTTGAGGTCATCTCAATCACAAGCCTACACACTATGGGGTGTGTTCAGCCCCTTTAAGGGCGCCCCCATCCAGGCTTCGGCGAGCCGAACAGCCGGTGCAGCACCATCCCGGCCACGAAGCCACCGATATGGGCCCCAAAGGCCACGCCTGGCGCATTGGGATCGGCCGCATAGCCCTGCAACAATTGCCCCGCGAACCAGAAGCCCAGCAGCAAAAGCGCCGGAATCGTGATTCGGAAGGCAATCACCACCAGGATCACAATCGTGTTCACCCGCGCCAGGGGATACATGAGCAGATAGGCGCCGAGCACGCCCGAAATGGCGCCGCTTGCCCCGATCATGGGGATGGAGGCGGACGGCTCCAGCGCGAACTGGGTCAGCGCCGCCGCAAAGCCACAGATCAGATAGAAAACCAGGAACGGGATGCGCCCCATATCGTCTTCGATATTGTCGCCGAAGACCCACAGGAAAATCATATTGCCGATGATGTGTCCCCAGCCGCCATGCATGAACATGGAACTCAGGATGGTCAGTTCGGCGGAAATGGGCTGGCGCAAATCAGCCGCGGTGGGCACCAATTCTCCAATCGGATTGGGCGCCACGCAGGCGCTTGTATCCAGCAGCCCCGTGCCGCCGATCACCACGCCTAGATCGCTCGTACACAAATTGTAGGAGATCAGCCCGTACTGGAAGACGAAGACGTTGAACGCCTCGGCTGGCATGAGGATCTGATAGATAAAGACCCCAATGCACAGCACCATCAGCGTGACCGTGACCACCGGAAACCGGCGGGTCGGATTATCGTCCGAATACGGAATCATGCCCCCGCTCCCCTTTGTCGAACCGCTCCAATCGGCTCTCCTGCTGCGCGCCCCCGCACGAGCAGGAACCAAAAAGGCCGCAGCGCAGGACGCGCCGCGGCCACTTCGGCATGGCTGATACCATAAGCGAGCTTAGGTCTCGCGCCAAGCGCGGCTCATGCTGTCCTGGATGGGCTGCACGAGATAGTTGAACGGCGTGCGCTTGCCGGTCTGAATGAACACATCCGCCGGCATGCCCGGCTTCAGGGCCCGATCATCGCCCAGGCCTTCCAGTTGCTCGGCCGGCACGGAAATCCGCGCCGTGTAATAAGGCATGCCGGTGCGCTCATCCACTTTCACGTCCGCCGACACATAGGTCACTTCCCCATGCACCCGCGGCGTATCCCGCTGGGAAAAGGCTGACAATTGCACATCGGCTTGCAGCCCTTGCTGCACATTGTCGATGTCGAAGGGCTGCACTTTTGCTTCCACGATCAGGGTGTCGTCTTCGGGCACGATCTCCATGATGATGTCACCCGCGCGCACCACCTGGCCGATGGCCGACACGCTTTTGTTGGTCACCACGCCGGTGTCCGTGGCGCGCACTTCCGTGTGGCGCTTCTGGAATTTGCTCTTTTCCAGGGTCTGGCGCAGGTCAAAGCGTTCGGTCTCACGCTGGCGCAGTTCCGACACGACCTGTTCCTTATACGCCTTGTCCGCCTGGATGATTTCTAGGCGCGCTTCGCCGATCTGCACGCGGGCCTGGGAAATGCGAGCGGCGAAATCGCCCAGCTCACCGCGATACTGGCTGCGGGCGCGCTCCAGGCGCAGGATTTCCGTCTTGGTGCCCCAGCCGCGGGCGCGCAGGTCGCGCTTGTCTTCCAGCTCCTCGTTCACCGTGGCGATCTGCTCACGGCGGGCCTGAGACTGCACTTCCAAACCGCGAATTTCCTCGTCGAGCTGCTTGATGCGCTCTTCGATCAGGCTGAGCTGGCCGGTGATCGTGGCTTGGCGGGCCGTGAACAGCGTGCGCTGGCCTTGCAGGATTTCCGCGACACTGTCATCGGCTTCCGCCCGCGCCAGCAGCTCTTCGGTGAAGACAACCTCCTCCAGGCTGTCCCGCTCGGCAATCAGGCGCGCCACGGTCGCTTCCGTCTGGTCCAGCTGGCCTTGCACGCGCAACAAGTCAGCTTGCGCGGTGGTGGCATCGAGGCGCACCAGCACGTCGCCTTCCTCAACCTGGTCACCGTTCGAGACCATGATTTCCGCGACTGATCCGCCTTCCAGCGGCTGCACGGCTTTGTTGCTCGTGGAGACTTTGATCTGACCCGACGCGATCACCGCGCTGTTAAGCTGTGCCGTTGCGGCCCAGGTGCCGAAACCACCAAATGTGATCAGCAGCACCAAAAGACCCGCCATGATGGCCGGACGCGGATTGGTGGGCACGACCGGCGCTTTGCCACCGAACGGATCGGGCGGAGCCGTGGTCACCGGTGCATCACTGCCCCCCATAGACTCCAGCAGGCCAGTCCAAAAATTGGAGATCCGCTCCATGATCGACGGCGTCTGGTTCTGCGTCATCGCCTGGTCCTCGTTGTCTCAGGGCCAATCCCGGCGGTCTCGCCTGAGTTATGGCCGTGCTGGGGGCACCGCACTCTCACCGCATGGTCGCGGCGCCTTCCTATCTAGGCAGGTCTGGCGGCGAAATCAGGGCCAATCGTGTCAGCGGCCCGTCACGATTTCGCCAACACTCCTATCACTCTCACTCCACCTCAACCGGCGCTCTGGGCCGGGGCCGCTTTGGGCGGCGTGGCGGGCCGGGGCTGAGCGGGCTGTTGCGGGTTGCTCTGCGCGCCGCCGCCGGTGGCCGCCTGGGCCACCACCTGGGGCTGCGGCGTCCCATCGCCGGGGCCTTTCTTGGGCGCGTTGGCGGGGTTGGCGCGGGTAACTTTCGGCAGCACCTCTTTCACCGGGCCCACTTCTTCCACCTGCCCGTCGCGCAGCACGACCAGAGAATCGAGCACGGAGACGATGGAGGGCCGGTGCGCCACGATGATCACCGTGGTGCCGCGTTTCTTCAGCGCCATCAGCGCCCGTTTCAACGCCTCTTCCCCTTCTCCGTCCAGGTTGGAGTTCGGCTCATCCAGCACGATCACGGACGGATTGTTATAGACCGCGCGCGCCAGGCCCAGACGCTGGCGCTGGCCGCCCGAGAGCATCGTCCCCCCATCGCCCAGACGCGTGTCATAGCCGTTCTCAAACCGCAGGATCATGTCATGCACGCCGGCGAGCTGGGCCGCGTCGATGACCGCCTGCGGGTCCGGTTCCTGGAACCGGGCGATGTTCTCGGCAATGGTGCCGTCGAACATCTCCACGTCCTGGGGCAGATAGCCCAGATAGGGCCCAAGCTGAATGTGGTCCCAGCCGGCAATGTCGGCACCATCGAGGCGGACATGGCCGCTCGCCGGTTTCCACACGCCGATCAACATCCGCGCGAGGGTCGATTTCCCGGCGGCGCTCGGTCCGATAATGCCCATCGCTTCGCCGGGCTGAATTTGGAAGCTCACACCTTTCAGCACCGGCTTCTTGCCGCCCGGGGGGACACCAACCAGGCGCTCCACCGCAATGGCGCCCTTGGGGCGGGGCAACGGCATATCCTGGCGGTCTTTCA
>CAZVEE010000027.1:0-41135 GCA_964625525.1 uncultured Alphaproteobacteria bacterium | reverse complement strand
TCCGGCACAAGATCATCCGGATAACGAGCGTTTTCCGGTTATCGATTTTGATGGTGCTCTGCCCGGCGTGCTGGTGGAAGCGCGCTATGAGCTCGACCGCGTGTTTGAAGCGAGTGGAGAGGTCGTGTTTGTCGGCCATGCAGTGTTGACCTTTGCCGCCGATCCCGGCCCCGTGACCTATCGCAGTGCTGTCGTGTCCATCATTTCCGTGGAGGAGGGGCGTATTACGCAGCACCGGGACTATGCCGACTATAATGGTCTTCAGCGTCTTGAGACGCCCCATCCCCAACAGTAAGCGATCGCACGCTCCCCCTCCCTTGGGTTTCGTCCAGATGGTGGCAACGGGGAGGCGGGGGGTAAGGTCTTTCTCTGCCGAAGAGACATCCCGCCGCGCCCGACCGGGCGTGGGGGGACACGCGTTACTGAACGCTGGAGGGGGGGAAGTCTTCGAACAGCTCCGCCACGTCGTCGTCAATTTCTGCGCTGAACCGCTCGATTTCGGAAAGCTCCAGCGTCTTGCGGATTTCCCCTTTCCAAAGGTCAGATCGCGTCGAGCGGTCCTGAATGTCGATGACAACCGTGCTGTCCACCTCGGTTTTGACCATCTTGCCGCTCGGCCGGCGCATCTGCGCCGTTCTCGTGCGGTGCGCGGCGTCGCGCCGAATCTCGCCCGGCGACCGGCGGTAATGGGGCGGGCGCGCGACCGGTCCGGTGGTGACCCGACCATAGGTCCGCGATCGGTCAACCGTCGTGTTGAAATCGCCGTCCACATCGACCGAGACAAGGAGATCCGCCCTGTTCGGATTGCGGGTCAAGACATACCCCTTTTCCAGAAGGGAGGCCGTGATAGCATCGCTCAATGCAGCGGCCCGGCCGTCGCCGAACGACTCAGGCACCATTTGCAAAACGCTTCCGCGAGCCCACGCAAATGTTTTCTGAGGCAAAGTTTCACTTTGGACCGGCTTTATCACGCGAATATCTGTCGTCGAGGCACAGCCAGCGACCACACACACGCTCATGAGCGCGCACAGAGCCCATACCCATCGTTTCGCGACCATCATGGTCAAAGTCTCCCACTGGTTCTGAAGGGAATCTCAAGCGCCAGCGGTCCATTCTTGTGAGGTCCATTCTTGTGAGGCCCATTCTTGTGAGGCCCATCCTTGTGCGGCCTGTCCTCATTTGGACTGACCTCCTGCCAGCGCATTTAATGCCATACATTAATTGAGATCGTTTGTCTGCGGCAAGCAGGCAATCATCGCACTGGCGGGATGGCCGCGTCCTTCGTCAGGGGCGCGGCTCGATCACCGGGAACATCAAGGCAAACTGATCGATCAGAGTCAGGAAGTGGGTGAACCGATCCCTGGCGCCGTCCACGATGATACGGCCGTCGGCCTGGAGGTCCGGGAGCGACGTTTGCGCCATGATGAGGTCGGCGAGACTGCGCCGGTCAGTGGTGACCGTGATATCAGCAGCGCCGTGGTGGGTATTGGGGCGAGCGGTCAGGGCACTGTTTTGCAGTGTCATGGCGGCGGTTTCGCCGCTATCGGTGAAGGTCCAGTTGACGGTGAGCGTGAGGCCCTCGGCTTTCGGGCCATTGAGGCGCACGCCAAGATAGTCAAACAAAAGGCTGACACTCAGGGCACGCACCAAATCGGGGCTGACGCCGGCGCGGAACCCGCTTTGGGGTGTACCGTGGCGCAGCTCGAAGGCGCCCAGCAAATAGGCATTGCGCCAGGTCGCGGATTCCGCCTGATAGCCGAGCTGTTCCAGCGCATCGGCGCCGAGCGCGCGAGCTTCCTGGTTTTCGGGTTCGGCAAACACAACCTGGCTCATGACATCGGCGACCCAGCGGTAGTCCCCGGCGTCGAAATCAGCGCGCGCCCTGGTGATGACGGCCTCGGCGCCGCCCATATAGGCAAGCATGCGCGTGCTGCGCGCGGCTGGCGGGTGCGGGTTTAGCGTCGCCGGATTCGCATTGTACCAGCCGATATAGCGCTGGGAGATCGCTTTGGCATTATGCCGGACAGTGCCGTAATAGCCGCGCACGGACCATTCCTGCTCCAAGCTCGCGGGCATCGTGATCCGCTCCGCGATCTCCTCAGCGCTGTGACCGTGGCAGAGCAGGCGGAGGGTTTGGTCGTGCAGGAACTTGTAGGTGTCCCGCTGTTTGGCAAGATAGTCCATAATCCGCTCCTGCCCCCAGACCGGCCAGTGATGCTGGGCGAGCACCACATCGGCCTTGGGCGCGAACGTGGCGCGGGCCTCGTCAAGATACTTGGCCCAGGCATTGGCATCGCGTACCTGTGCGCCGCGAATGGGATAGACATTATGCAGATTATGAGTGGCATTCTCCGCCAGGTTCAGTGCTCTCAGGCCCGGATAAAACATATGCATCTCGGCCTTGGCTTCCGTATCGGGCGTGAGCTGAAAAACGATCTCAATCCCGTCGATAATGTGCGTTTCCATCGGTTGGCGGATGGTTAGGGTGGGCGGAATCAGCGTGACCGTGCCGCCGGAGGTGGTCTTGCCAAGGCCCGCATCCACCTGACCGCGCGGACCTTTGGGCAGGGTGGCGCCGAATTGAAACAAGGCGCGGCGCAGCATGGGCGAGCCCACAAGCACATTCTCGCTGGTGACTTCCTCCATAAAGCGGTCCGGGGCGATGACGGTGATATGCCCGGCGTTGACATCCGCCTCATCCACCACGCCGCGCACGCCGCCATAATGGTCCACATGGCTGTGGGAATAGATGACGGCGGTTACGGGACGCGTGCCGCGATGGGCATAGTAGAGGTCAAGCCCGGCGCGGGCGGTTTCCGCGGAGATCATTGGATCAATGATGATCACGCCGCGCTGACCTTCCAGGATGGTCATGTTCGACAGATCAAAGCCGCGCACCTGATAGATGCGATCGGTGACCTGATAGAGCCCATTATTGAGGTTCAGCCGCGCCTGGCGCCACAAACTCGGGTTGACCGTGGGCGGCGCTTCGGGTTGAGCGAGGAAAGCATAGTCGCGCAATGACCAAACAACCCTGCCGTCCGCATTGAGAATGGTGACCTCTGGCAAACTGGCGATGAAGCCGCGTTGGGCATCTGTGAAGTCTTGCGTGTTGCTGAAGGGAAGGGTGGTCTCGACCGATTTGTTATGGGCAGACGTGGACGCCGTTGCGTCCTTGGGGGCTTTGGGGGTGCTGGTCTCGGTCATGCTGGCGCTTCCTGGCTAGATTTGTCGATTTTGACAAGTTTAGCCAGGGCAGGGGCTGGCTGTCACGGGCCACGTCTGACCGGCCGCTCCGGCGAGCCGGCAGAAGACCGTAAACGGAAGAACCCCGGCGGACGGTCTGTAGGCGGGGCGCTTTTAGGGCGCGCCCCGCGCTGGAGGTCTTTTAGCCGAAGAGACCTTTCAGGCCACTGCTCAGCAGCTGAGCGCCGATATTCTGTGTGGTCAAGGCACCGTCCTGGCTCGCCTTGTCGATGAGATCGGGCAGGGCGGCCTGGAGGCCGGATACGGCATCGGTCTCGGGCAGGCCCAGGCTTTGGGCAAAGCCCGCGATCTTATCGCTGCCGAACAGGGCCAGGATTTGTTGCGGGTCGATACCGGCATTCTGCCCGTTCCCAAGCCAGGATGCGGCCATGGACATCAGGCCCTGGGCATCCATGCGCGACACAATGCTCGCCAGGTCGATCTCGCCGTCCGCACCATCCAGTAAGCCGGTCAAGGCCTGAATGACCGAACTCAAATCCAATCCGGATGCGGACGGACCGGCATTCGCACTGAAGCTCTCCGCCGCACTGCGCAGCATGCTTTGAATATCCATGATGGCTGTCCCCTCTCCATTCAGGGTTGGTTCAATAGGTAAGCTTGGGCTCCAGGTCACCGGCTTCAGCGACCCACTTCTCCACGGCGGACAAAGACGGGACGGCCCGCACCAGATTTTTGGCCTCGTTCACTTCGGCCATTTTGGCATGGAGATTTTCCGCATTGCGCGTGCGCAGTTCTTTCACCGTGTCCACGCCGGCTGCTTCCAGCAGATCGGAATACTCTTCGCCCACACCATTGATTCGCATGAGGTCAGCCATGTTGGCCCACCGCAGGATGCGCTTGCCTTCAATGCCGGTCTTGTCGGCCATGTCCGAGCGGCCCGCCGGGCTTGCGCATGCCTCCAGCAATTCTTCCGTGGTGGAAATGCCGGCCGCGGTCAGCTTTTCGGAGTAAACGGGGCCGATGCCTTCGATTTCGGTGATTTTGTAAGCCATTTGCACGTCTTCCTTAGATGGTTGGGTTGGGGCAGTTCCCGCACGCCGGGCGGCAGCTTACCCGTTTCAACGGTTCTTTGGCGAGATCGTTTGTGGCAATTGGCGAGAGGGCAAGCAGCACAAAGAAGCGGCGGGCCTTGGGGAGGGCCCGCCGCCAGTGGCGTCATCAGTGGCGTTTGGGGGTTAGAGTTCCACCGAGGCGCCGAGGAAGATGCGCGCACCCAAGACATCGAACAAGGGCACGAGCGTGTTGGAGTCGGTCTGGCTGTTGCCCACCCGCGGGGGCTCGGTGCTGAGCACGTTTTCCGCACCCAGACGGAACGACAGATTGTCGTAGGGCTGCCAGATGGCCGTGAGGTCCAGATAGTGCCGCCCGTCCACGTCCGGGATGGCCGCGTCCTGGTTCACGTCTTCAAGGCCGCCCGTCCAACGCCAGCGTGCCGACAATTGCACCGGCCCGCGTGACCAGGTGGCCCGGACAAAGGAGCGCATGTCCGGGGTTGGATACCCTGCGAAGGTCTGGCCGCAATTGCCGCCGAACCGGCCCGCGCATTCCACCGGATCGCTGAACTCCGTTGGCGTCAGGATCCACTCGTTCACATAGCCGAACGTGCCAAAGAGCGAGATGTTGCCCGCATTGTCCAGGCCCACACCGTCCAGGTCGAACGCGTAGTTCACAGAGACGTCGAGACCGTTCGTCTCAAAGGACGAGACGTTCTCATTGAGGCTCAGCACGCCTTCCGCATTGCCGTCGCCGCGTCGCGGGATCGAGCTACAGAAGAACGAATTGGCGCTGTTGGACACGGCGCACAAGTCGAACACGCCCTGGGTGCTGCCGCCCGATTGGGCGATCGCGTTCTCCAGCCGGATATTGTACCAGTCCACCGTCAGCGAGAAGTTCTCGAGGACGTTGGGCTGGAGCACAAAGCCGACGGTCCAGGTGTTGGAGGTCTCTTCCTCCAGGTCCGGATTACCGCCAAGGATGGCTTCGATCTGGCTGTCTTCCTGGGTGAACGTGCCCTCCGGATTGATGGCCAGAGCTTCGGGGCTGTAGTTATCCGCCGGAACGCCGGTGGCGATACACAGGTCGGCCAGGCCGCTGCTCACCGGATTTTGGGCGGAGTCGCAGAAGTCATCCACTTGGGGGAAGCCATTGATCTGTGGGCCGAACAACTCGATGATGTTCGGAGCCCGGATGGCTCGCTGGAACAGGCCGCGCACGCGCAACTGGTCGTCCACTTCCCATTCACCGCCGCCTTTGAAGGTCACAACACGTCCCACGGTGGAGTAGTCCGAGTAGCGCACACCACCATCAATAGCCACCAATTGGGCGAACGGCAGGTCAGTGACCACCGGAATACGCGTTTCCATGAACAGTTCCCACACGTTGAAACTGCCATCAAGCGGATTGCCAGCGGCGTTAAAGCCGTCGATGTCGCCGGACGCGGCCACGGGATCGGGGGTGAAGTCGGCTGATTCCTCGCGATACTCAAAGCCGCCGGCCACCTGCACCGGGCCGGAGGGGAGTTCGAACATGTCCCCCGCCAAAGTGCCCGCGACCACTTCCGTCTGGGTCGTGCCCACGGCGAGGCTCTGGATGGTGGCGAAGTCCACCATGTCCTGGGTGAAGTTGCCTTCTCCGAAGAAGTTCAACGGCACACAGCCATTGGACTGGTTCTGACAGACGATGGAGCCGTCCGGCGCCTGTTCCAGGAGCAGGCCTTGCTGAGCCCGGGAGAGCTGAATATTCCCGTTTTGAACGTCTGTCAGTTCGGTGCGGCCGAACATGTAATAGACGTCCCAGGTCCAGTCGCTGATCCAGCCACCGAAGAAGTCTCCGAACTCACCCCGCGCGCCGCCGACAAAGCGGAAGGCGTTGGTTTTGAAGTCCTGTTCGCGAGCACCAGATTCCAGCATACGCCGGAAGAGGGAGCCGGAATAAACGCCGGTGGCCGGGTCGTAATTGGCGCTGGAGCGGATGATATCCTTGGCTTCTTCCGTCAGGAACGGATTGATGTCCACCGAGATGTCCACTGCCTCGGCGAGTGGTGTCGGCGCCAGACGGCCCTGGGAGGTGGTGTTGACGAACGTGGCTTCGCCGTAGACTTCCACGGTTTCCGTCACATCGTAGTTGAACGTGCTGGCGATACTGATGCGATCGAGCGGCACCTGAATATTCGTGAACGGTGCGAAGTTGAACACGTCTGTGACGCCGCTGCGGGCGCGGGCATTGCCGTCTGGCAGGAACAGGATGGATCCGGTGGTGGTGCCGTCGGGCAAGGTAAACCCGCCGCCGGAGATGCGCCCTTCGGGGATCCGGCTGGACCCACCGCGGCGCAGCGCATCACGGCCGTCACCGCCGGGCGGTCCGCACGTGAAATCACCGCGTCCGGCAAGGTCTCCGGCCCCGTCGTCACAGTCAAAGAAGGTGAAGTCCCGCTCCGCAGCCAGCACCTGGGTCTGGGTGTAGTATTCTGTGTAGAACGTGACATTCCCCCGGCCCTGATCGAAATTCGTGCCCGCCAGGATGGAGAAGTTGTAGGTCTCGCCGTCACCTTCATCAAGCAGGTCGAATTGAGCATCGGCCTGCACGCCTTCGAAGTCGTCCTTGGTGATGAAGTTCACCACCCCGGCGATGGCATCGGATCCGTACACGGCCGAGGCCCCGCCAGTGACCACTTCCACCCGCTCGATCAGGCCCGACGGAATGGTGTTCAGGTCCACACCACCAAAACCGGAGCTGTTATCAGCCGGAATCCAGCGCCGGCCGTTGACGAGCGCCAGTGTGCGCTGATTGCCCAAGCCCCGCAGGTCAATGGTCGCAAAGCCCGCGCCGGGATTGTTGGACTGGCTCGAAGCACCCGGCACCACTTGGGGTAGCTGGTTCAGTACCCGCTCCACGGTGGGATTGCCGGAAAACTCGAACTCTTCCTGGCCCACAATCGTGATCGGGCTGTTGGCCACAATGTCCTGACGCGGAATGCGCGAGCCGGTGACGAGGATGAGATCGCCGTCGTCACTGCTTGTTTCCTGCGCATGGGCCAGGGGGCCGGGCGTGGAAAAGAGAGCCACGGAGGCCGTGGCCAGAAGCACCTGCCGCAGGCCGAGCCTGGGCCGGAAGCCGGATGAGATTGGTCTGCTCTGTGTCATGTGTCGTGCCCCACAATCGAGTGCCGCAAAACGCTGTATACGGCGTTTTCCCCTAGGCGCCGGGCCGACTCTTCCGTGACTGTCCGGGTTGCGATCCGGCACGGTTCGGTCGTTGAGCCGCGCCGCTATGAACGGCGAGCCCTTGTATCCGGCACATGGTGACAGCAAGAGGGATATTCCGGCAGCGCCCTATTGAGCCAATGGCTCAGGTCGGTTCGTCGTCGGATCTTCTGTCGTGAGGGGCAGTCTGAGCGCAAGCATCTTGCGGCGTCAATTCGGGACACCGTGGCATTTTCCGTCGAAAGACAGAAAATCGATGGACGGATGGTTTCGCAGGATCAGTGGCCGCACCGGTGGGATTTCACCCGCCATTCGTCGTTCTTGATCGAAGCAATCAGGCATCCGTCGCGGATAAAACCATCCGCCGAAGTCTCAAATCCGGCACGGCGCAGGCGGTCCACCGCCTTGTTGCGGGCAACACGGGCAAGCCAGGCCGCCGGGTTCTCAGGCAACCCCTTGTAAGACCAAGCCGTGAGGGCTTCGAGCACCGCGTCCTGGGCCACGTCCTCGGCCAGGTCGAGGCGGGCCGCGCCCAAGCGGGCAACGAGGCCGGCAAGGATCCGGCCCCGCTCCCGCCGGACGATGCGATCCAGCGTGGTGCGCATATCCGTGGGGGCGATCATGGCTCAGTCCATGTCATGGACTTCGCGGATCTCAATGCGCTGATTGTGGACCATATGCGGATTGGTCCGGGCAATGCGCACCGCCTCGTCGAAATCCGTGGCCTTGATCAGCATGATGCCACCCAGAATCTCGGCGAGCTCCGGAGACGGACTGTCATGGACGGCGATGCCATCGGCGCCTTTGACCAGGGTCTTGCCCGGCGCGTCGGTGAGTTTGTGGCCGCCGGCATAGACGCCGTCGCGGGTGAGCTGTTCCACCCAGGCCACATAGTCCTTGATGATGTCGGCCATGGCCGCATCATCAAGGTCGCTATAGCGGTCAGGCGCGTGAGGCAGCAGCAGGGCAAAGGTCTTCATCGGGGGTCTCCTTCTCATCAGACGATTCGAACGCTGATACGCGTTCCTAAAACCGTCGAATGAGGTCCCCCGATTTTGACACGGCCCGTGATAAAATCTCGAAAAAGACACTCTGCCTTAGAAGGGCAGGCCGGTTTCGAGCAAAATGCCGTAGGCGAAAGCCGGAATGGCGAGAAAAGCGCCCATCCACACCACACTGCGCACCCAACCTGTGCCGAAGGCATAAGCCGGCAGATAAAGCGCGCGCGCGATGATCGTTGCGAGCGCGGCGCCTTGTGTCCACTCATTGGAAATGTCGGTGGCCGTGGCGACGATCACGAACGGAGCGAAGAGGGCAAGCCCCTCCACTTGATTGCGGACCGTTCGCTCCAGCCGCCCGGCCACGATGCTGCGTGCGGCGTCCACGGATGTATCCCGGTTGGAGGCGGTGAAGCCCAAGCCAGCCGTCAGATCTAGATGCACCGCTTGGATCATGATGGAGAGAAATAGGATCAGGCCGTAGCCAAACAGGGCCCAGAGTTCTGGTGTCACGCGTCAACTTCCTCTAACCGTCGGATTTCTTCAGGGGGGCGGATTAAAGAGCCGATGGCGGCGCTTGAAACTGAGCACCCCACACCCCTCATACAGGATGCCGCCCGGAGGACTGACCGGTCACGGCATTCTTCGCGCATAATCAGGATTTCATACTCATGACCCGACTGGCTGGAAAACTGTGCCTTGTTACTGGTGCTGCCCGTGGCATCGGCGAGGCAATTGTGCAGGCCTTCGTGAAAGAAGGCGGCACAGTGATTGTAACAGACATCGATGACGACGCGGGCGGCGCGCTGGCCACCCAGACCGGGTCCCGGTTCGAGCGGTTGGACGTGTCGAGCGAGGCGGACTGGGAGCGGATCGCGCAGGCGGTGCCCGAGGTCGATGTGGTGGTGAACAATGCCGGGATTACAGGACTGGAAGACACAACGAGTGCTCATGATCCGGAACATGTGAGCCTCGACGAGTGGCACCTGGTGCATCGGGTTAACTTGGACGGGACATTCCTGGGCTGCCGCTATGCCATCCGCGCCATGCGCCGGCGGGGCGGCGGTTCTATCATCAATATGTCCTCGCGCTCTGGCATGGTCGGGATTCCAGGCGCGGCGGCCTATGCCTCCTCCAAGGCCGCGATCCGCAATCACACCAAAACGGTGGCGCTCTATTGCGCGCAACTGGGGCTCAACATCCGCTGTAACTCCATCCATCCGGCCGCGGTGATGACGCCGTTGTGGGAACCCATGCTGGGTGACGGGCCGGACCGGGACAAGCGCATGGCGGCCATGGTCGCCGATATTCCGTTGCGTCGCTTCGGGACGCCGGACGAAGTGGCCGGGGTGACGGTGCTGCTGGCTTCCGACGAGGCGGGCTACATGACCGGGACGGAAGTGACGCTTGATGGCGGGATCCTGGCGGGGTCGGCGGCCGCTCCGGGCGACTGAGCCCCGCAAAGGAGCTGGGGCACACGGTCAAGCCGCACCGACCGAGAGCCGTTGCAATGAAACCCAGATCATTGAAACGGCTCTCGGTCTTTGTTTGGCGCGCTTTCCGGGCGGACAACCGCGCACACTTTTCCTGAAAGCGCTCTAGCGGCGGTTGCCGGGCCGCGGCGACCTGGCTGCGGGCAGGCGTCAGCCTTTGAAGGACGACAAGAGCCATGACGGATGCCCTGAAGCACCGGGCCGCCACCGGGGCCACGGACGAGACCCTTGTGCGCCGGATCGCGACCAGCGACGGTGAACAAGACACTTTTGCAGCGCCCTTGTTCGAACAGCAGCAGCAGGGGGCGCGGCTCATTTTCAATGCCCACGTCACCGTCGGGGCCGGCGCCGCACCCTCGCCGCTGATGTATTTCGCCGCGGGCTTAGGGCTGAGCGTCTTGGCGGAAGTAGAAGCGCTGGCCAAGCGCCTGGGCATTCCGCTGCGCAGCGTGCGGCTGGAGCAGAAAACGGCCTTTTCGTCAGCAGCGGATCGGGACGCACTCCATCCAAGCGATATCTTTGCGGAAGGGGAATGCTCTGAACTGCAT
The DNA here is from genome assembly GCA_964625525.1 of uncultured Alphaproteobacteria bacterium. Classification (GTDB taxonomy): domain Bacteria; phylum Pseudomonadota; class Alphaproteobacteria; order JAJFIK01; family JAJFIK01; genus CAZVEE01. The sequence goes on along the minus strand of CAZVEE010000027.1, from coordinate 30,627 downwards.
GTGATTGTGGAAAGCGATGCACCGCAAACCCAGCTGCGCGACGTCGTGCGGTGGTGCCGGTAGGCCTCCATGGCGTTGCAGACGGTCTTGCGTTCAAGCCCCACACCGACGACCCTTTATGTGAATGGCCGGGATGTCCTGGTGGAGTGACGCACTGGTCCGATCTCGGATCACCGTGACCCAGGATCGGCCTGAGATGCAGGATCGGCTTAAGTTGCCGGATCGGCCTGAAAGGGGCAGAGCATGGCGGGCAAATGGGCAGGGTTGGACACGGCGACGCTGCGGGCCAGTCTGTCTTGGCCCGCTTTGCGTGGGGCGCTGATCGTTGCGGCCGTGGTCGGAACGATCCTGAATGGTATCAATCAGGGTCCGGCGCTTTGGAGTGGGCTGCCCGTGGCCTGGTGGCCCTTCGCTCTGACTTATTGTGTCCCCTTCTTTGTTTCTCTGCATGGGACCTATATGGCCTTGGCGCGCGGTGCCCCGGCGCCATGAAGCGTGGGCATGAGGCCAAGAGCGCGGCGGCCTGACAGGGACCGGTGGGCAGGCTATGGTGCCCCATCCGTATCCCGCCCGCCGGAGTGCCCATGGCCAAGTCCCCCGTTAAGACCATCAATCTCGCTCTGCAAGGTGGAGGGGCGCACGGCGCCTTTGCCTGGGGCGTGCTCGACCGGCTGCTGGAAGATGAGCGTATCGCCATTGAAGGCGTGTGCGCCACCTCGGCGGGGACTATGAATGCGCTGGCGCTGGGTTATGGGCTGCACCGAGGTGCCAAAAGCGCGGATCCGCGGGCCGAGGCGCGGGCGATGCTGGAGACCTTCTGGAATGAGATTTCCCGCGCCGGGCAGGTTTTCAGCCCGCTGCGGGTCGCGCCATGGTCGCCCTTCGCGGTGGAAAGCTCGCCCGCCTGGCTGATGTTCGACGGGCTGACGCGCATGACCTCGCCCTATCAGTGGAACCCGTTCGATGTGAATCCGCTGCGCGATGTGCTGGCCCGCTGCATTGATTTCGATGAGCTGCGCTGTTGCTCCGCGCTGAAGCTGTTTATCTCGGCGACCAATGTGAAGACAGGCAAGGTGCGGGTGTTCGAGGCACCGGACCTGACCATTGATGTGGCGCTGGCGTCGGCCTGTCTGCCGTTCTTGTTCAAGGCAGTGGAGATCGGCGAGGAGGCGTTCTGGGACGGCGGTTATATGGGCAATCCGGCGCTCTTTCCCCTGTTCTATCGGACCGAGAGCCGGGATGTGATGATCGTGCACGTCAACCCCATCGAACGAGACGAGGTACCCACGTCGGCGCCCGATATCATGAACCGGGTGAACGAGATCTCGTTCAACGCGTCGCTCTTGAAGGAGATGCGCGCCATCGCTTTTGTCAAAAAGCTCATCGAGCACGACATGCTCAAAAAGGGCTATGAGCGGCACTTCAAGAATGTGCTGGTGCATTCCTTGCGCGCCGATGAGGCCATGGACGAGTTCTCGGTGGCGACCAAATTCGACACCTCCTGGGGCTTTTTGACGGGGTTGCGCGATCGCGGCCGGGCGGCCATGGACTCATGGCTGGCGCAGCATTTCGAGGCGCTGAACGTTCATGACACGGTCGATCTGCATGATGAGTTTCTGGGCTCGGTCAGTGCCATCTTTGGGCATCCCGGGGACATGCTGCCCTGAGGCCAGAATACCCCTACTCCGATTGCGGTTGACGACGCGGGGCCGGTCGCGTTTTTAGATCTCATGGAACAAGTCAAAGACCTTTTTTCGCACAAGAAATATTGGGCGCACCGCTTTGGCACGGCGCCCTTTCTGCCCATGTCGCGCGACGAGATGGACCTGTTGGGCTGGGACCAGTGCGATATCGTGCTGGTGACGGGGGATGCCTATGTGGATCATCCCAGCTTCGGCATGGCCATTATCGGCCGGCTGCTGGAGGCCCAGGGCTTTCGCGTTGGCATCATCGCGCAGCCCGATTGGCAAAGCGCGGAGCCGTTCAAGGCACTGGGACGCCCGAAACTGTTTTTCGGCATCACCGGCGGCAACATGGACTCCATGGTGAACCGCTACACCGCTGATCGGCGGCTGCGCCACAATGACAGCTATACGCCGGGAGGCGAGGGCGGCAAGCGGCCGGACCGGGCCGTGATTGTCTATGCCCAACGGGCGCGCGAAGCCTATCGCGGCGTGCCCATTGTGCTTGGCGGCATCGAGGGGTCGCTGCGCCGCATCGCCCATTACGACTATTGGTCGGACAAGGTGCGCCGCTCCATCCTGGCGGATGCCAAGGGCGACATTCTGCTTTACGGCAATGCGGAGCGGGCGGTCGTCGATGTGGCGCACCGTATCGCCAAGGGCGAGCCGATCTCCAGTTTCGACGACATGCGCGGCGTGGCCCTGATCAAGGATGCTGTGCCTGACGGCTGGACCGAAGCCCCGGCTGACGACATGGACAGCGCCGAGGAAGGCGCGCGCATGGGGGGGGAGCAGGTGGTCATCCGCCTGCCGTCCTATGATCAAGTCTCGCAGGATGCGGAAACCTATGCGCGCGCGTCGCGGGTGTTGCACCGGGAGAGCAACCCGGGCAATGCACGCCCTTTGGTGCAGCGCCACGGGGATAAGGAAATCTGGGTCACGCGGCCGCCGATCCCGCTCACCACGCCGGAAATGGATGCCGTCTACGAGCTGCCTTACGCCCGCGCGCCACACCCGGCCTATGACGGGGCGAAGATTCCGGCCTGGGAGATGATCCGCTTCTCTGTAACCATCATGCGCGGTTGTTTCGGGGGCTGTACCTTCTGCTCCATCACCGAGCATGAAGGGCGCATCATCCAGAATCGCTCGGAGGAGTCGATCCTCCAGGAGATCGAGCTGATCCGCGACAAAACCGAAGGGTTTACCGGGATTATCTCTGATGTGGGCGGGCCGACGGCGAATATGTACCGCATGGCCTGTAAGGACCCAAAGATCGAGGCGGCCTGCCGGCGCCCGTCCTGTGTTTTTCCTGGCATTTGCCCGAACCTGAACACCAGCCATGAGTCCCTGATTCAGCTCTATCGCAAGGCTCGTGAGATACCCGGCGTGAAGAAGGTGATGGTGGCCTCGGGCGTGCGCTATGACCTGGCGGTGGAAAGCCCGACCTATGTGAAGGAGCTGGTGACCCACCATGTGGGCGGCTATCTGAAGATCGCGCCGGAACACACGGAAGACGGGCCGCTGGGCAAAATGATGAAGCCCGGCATCGGCACCTACGACCGCTTCAAGAAGATGTTCGATGCCGCCGCCAAGGAGGCGGGGAAAAAGTACTACCTCATCCCGTATTTTATTGCTGCCCATCCGGGCACCACGGATGAGGACATGATGAACCTGGCCATCTGGCTCAAGCAGAACCGCTACCGGGCCGACCAGGTGCAGACTTTCTTGCCCTCGCCCATGGCCGTTGCCACGGCCATGTATCATTCCGGTGTGAATCCGCTGAAAGGCGTCCGGAAGGGCGGCTCGGAAGAGGTGGAGACGGTCCGGGGCTTGCGCCAGCGGCGCCTGCACAAGGCGTTCCTGCGGTACCACGATCCGGAAAACTGGCCGCTTCTGCGCGATGCGCTCAAGCGCATGGGCCGGGCGGACCTGATCGGCCCCGGCAAGCGCCACTTGATCCCCGCGCATCAGCCGCGTGGCACCGGCCAGACAGGCGGCGAAGGCAAGCGCACGGGCGTCAAGCACCGCGCTCAAACCTTTACGACCAAAGGTGTTTTCGGCACCGGCCGTAGCGAGACCGCGCGCCCCGCCAAGCCCGCCCGTCCCGCCAAGCCGACTGGCGCCGGTTCGGCGGGGCAAGGCGCCCCGAGCACCGCCAAGCCGACCACCCGCAAGACGGGTCAGACCCGGCGCAAGCCCACCGCGCCGACCCGGAACACGGGCGGGCGCCCCCGGGGACGGTAAACAGCAGCGCGCTTCAGGCCCCTCGGGATAATCCGCCTACAGAAAGTGGGGTTTTTGAGGTGTGGGCGGAGGGCTTTCCCGCTAGAGCGCTTTCAGGAAAAGTGGGCGCGGTTTTCTGCCCGGAAAGCGCGCCAAACCAAAGACCGAGAGCCGTTTCAATGATCTGGTTTTCATTGAAACGGCTCTAGCTCGCGCCCTGGGAGAGCCGCGCTTTCCTTACGATCCCGTCATAGGAGGCGGCTGCCCCCAATGGTCTGATCACTTCCTCCTCTTGGACCTTTACAGGCCCGTGTCCCGCCGCCTAAATAGGCGAAGGGTGGAGGAGGTACGGGTTAACGGGACAAACAATCGGTTCCCCTCTTAAGGTCTAGCCGCGCGCACGCTGCTGCGGCACCCATCGCGCCCGCCGCGCGCCGGTTGACGGTCCGCGCGCGCACCGTTTTTCGAACGGCGGAGCGATGCGGCATGACGCCACCCGACCGCTCAACGCCATAACGCGTAGCAACGGTGGGAAGAATGGCTCTCAATATCGCGAACCTGAACGGCGACAACGGCTTTATTACCGTGGGCACGGGCCCTGACGGCCGTGACGTGCACGGCATCAGCATTTCGGGTCTGGGCGATGTGAACGGCGACGGTCTCGATGACTTTGTCATCGGCTCCGACGGCGGCGACTTCTCGCCCCCGGATCTGGCTGGCCGCTCCCACGTGATTTTCGGGACCACCAATGGCTTCCCGGAATTTATCGACCTGACCAAACTGGACAGTTTCACCGGCGACGAAGATATCGGCTTCACCATTTTTGGGCCGCAGCCCTGGTCCCAGGCGGGTTTCGCCGTGGGATCTGCCGGGGACATGAACGGCGACGGGTTCATGGACATCGTCATCGGCGGCCCCAATGACGATGTGCGCTTTTACGGCATTGAGGTCGAAGTCGAAGTGCCGGTGATCGACGATGGCGACGATGATGAGGACGAGGACGACGAGGACGGCGGTGATGACGAGCCGCAGACCGAAATCGTCACCGTGGAACTGAATGACGATCTGCGCAAAGCCGAAGGCGCTGCTTGGGTGGTCTATGGCCAGGCGAGCTTCGAAGACGCGGTCTTCCTGTCCAATGGCGACGGCGCCGTGGTGCGCAAATTCGACGGCGATGTGCCGACACCGGTGGATGTGGTGCAGTACAACCTGCTGCCGGGCGCGCTCGACGATGGTGAGGTGACCCAGGACGACTTTTATTTCGATCCCAAGGGCCTCTTTTATGGCGAGCAGGTAGGCTATTCCGTCGGCACGCAAGGCGATGTGAACGGGGACGGCGCCGACGACCTGATCGTCGGGTCGAAGGGTGACCTGTTCACCACCGGCGACACGTTCGTGATTTTCGGCAAGGTCGGTGACTATATCGACAGCCTCTCCGGCTCCGACATCAACGGCACCAACGGCATTCAGATTTCCGGCTTGTTCGGCAATGACCAGGCGGGCTCGGCCACGACCCTGGTGGATCTGAACGGCGATGGCGTGGACGATATCGTGATCGGCGCCAATGAGTTCGATAACTCCGGCGGCAACACCAATGAGGGCCGGGTCTATGTGGTGTTCGGCAGCACCGACCCCGGCTATTACACTCAGAACGGCGGTCGCTTCACCGTGGCTGATATTGGCGGGCGCCTTGACGGCATCGTCATCACCGGTAAGCAGGGGACGCTGGCCGGTGAAGCCATCAATAATGCAGGCGATGTGAACGGCGACGGTATCGATGATCTGCTCATCGCCTCGCCGGGCAGTAACGGCTTCCACCAGCCGGGCTCACCCAGCTACAACCCGCCGGACAGCTACATCATCTGGGGCAAGAATGACGGTGGCCTGCGCGACATCAATCTGGGCAATCTGAGCCCCGCAGATGGTGTGCGCATCACCAAGGGCAATGATTTCTCCGACGGCGGCAATATCGTGGACTTCTCCCACGAATACGCCGACACCGCCGGCGACGTGAACAGCGACGGCTTTGATGACATTATTCTGGGCACAAACCAGAAGAACACCGGCGCGGGCTTTGCCACCGTGATCTATGGCAGCGCCGATTTCGGCGGCTCCCAAGGCCTTGTCATCATGGATGACGAAATTCAGGGCACCGGTGGCTTCCGCGTCTTCACCACCGACCAGAAGCCTTTCAACACGCTGAACTTCAATGGCACCAACACCAATTTCGGCGCCTCCGTCGGCGGCATTGGTGACATCAATGGGGACGGCGTGGACGATGTGGCCATCGGCCAGCCCGCCTTCACCGGCGAAATCGACGGCACGCCGGTGACCGAAGACGCCATCAGCGACACCTTGCGCGAGCGTGGCAAGACATCCATCGTCTTTGGCGTGAAGTTTGAGGATCTGGGCCAGGAGATCACCAGCGGCTTCAACGACAAGCAACAGGAAGTCATTACCCTGACGATCAGCTTGTCGAACCCGGCCTTGAACCGGGTGACGGTGAACTGGCAAACCGTGAACGGCACCGCCGTCGCGGGCAGTGACTTTGTCAATGCCGGCGGCGCTTTGACCTTCGAGGAAGGTCAGCAGACCAAGACCATTGATGTGACCATTCTGGGTAATGACTTTACCGAAGGTGACGAGAGCTTTGGGATCGAGTTCACGGATGCCAAAGGTGCTGGCTTCTCGCTCACCGACGATAATGGCAACTATCTGGGCGGCTCCACCACCGACACGATGAACGTGACCATCCAGTCCCTGCCCAACGAGGCGCCGGTGGCGAATAATGACAGCGCCTCGGTGCAGGAAGACACGATTGCGACCGGCACCGTGCGTGGGAATGATTCCGATGCGGATGGTGATCCGCTGTCCTTTAGCTTGAACACTGGCCCGTCCAACGGCATCGCGACCGTGAACCCGGATGGCAGCTTCACCTATGATCCGTCCCAGAACTTTAATGGCGTGGACAGCTTCACCTATACGGTGGACGACGGCAAAGGGGCGACGGACACGGGCACGGTGACCATCACCGTGGCACCGGTGAACGATGCGCCAGAAGCCCAGGACGACCGCTTTTTCATTGATGAAGACACGTCGGTCAACGGCAGCGTGCTCGCCAATAATGGTCAGGGTGCGGATACGGACCCTGAAGGCGATCCAGTGACCGTAACACTGACCTCCAATGTGCAGAACGGTCAGTTGACATTGAATGCAAACGGCACGTTTTCCTATGAGCCCGATGCAAATTTCAATGGCACCGACACGTTCACCTACACCGTGTCCGATGCGCCGGGCAGTGCCAACTCCGCCACTGTGACGATTGAAGTTGATCCGGTGCAGGATGACCCCATCGCCGCCAATGACGTGTTCACCTTGGCCGAAGGAACCTTGTTGCTCGGCAATGTGATGGCGGACAATGGCGCCGGCCCGGACATTGAGCTCGACAATGAGGACATCACGGTCTCTTTGAGAGAGGTGGCCTCGAATGGATCGGCCGTGGTGCTGTCGGGTGGGGCGTTCATCTATATCCCGAATGACGGGTTCTCCGGCACGGACCTCTTCACCTATGAGCTGCGGGATGAAGATGGAAACACCGATACCGCCACGGTGCTGGTCACGGTCGAAGCGCGGCTGATGACGTTCGACGTTACGGCGTCCGCGCCGCAAATCGATGAAGGTGATCAAGGCACGCAGACCCTGACATTCACGGTCACGCGCACGGGCAACACGGCCGATGTGGGCCGGGTGGACTTCGCCATCACCGGTCTCGGCGCTGATCCGCTGGGCTCGGATGATGTTAGCGGCCCACTGCCCTCCGGCACACTCACATTCGGTGTTGGTGAAACCCAACAGACCGTCAGCATTGAGGTGACCGGCGACTTTGTTCCGGAGGCGAACGAGACGGTTGGCCTGACGCTCAGCAATGCGGACAATGCCGGCGATGGCGGCACCGCCTTTACCACGCAGACCGCCGCGGTCGTGGTGTTGGATGGTGATCAGGCTGACCTGGTTGGCACCAACGGGAAGGACAAGCTGCGCGGTGACGATGATGACGAGGTGATCGTGGCCGGTGGCGGCGATGACCGGGTCGATGGCCGGGACGGCGATGACGTGCTGATCGGTGAGGACGGTGATGACCGTCTGCGCGGTCGTGACGACGATGATCTGCTGATCGGCGGGGCGGGCAATGACCGTCTGGACGGCGGCAATGGCGACGACATTCTGCGCGGTGGCCCGGGCGATGAAGATCGCCTGAAAGGTGGCAAGGACGACGATATCTTCGTCTATGAGCTCGGCGACGGCACGGTGATCGTCGAAGATTTCGACGAGGACGATGACCTGATCGATCTGTCCGGTCTGGGCGCCGACTTTGACACCCTGGATGAGATCATGGCGGTGGCCGACCAGGAGAAGAAAGACGTCATTTTCGAGTTCGGCGGTGGCAATGACCTGGTGATCCGCAAGATCGACGTGGATGACCTGGACGACGCGGATCTGTTCATTCTCTGAACTGGATCCGCCGCCTGAACGCGCCTGCCTGGGTGACCCGGCCTTACAGGGTAACCCAGGCCGGGAACCAATCCCCATGTGCCCCCAGGGGCACATGCTGGTCCGGGATCCAAATGCTCGCGGCCGGTTCGCCGGAAAAGGCCTGCCCCTGGAGAATGACAAGACGCGACCGATTGAGCTCCGGCTGATAGACAAAGCCGATCAGCCAGCCGTCATCTTCGCCTTCTGCGCCGGCTCTAGGGACAAAGGTGAACTCTGACGCTTTGCCACCCGTGAAGTGCTGATACTCCGTCTGCCCCGTATGATGGTCCAGCTTGACCGCCCCTTCAAAAGATGGCGTGAGCGTCGTCAGGATGGCGTAGCCGTAGCGATAGGGGCGTCCGATGACGGCAGGATTCACTCTCGGGAACTCAAGCGCAAGGTCGCTCACTTGCTCCGCCCGAACACGGGCAGTGTCACCTTGCATGGACAGTGTCCACCGCTCCAGGGTGGGCAGTAGGGAACTTTGGCCTCGTGCAGAAGCTGTCCCTCCGGTGACAGGCGAATATACTGGGCGTGGTGGCCAAGGGCCGAACCATAGACGAGGGCATGCACATCCTGGCCGATGGGGTCCACCTTGTGGTGACCGGTGAAACCATAGCATAAGGCACCGTTCAGTGTGCTGCGGGCGATCGTGTCCAAATTGGGGCCCAACTCTACCGGATTGGCACCGGCTTCCATGGTCGCATACAGACGGTCCGCGAAGGCAACCACATTGGTATTGGGGGAGGCATCCCTTCCATGGGTGATGGGGCCGCCGGGATCGGCTTCGCCCAAGCGGGTAGGAACGTCACCCGTGCGCACAATGCGGTTGCGATACCACAAGGCCCGACCGCCGGACAGGCGCACGCCATGCACCATGCCATGACCGCTGAAACCGTGTTGGTGCGAAGGCATTGCACCGATGGGATTGGGGCCATTGCGCACGTAAAGCCCATCCAATTCCGCAGGGATCGTGCCTTCTATCCATAGCTCCGTGTAAGTGCCTTCCCGATTAACCGGTGGGAAAGGAACGCGTTGATCAAGAGTGTCGGTCACGGCGGTTCTCCGCGAGAACATCGTCACATGCAGTATGATTGCTCGGGCGCACGCGATATTTGCTCCGTTCCGGAATGATTTACACAAGGGGAAAGCAGTGCTATCGAACGAGGCGCCTTTCCAGGGAGGAAGGGTAGGCAAGCCTCGCAACAGCAGGAAGGACAATGGACGCCACAGACGGGACGAAAGATGTCAAATCCGAGCGCGCGGAGATGTACAGCGCGATTTTGACCGCGACCTTGCCCTTCGCCTTGAGCCTTGGATTGGACCTGGAGGCGATCGCAACGACATTGGAGATCGCACCACAAGACTTGTTCTCCGTGGAAAGGCGGTTACCGGATGATACACTGCCGCGCCTGTGGTTGATGATGGCCGCGCAGCGGCCGGACGAACCGCTTCCCATCGCAATGGCGCAAACCGTGCCCTTATCATATGGGGGCGGTTTAGCCGGCGCTGCTCAGTTTGCCGATGATCTTGGAACGGCACTCGATTTGATTGCCGAGAACGTGATTGTCTTGGCGGATCGGGTTGAGTTCAGGGTGAGGGTCGAAGGGGATTGTGCCGCGATCGTCAAGAGCCACCCTCTTGATCATTTGGATCAGGGGGCGGGAACCCAAGCAAGCATGGCCTTTTGCTGGCGGTTGATCAAAGATGTTCTGAAAGGAGAGACCCAGCTTTTGCAGGTGGATCTTGTCCATGACGGCAAAGGGGGAAAGGCGGCCTATGAGGCCTTTTTCAGGGGGCCGGTGGTCGAGCGCACGCAGCGTAATGCCTTGATCTTCCCAGCCTCAGACCTGCGCAAGCCGGTTGAGCATGCGTGCGCCCAACTCTTCGCCTATGCTCGTGAGCACTTTCGGCAATGGGCAGCGCGCCGTGCCAATAGCGGTCCGCCCAGTGATTTCTCTCGCCTTCGCGAGGCGGTGCTGCGCAATGCGTCCCAGGGCCGCTTCGATCCCACATCGGTTGCGTCCTCGGTAGGGTTCAGCCTGCGCTCCGCCCAGCGCCTCGCTTCGGTGCAGGGAACCACAGTTCTGGAGATGATCGATGCGGTGCGGGCGGATATGGCCAAGGACCTGCTGATGCAGCACGGTGCGACCAATGAGTCCGTGGGCGCCGTTGTGGGCTATTCCGACGGCCGCGCCTTCCGGCGCTGGACCGGGCAATCACCCTCCCAGTTCCGGCAGGAGCGCCGCCATCAGGGTTGAAACCCGTGCGCCTCCAGCCAGTCGCGGCATAGGGCAATACAGCGCGCCATGTGGTCCGGCTGCCCCACATAGTAATGGGTGGCGCCATCGATGGTGACGAATTGCTTGTCACCGTGACCGACAGCGTCGTAAAGGCGCTGGGCGTGACTTGGCGTGCAGGCGGTGTCGGCGGAATTGTTCACCACCAACACCGGAACCGAAATGCGCTGGGCATTCAACATGCCATTGGCGCGGCTGTCGTCAAAGCTCCATTGGGACAGCCAACTGCGCAACGTGGAAAACCGCGCCAGGCCCACAGGGCCCATATTCACCGTCTTCGGATCACCCAGATAACAGACACCTGGTTCCCGGTCGCTGGGATCGACGGCCGGGTCGCGCCAGCGCGGATCCGCCATGGTGCCATGGACGATGAAGCCGAATTCCGCCCCCGGACCATCCTGTGCCACTCGCCTGGCCAGTGTCTCGCGCACCCAGGCGGTGATGCGCCGGTTACGGGCCATCTGGGCTTCTCGATACCGCACAAGGAACGCAGCGTTATAGGGGGGCTGGTGCGGGTTGGCCGGGTCGTAGAGATCAAGGCTCGGGTCCCGCCGCGTGGGGTCGGTTTCATCTAGAATCGAGGCGTCGATCCATTCGGTCAGGGTGACCGCCCGGCTCACATGGGCCGCGAGCAAGAGAATCCCATCCGCTGGCGGAAGAGTGGCCTGGGTCAGGTCCGGTGGGTCGCCGGCGGGTGTGGTGGTCAGTGTGGGGTCTTCCGCCTGCTCCTGATAAAACAGGGACAGCGAGCCACCGCCCGACCAACCGCCCAGGATCACCCGCTCATACCCGAAGCGGCGTTTGAGATCGGCGATGCCTTCCCCCAGATCCACCACGCATTTTTCCATGATCAGCGCGGAGTCGCTGCCGGCATAGCGGGTGCCGATAAAGGCCACATGCAGCCCCGCGCGCGCGAGCCCCGTGCAAATGGGGAGCCATGCGCCGCGCCCCGTGGGGTGGGCGAAGACGACGACGGTCTTGGACTCGCGATCGACAGGCCGGATGCGCATGCATTCCAGGAAGACCATGCCGGTCTCCCCGCCATAGACGTCCTTAAAGGCCGCTTGTTCCTGAAACACGATGCCATAGGGCTCGCGCGTGATGGGATGGGCTTGTGAGGTCATCGGTCGAACGCCGTAAGAGCATCGGTGGGAGTGAGGGGGCGAGCTGTATCGATCGAAATGATCTTCCAGCCGATCTTTTCATGTTCTTGCCACTTGGCGCGGGCGAATTCGCGCACGGGCTCGGGAATGCCATGGTGTAGGCCCTGAGGCGTGTGCATCAGCAAGCCCTCTGGTAACGGATTATCCAGAAACTCACCGCCGTGAATGAAGTTCACTTCGTCGAAGTCGGCGTTGCGGTGATACCAGGGCACCCGCTCCGCGCCTGGCTTGCTTTCGGCGCGGCGCGGCAGGAAGTGAATGATGTCCACCCCACGGGCCTGCAGGAACATATGCACTGAAGGCGGCAGATGAGTGCCATCGGACAGGATGACGTTCCAGTCTTCCATATTGAAGCGGAAGGGAAAAAGATCGCCCTTCCAGCCCTCTACATCGCAGGGATGGAAGTCCTGAACAATGGGCGAGATCTGGTCGCCGTGGCGGATGCGAATTTCCCATTCCACTTGAGATGTGTTGTTCACCGCGTGGGGCTCGGGAATCTCGATCAGGGTCACGTCAAGGGGCGCGTGGCGGCCGAAAGGGCCGAAATCGGGAAACTCCATATTGCCTTGGGTTTCAAGCACAAGGCTCGCCCCACCCGGACCATCCGGACACTGCCGATAAGTGGTGCTTTTGGGAATGCCCACATAATCGCCGGGGCGATAGCGCAAGGGGCCGAACTCGGTTTCGAAGACGCCCGTTCCTTTATGAATGAAGAACAGCAAGTCGCCATTCACATTGCGCTCGAAAAACGGAGGCGGTGCGCTACGCCGACTGAGAAAGATGGCGCAATCCTCATTATGCAGGACTTTGAGGGGCGTGCCGCCGGTATCGTGTTCATCACTTGGCGCGAGCTTATGCTGCATTGCGGTGCGGATGCGCAGAGCGCCAGTCGCACGGTATTGGGTCGGGTCGTTGCGCCGGTACAGTTGGGCGGAGCGGCCCATAAAGCCGAGGCGACTGATCTCGTCATCTTTCAGCCCGTCCAAATCCGCGTGCGCCTGGCGCGCTACACGTCCGCGCGCCACTTGAATGAAGGATTTCCGCATGGCTTGACCGCACCTCCCGTTCCCGGCGTCGCCGCTGCGAGGCGCGCCTGTGGTTTTGCGGTATTGTTCCCGGAACGGGCGGGTCTCACAAGACCCGTTGCTCAAGGATCAGGAGGCGGGGCCATGCGGGCGCTCGACGGTGTGACCATTCTCGATCTCACCCATATGCTGTCCGGGCCCTATGCGGGCATGGTGCTGGCGGATCTGGGGGCGCGCTGTATTAAGGTGGAGCCACCGGGCCGGGGCGAGGGCACACGGCGTCTTTTGGAGACCTCGCCCGATTATGCCCGCGCTGGCATGGGCGCCTATTTCATGACGTTGAACCGCAACAAAGAGTCTGTGGCGCTCGATCTGAAGCACCCGGATGGCCTGGCGTTGTTCTATGCTCTGGTGGCCAAGGCCGATGTGGTCTTGAACAATTTCGCCGCCGGTGTGCCAAAGCGGTTGAAGATTGATTACGACACCCTGGCCCAGCACAATCCGCGCATCATCACCTGTTCCATCACCGGCTTTGGAGAGACCGGTCCTGGCCTGGGGCGGGTGGCTTTTGACCTGGTGGCGCAAGGCATGGGCGGGGGGATGGCGCTGACGGGTCATCCGGGAGCGGATCCTTTGCGCTCGGGCATTCCCATCGGGGATCTGGGCGGCGGGCTTTTCGGTGTGGTGGGGGTACTGGCGGCATTGCAGGCACGCACACAAACGGGCCGGGGCCAGCATGTGGACATTTCCATGTTGGACGGGCAAGTGTCGCTGCTGAATTATATGGCGACCATGTTCCTGATGTCGGGTAAGCCACCGGAGCGGGCGGGCAATGGGCATTTCGTCCATGTACCTTACAATACGTTCCGGACTCAGACGCGTTATCTGATCGTCGCGGTGCTGACCGATGAGATCTGGCGGCGGCTGGCGGATCTGCTCGATGATCCGGCGTTAGCGGCGCCTGTCTACGACACTCAGCCGGGACGCCTGGCCCATAAGACGGACTTGGAAGCGCGGGTACAGACGATCTTGGAGCGCCAGACTTGCGAGCACTGGCTGGCGGCCCTAGAAGTGCGCCGTATCCCCTGCGCGCCCGTCAATGATTTCGAGCATGTCTTTACCGATCCGCAAGTGATCGCCCGGAGCATGACCGTAGACGTTCCCTTACCTGACGGCAGCACGGTACGCCAGCCGGGCAATCCGGTGAAGCTGTCGCAGACTTTCGAGGATACCTACGCACCGCCCCCTCAGCTTGGTCAGCATACGGCGGCGGTTTTGCACAGCCTCTTGGGTTTGGAGGACGCCGAGATTGCTCGCCATGCGGCCTCCGGCGCTCTTGGCCTGTCCGACCTTGCCACTCCCGAGCCCTGAGTGTCTGAGGTTCAGCGGCAGCCCGCAGATGTGCAGGCCAGAGGCCGGGGCGGGCAATGGCGGGCGACACAGGCGATGAGTTCCGCGGCCACCAGCGGCTTGGGCAGCACGGCCGTCATCCCAGCGGCGAGATAACGCCGGTTCTGTTCCGCTTGGCAGGTCGCCGTGCAGGCAATGATCGCAGTGGCCTGATTGGGGCCTGGTTCTCGGCGCAAGCGGCGGGCGACGGTCAGGCCACTGATATCCGGCATCATGATATCCAGAAGAACACCGTCATAAGGGTGGGCCATCGCGCACAGCATGGCCTCTGCACCGCTTTCAGCCACATCCACAAGGGCTCCGGTGGGCTCCAGCATCCGCGTCAGGATCAAACGGTTCAACGGGTTGTCATCCACCACCAGCAGGCGCAAGCCCTCGAGCGGGGGCCGGGTGTCCCCCGTTTTTTCTGAATGGAATTGATCGGTACGATCAATCAGCGCGGACAAAGTTTCGGCCTGGGTGACAGTTGGTGTCGCAGGCCCATCCCTCAATGCGGGAGGGGGCGTGTCGCGGGCCAGTGCTTCCACCTGGTCGAGGGCGGCGCGGAGGGACAGAGCTGCGTCGTGGATTGCGTCCATATGGGATACGACCTCCCCGGTTGACGGCAGTGATCCGTCAGCGGAAGGGGTGCGCAGCAGTGTGGACAAGCCCAAAATGGCAAAGAGCGGAGTACGGACGTTATGGCCTAGGTGCTGGAGCAGCTGTCCAGTCCGCTCTTCCATCCCGGTCAGGCTCTGGTGCAGATGATGGTAATCGAGCGCCTGGGTGAGCGATCGGATCAGCAGGCGGGGCGTGAGGTCCTCAGCCCATAATACGTCTTGCACGGCGCTGGGTGTCTTGGCCTGGTCCGGCGCGGGGCCCGCCCGAAGCAGGAGGAGCGGCACCGGGGCGAAGCGTCCGCCCAAGGCCGCGCAGAGCGCCATGCCATCCGCATCGCCAAAGCGCTCGGGCACCAAAGCCACATCCACCTGACGGCTGCTGACCGCCTCGGCCAGTTCCGCGCGCGTGAAGGCCGTCAGCACCCGGATTTGCGTGCCCAGCGCCCGGCGCACGGCCGTCTGCACCGGCCCCGATGCTGGCTGGTCGGTCATGGATCCAGCAATCAGGATCGTCCGCAGAGGGGGAGACGGAAGACGTCCAGGCGGGCGAGGGACCATGGCAGGCAAAGCCTCCGACAGGCCGTGGAGCACGGCGTTCATTTCACCTCGGCCAAGACCGGTTGCGCCGGGGCGGTGAGGTTCAACGAACTGAGGAAAGGAGGCTGGACCGCCGCCGTTTGGGCGGGCGCGCGGGTTGTCCGGGGCCGGGACGCCTCTGATCGGCGGCGGGTCTGCGAGACGGGCAGCCAGCGAGCCAGGCGCTCCCGCGCCATGGCCTCGTCATGCTGCACGAGATAGTCATCGGCGCCGGCAGACAGGCAGGGTTTGACAATGGCCGGGGTGTCATTGGGCGTCAGCAGCAGGACCGGCAGATCCGGACCATGGGCTTCGCGCAATACCCGGCAAATGTTGAGGCCAGCGAAATCCCACACACAGCCATCCATATCCCCCATGCGCAGGGTTACGAACACGAGGGCCGGATTGAGGAAGCGGATGGCCTCTACGGCAATGGCCGGATCTGAGTATTGGTAGAGCAGACAATTGGCGGCGCTCGCGGCATGGCTCAATCCATACCGCGTGGAATCATCGTCACCGATCAGCAACACAGTGTGCATCATCCCCACCTTCTGGTGATTTGAAAGAGTCTGAGTAGTCTATCTCGTTTTATGCACAGGTTTTCCCCGTGCTATATTGGGATTTTCACAAGTTATGCGCATAGCTCTGGTGTCAATCTATGGCGTTTGCGTAAATCCATTTCCGGTGTCAGGTAACCCCGTCCGTTAACTGACTGTAATCGAGCGTAGTGTGACGAGTATCACGGTGTCAAACCGAACTATGCTTCACGTGGATCAGTCAGATGTGGGTAAGTCTGGGGTTTACCTTAGGTCCCTGGGGATGAATAGTCGTCAGATCTTATGAAGGCGTGTGAGCAAGGGCTTCAGCGGGGGGAATTGTCCACAAGACCGCAACGCCACACGGGTATTGGCGCGTGACTTCGCGTCCGGCGAGGCTGGCCTGCATGCCACACTGGCGCGAAAAACCACCGGCTCAGGCTCGCCTGACGGCAGTACGCGAGCAAATCTGCTATCCATGTGTCATATCGGATCGCTACGCTACGAGGCGTATTAGCGCTATCCGATGGGATGGTGGCGAGGGTGAGCGAGAGCGTTTGGATGGGCGGCTGATGCGTGTTTGACACGGCCCACAAGTTCGAACGAGGTAATCCGCTCGGCTATGGATTGCAGGCCCGGTTTGGGCGCACAGACAGGATCAAAGAGGGGCGACGATGCGGCATTGGGGTATGGGAGTGTGTGTGGCGGCGCTGCTGGCGGCGACATCGGCCACCGCAGGCGAAGGCTCCTGGAACGAGAATTTCTGGCACGACACCTATGTAAAAGCCGAAGGCGGCTGGGTGTTCGGCACCGATAGCGAAGTCGATGGTTTCGGCGAAACCTTCGACATTGAGTATGACGACGGCTGGGCCGCCGCCGTGGGTGTGGGTCACTATTTCGCGCCGTTGTGGCGTGGGGAACTGGAAGTGGCCTACCAGGAACAAGACGTGGATGACGGCAACGACATCCTGGTCGTGGGCGGCGATATCAGCGCCTACACGTTCATGGCCAATCTGATCCGCGACTTCGACACGGACACCAATTGGCGCCCGTTCATCGGCGCCGGACTCGGGGCTGCGCGCATCGAGCCGGATGTGCGCCTGGTGTTTCCGTCCTCGTCCGACGATGACCTGTCCTTTGCCTGGCAGGCCATGGCCGGTGTCGCCTACGACTATTCCGACCGTTTGGCGCTGTCCGTGCGCTACCGCTATTTGGACGCGGGTGACTACGACCTTGGTCGTGGCGAGGCGGATTACACGACTCATGCGGTCTTCGCTGGTCTGACCTACCGTCTGGGGCGCGCTTATGAAGAAGCGGCCGCTGCGGTGCCGCCGGCCGTCGCGCCGATCGCCTCCGAGTGCGAAACGACCGAGCCGGTGGTGACTGAGATCGTGTATTTCGAGTTCGACCGCTCCGATCTCACCGATGATGCTCTGGCCGTGCTCGATCGGGCTGCTGATGAGATCGCGTGTCGCGGGTCCGATTCGGTGCGCATTGAAGGCCACACGGATACGAGCGGCTCAAGCAGCTACAATCAGGGCCTGTCTGAGCGCCGCGCGGCCGTGGTGCGCGCCGGCCTTGTGGATCGGGGTGTGGCCGCGGACATCATCGAAACCGCCGCGCTCGGCGAGCGGGACACGGCGGTCGACACCGGTGATGGCGTGCGCAACCAAGCCAACCGGCGCAGCGAGGTGATCATCCGCTTCCGCTAAGACCGATTGGTCGGCGTTTGAAACCAGAAGCCCTTCGGCGTTCGGCGCCGAAGGGCTTTTTTCGGTGGGCTGGCGCTGGGGAGCCCGCGCCCGAAAAACCGCACGCTCTTGCCCGCACTTCGCCTTACAGGCGAGTCATGAAGGGCCCTGGCGGCTGGTGGTAGGTCTTTGATGTTGCTGCGTAAGAGGGAGTGTCCTAAGATGACACATCAATATGGCTCTTGCGCCTTTAGGGAGAGAGGCATGTCCACTCGCAAACTAACGATTTCGACGGTATCGGCCCTCGCGCTGATGGCTGTGGCTGGTGCGGCCCTGGCCGATGCGGAAACGCCGTCCGTTGTGTTCCAAAAGCCCACAACAGAGGGGCGCCTGGAAGTTGCTGATAAAACGGTGCCGTTGATGCGCGCGCCGCAAGGCAATCCGGCCGTGCTTCTGGTCCAGCCCGCCAGCATTGGTGGTGTGGTCGAGAGTAAGGAAGCGGCGACTGGCGCCGCGGCCGAACCTGGCGATGCGGTTACCAAAGGCGAAGGCGACATGATCGTCCACGGAGCCCAGCTCCAAGAGCTGGCGGTGATCACGTCGCAAGACGAGAAGTCACGTCTGATCGACGGCCGCCGCGCGGTGTTCGCCCAGAAGGACCTGGATGAGG
Source organism: uncultured Alphaproteobacteria bacterium (assembly GCA_964625525.1). Classification (GTDB taxonomy): domain Bacteria; phylum Pseudomonadota; class Alphaproteobacteria; order JAJFIK01; family JAJFIK01; genus CAZVEE01. The sequence continues at coordinate 12,219 of CAZVEE010000027.1, read as the reverse complement.
CGTCGGCCTTTGCCGATGTGGCCTCCGACCTGTCCACCGAAGCGGTGGCTCAGCTTGAAGCCGACTCTGAAGGGGGCGATGTGACCGCCATGGTGACGCTCGCGCGCCACTACGTCCTGACCCGTGACGTCGACCGCGCCGTGCCGCTGCTCAATAGCGCCGCGGATGCCGGTGATTCGGGGGCTCAACTTGGCTTGGCTCGCCTGCTGACAAGCGGCGTTGTCGGCCAGGCGTCGGCCATCGATCCGGTGGGGCTCTATCAGGCCGCCGCCGAGGCAGGCGAAGCGGAGGCTCAATTCGCTCTGGGCCAGATGTATCGCCATGGCAATGGCGTTGACGCCGATCTCGACGCTGCACGCGGGTATTACGAGGCGGCGGCCAATAGCGGCCATGCCGGTGCACGCAAGGCACTGAAGACGTTCTAAGGCAAGCGGCGCCTGCGTGCCGTTGGTGCGCGGGCGCCAGAACCGAACCGCCTTGCCTATTCACCCTGGGCGGTTCTTGGGGAGACTAGACCGACACGCCGTGCCGCAGGGCACGGCCCTTGGCCAAGAGGGGGCTATCAATGCGCAAGCTGAAACTTCTCCTGGGCGTGCTCGCCTTCCTGCCGCTGGCGGCCAGCGTCAGCACCGCCCAAAACGTGCTCTATCAAGGCACATATGGCGTCTACAACATCCGCTCCGGTTTCACGCCGGACCCGATCACGGTGCCGATGGCATCCGGTGGCCCGAATGACGTGTCCCTGACCTTGGGCTCGCCCTGTGTGGGCTTCGTCGCCACGGCGCCTGATCTGGACGTGAATTATCAGGCGGGCTCGCTGGGTCTGTTGCCGCTGGCGTTCTTTGTCCGCTCGGACGCGGACACGACGCTGGTGATCAACGCCCCAGACGGCACGTGGTATTGCGACGACGACTCCGGCATCGGCGTTAATCCGAGCATCACCTTCTCCAACCCGATGACCGGCAATTACGATGTCTGGGTCGGCACCTATGGTGACAGAGGCAACTACCCGGCCACGCTGCATATCTCCGAGCTTTATGACGGGTAAGACCGGGCGACGAGAGCAATGATGGGTTTCAGAAGCGGGGTGCCAGACAGGTGCCCCGCTTTCGCGTTGATGCGATCATGGATCATGACCTTGCCGGGATTTCGCCGCTTTGACAGGGTGATGTGGACGGTGAGACCTTGAGTGGCAAGACGCAGGACAGACAGGTGATGGGTTCACAAAGCGGATGGAATGGGCTGCGGGCGGTGGCTTTGGGGCTGGTCGCGTTTATCGCCACACCGGCGCCGGCGCCGGCGCAGGAGACGGCCCAATGGCGGGACGCCATTTATGAGCCTTTCGTGGATGTGCTGAACGGGCGGGCCGAGGAATGCGGCGTGATGTTCCAGCACGCGATGATGACCGAGCGCGGTCAGGTGGCGGTGACGGGCGTCGTGACCGTGCGCTTTCTGGGCGACCAGGGCGCCTACGGGATTGTGCGCATGGGCGCGACCCGCGATGGCCGAACGGGCCTCCCGGTGTCAAGCCTCGCCATGACCGTGGACGGGCGCACCTATGATGTCTTTGAAGATGTGGGCCGCATCGATGGGGCCATGCCGCTCTTGGAACTGATCACCGTGCAGCACGCGCCCCGGCATATCGCCCTGCCGCTCGGGTTCCTGCGCGGGGGCACGGTGCGGTTCCGTTTGGAGGGCGAAGCGCAAGAGATCTCCCTGCGCTTCCCCGGGGCGCGCGCCAGTAGCGAGCCAGCCTCGACGCAAGAGGCCCAGATCGTGGTTGACGCGTCGCTGAAAGACGAGGTGAATGCCTGCCTGTTGCTCGGTGCCCATCAAATGAGTGTACCGGACGCGGAGTAAACCCGCCGTCAGCTCTTGCCATCTTGTCCGCTGCTCTCTTGAGCCATCACGCGTTCATCGAAGATTCGCAGGATCGCCGACTGGCTCGCCGTCGCCATCAACACACCGTCCTGGGAAAAGATCAGCATACGGCCATGGACGAAGCCGCCATGGACGCCGTGAATGCGGATATCGCAGAGCACCCATTCCGTAGGCACGATCTGGCGGATGCGGATGGTATTGTCGAGGCTGTTGGCGCCAGCGCGCCGGCCAAGCGCGTGGCGCGTGGCCGAGGGAACGAAATCGGCGATGACGGCGAGCAAGCCAGCGGTGAAAGGAAGGCCCGCTTTCGCCCGGCCCCAGAGCACCGCATGGCCGTCCTGGCTGATGGTTCCGTCCCAGCGTTTTTCGCCGTAGCGGCCTTTGGCGACGCGCAGATCCAGCATGTCATGCAGGTCCTTGGCGTCCTTGCGCCAACGCGGCATGGGTTCACAGTCTTCCGGCGGCGGCGCATCGGGGCGTGCGGCCCATTGTTCGGAGATATCACTCGGGCGGCTGCCCAGGGCCGCGTTGACGGTGAAGATCTCCTGATCGCCCACATGGCCGATGGCGCGCGCCTGGGTGTTGTGTTTCCCATGCACCGGCACCACCACATCAAGATCGACGATGGAGGCGGGGCGGGCATAGGACAGATACTGCGCCGTGGCCCAGATGGTCGGGCGCTCGACGGTGCGCTCCATGGCGGTGACGGCCGCGGCAAGCCCCGCGCCGCCGAACAGAAACTCCCGCCCGGGCGGGCCGACCGTAAGTTCTGGCACCACCGGCAGATACCAGCGATGGGGATTGTGGGTGGCGTGCAGGTCGAAGAAATCCGTCTCACTCATGCTGTGCTCTGGTCCTGATCTGGAGGCGTGACGGGCGTCGTTGATCTGGAACGTAGTCCCTCACTCTGCGACAGTGTATCCCAAAGACAGCGCACAGCAGCTGAAGGAGGGGTACGCCATGCGAGGCGGTTGGTGGATCGTGGGGGCCCTGGCTCTCCTGGCTGCGATTGTCGCGGCTTTGTGGCTGTGGCCGGTGCGGCCTCTGGCGCCGCATCCCTTCTTTGCCAAGGCTCCGGTGGACCGGGCAAGCATCGTCGCCCATCGCGGTGGGGCGAGCCTGCGCCCGGAAAACACGCTTTGGGCGTTTTCAGCGGCGCAGGCCATGGGCGCGGATACGCTGGAAACGGACGTGCACGCCACAGCCGACGGGGTCCTCGTGCTGCTCCATGACGATACGCTGGAGCGCACCACCACCATCAATGGCCCGGTTGCGGCACTGACCTGGGAGGCGGTGCAGGCGGCGGATGCGGGAGCGGGCTTCGCGCGAGGGACTCAGCGGCCCTATGCGGGGCAGGGCCTGCGTGTGCCGACCGTGGCCGAGACCTTGGCGCGGTTTGCCGATGCGCGTTTTGTGATGGAGCTGAAACCGGAGGATCCGGCGGTGGCGCGGGCCTTGTGCGCGGTGCTGCGCGAGGCGCGCGCCGAGAGCCGGGTGCTCGTGGGGTCCGCCCATGATGGTGCCCTCAATGCGTTCCGCGAAGCCTGCCCGAGGGTGGCGACATCCATGGCGGAAGGCGAAGTGCGGTGGGTCTATGCCCTGTCGCGGGTCGGTTTGGCGCATTGGTATCCCACACCGGCGGTGGCGATGCAGATCCCTGAGGAAGCCGAAGGCATGCTGATCGCCGATGCCGCGATGATTGCAGCCGCGCAGGCACGGGGCGTGAAAGTCCAGATCTGGACCGTAAACGAGGCCGAAACCATGCATCGGCTTTTGGAGCGCGGCGTTGACGGCCTGATCACAGACCGGGTGGATGTGGCGCGCCAGGTTTTGCGCGCGCGGGCACGGGCGGCCTCGGCCTGTCCGCTTGATGCCCCGACGGCGGCGGAGGCGGGCCCGGCCTGTGCCCGCGACTGGATCAATGCCAATGTGGCGGTGAACCAACTTCAGGCCGCCGGAACGCATAACAGCTACAAGCGCGCGATCCCGCCCAGCGAAATGGCCCTGATCGCCGCGCAGGATCCAGCCCTCGCGGAGACGCTCGATTATGCCCATGGTCCGCTGGCGGAGCAGTTGGATTGGGGCGCGCGCCAACTGGAACTCGACCTTTTTCACGATCCCGATGGCGGGCGCTTTGCCGCGCCGCTGGGTCCACAGATCGCCGCCGCGCAGGGGCTGGAGACAGCCCCGTTCGATGCGAGCGATCTGACCGCGCCGGGCTTCAAGGTCTTCCACATTCAAGATATCGACTATCGGAGCAGTTGCCTGCGTTTCACGGAGTGCCTGAAGACGATACGCGATTGGTCGCTTGCGCATCCAGAGCATGCACCGATCCTCATTCTGCTCAATTTGAAAGAGGCTGCGATCCCGCTTGAGGGGGCCGCGCAGCCGCTGCCGTTCGACGTGGCGGCATTTGATGCTCTGGATACAGAGATTCGCTCGGTGTTTGCGCCTGGGCATCTGATCGTACCGGATGCGGTGCAGGGGGCGGCACCGAGCCTGCGCGAGGGCGTCTGGGCGCGGGGCTGGCCGCTGATGGGCGCGGCGCGGGGCAAGGTGTTGTTCGCGCTTGATGCATCCTTCGAGAAGGGCGAAATCTATCGCGCCGGCCGCCCCTCGCTTGAGGATCGGGTGGTGTTCGTGCGCGCGCCCGCCACGTCGCCGGTGGCGGCCTATTTCACCATGAATGATCCCATTGCCGACGGGTCCCTGATTTATGACCGGGTGGAACAGGGGTATCTGATACGCACCCGCGCCGACGCGGACACGCGCGAGGCACGCGCCAATGATCGTGAGCGCCAGGTGGCCGCATTCCTATCCGGTGCCCAATATGTGTCTACGGATTATCTGGAGCCGGATGAGCGCTTCGGGCCTTATCGATTGGAGCCGCCGGCCTCGGGCCCGGCGTGGTGCAATCCCGTATCCATGGCACCAGCCTGCGGCACAGTACCAGTTGAAGACTGAAATGAAAAAGGACCTCAGGGGAGGACGCGATGAAAGCGGTGGTGGTAACGGGCGTGTCCACAGGGATTGGGCGTGCCGTGGCGGTGGACCTGGTGGCCAAGGGCTATCGCGTGTTCGGCAGTGTGCGCAAACGCGAGGATGCTCAGGCGCTGTCGGCGGAGTTGGGCGAGGCCTATGTGCCGCTTATTCTTGATGTTACGGACGAGCGGGCGGTGCACGCAGCGGCCGAGGCGGTGGAACAGGCCGTGGGTACCGAGGGGCTGTTTGGGCTGGTGAACAACGCGGGCATGGCGGTGGCTGCTCCGCTGATGCATGCCGATCCCGACCAGTTCCGGTATCAGCTGGAAGTGAACACGATCGCGCCGCTCGTGGTGACGCAGGCCTTTCTGCCGCTTTTGGGCGCCTCCCTGCCGCCGCGCGAGCGCCCGGGACGGATCATCAATATTTCGTCCGTCGCGGGACGTCTGGTCGCCCCTTTCAACGCGCAATATGCGGCGTCCAAGCACGCGTTGGAGGCGCTCTCCGATGGTCTGCGCCGGGAGTTGATGCTCTACGGGATCGATGTGGTGGTGATCGAGCCCGGCCCGATCAAGACAGCCATTTGGGACAAGCTGGAAGACGAGGACGTGGAGCGGTTCCGCGACACGGACTACTACCCCATGCTCAAACGGGTGCTGGGCGACTTCCTGGCGCGGGGCCGCGAAGGGGCGCTGCCGGCGGAGGACATTGCGGCGCTCGTGTATGAGGGCCTGACGGCGACCTTGCCCAAGGCGCGCTATGTGGCGCTGGCAAACAAATTCAGCTTCTGGACGCTGCCGCGCCTGTTGCCCGACCGCTGGCTCGATCGTCTGATGGCCGGGCGTATGGGACTGAAAAAAGGGGGTGTGGACTGAAAAAAGGGGGGGTGGACTGGGAAAAACCGAAATGGATATGTCCCATTATAGGGCGCCGATCCGCACACGGATCCACGGCGCGGGGCCTGTATCGTGTCGGTCCACCACCCGCCCGCCGAGTGTGTCATAAAAGGCCAGCGCGCCCGCGTTCCAGGGATCGACTTTGAGATCGACCGGGCCGCCGGCGGCCTTCATCACGGCCTGCGTCAGGGCACGGGCCACCCCGTGCCGGCGAAAGCCCGGGTCCACCGCCAGCAGATGCAGAAACGGGGGATCCGGCCACAGGCTGGCAAAGCCCACCAAACATGTCCCATTTTGGGCCACGAACACGCGCTCGCCCCGCGTGTCCGCCCGCCACGCGGTTTCCGGGCCGCCGGGCAGGAAGGGCGCCTCGTAAATCTCGCTGCGCATGATGCCGAACAAGCGGGCGCAGGCCGCCTGATCTCCAGCATGGATGGCGCGGATGAAAAAGCGCATGGGTGGTGACTTTCGAACAAGACAGGCGCGCCAAGCGGCGCTACGTCGTGCGGTGCTGGCGGCATTCATACCGGAAAGATCCGAATCAGGGTACCGCATCCAACAGCATTGGCAGCGGGCGAGCGAACTGTGTCCGATGGGCCGCCCGCATCATGTCCGAACCGGACATGGTCGCGGGTCATGGGTTTTCGGTCGTAAAGTCTTTAGAAAACACATGTAGTTGTCCCGGATCGACACTCGGCACGCCGCTGCCGGATTAACCTGACGCGGGATCGAAAAGCCGCAAGTTGCAACGCGCCAGCCCATTCCATTCCGGGATGGCTTTTGCTAGGTTCCCGCAAGTTCTGTAACCGGCAACACTTGTCCTATGGTTTTTATGCCGGACAGGGGGATGGGTATCATGGCTCTTTTTACCGTCACAACGACTTCCGACAATCCGCTTGACGGCTTCACGCTGCGCGAAGCGATCTTCCTGGCAAACATCAATGGCGAAGATGACGTCATCACCTTCGACCTGCCGGGCCTCGCCGATACGGTCACACTGTCAGCCGGCGAACTGAACATCCTGGACGACGTCGTTATCGATGGCGACCTGGACAATGACGGCGATGCGGACATCACGATCGAAAGCATCGGTAATGATCGCGTCTTCGACATCACCGGCAACACGCCGCTGAGCCCCACCGAAGTCACCTTCGACGGCGTTATCATCTCCAACGGCAGCAGCACCAATCTCGGTGGTGGCATTCTGATCCGGGAGAATTCCGACGTTACCCTCATCAACAGTGAGGTGGGCGCGAGCGACGCCGACAACGGCGGCGCCATCGCTAATGCGGGCGACCTGACGATCATCAACTCGACCCTGGCGGGCAACACGGCCGGGGAGAGCGGCGGCGCCATCTATAATGTGGGCGACGTTCGCATCGAGAACAGCACGATCTCGGACAATGACGCCCTGGCCGACGGTGGCGGCATTTTCAACGTGGACGAAGGCCGGGTCACCATCCTGAACTCCACCTTGTCGGGCAACGAAGCCAACACGGGCGGCGCGATCGCAAACTTCAACGGTGCCGTGGCGCTGGTGAACAGCACGGTCACCGGCAACAAGGCGAACACGATCGGCGCGGGCGTGGCCAATGGCGACGATCTGTTCGTGGCCAATTCCATCCTGGCCGGGAACTCCGTGGGTTCGGTTTTCGATGATGTGTCCGGTGGCGGCATTCTGGTCACGCGCGGCGTTAACATCTTCTCCGAGGAGTCGGCGGCCGGTGTTGGCGACCTGATCGAAACGGATCTGACGCAGATCTTCGCGGCCGTGGACCCGCTGACCGGTGGCGGTCTGCTCGATGATAATGGCGGGGCCACCGAGACCGTGGCCATCAACCCGGAAGGGGTGGCGGTTGACGCCGGCGAGAACGGCTTTGCCGTGGACCCGGGCGGCGACCTGCTGCCGGAACTGGGGGATACGCCGCTGACGACGGACCAGCGCGGCGTGGCCTTCCCGCGGATCGTGGATGGCGACGCCGTGGGCGGCGACCGGGTGGATATCGGTGCCTTCGAAATTCAGAACACGCCGCCGACTTTGATCCTTAATGAAGGGATCACGGTCACCGAGGGCATGGACCAGGTGATTTCCGATCTGGACCTGGACGTGACCGACCCGAATAACGGCCCGACGCAGCTTATCTTTGAACTGCTGTCGCTGCCGGAAAACGGGCGCCTGGAGCTGTCGGGGACGACGTTGAACCTGGGCGATACGTTCACGCAGCAGGACATCATCGACGGCGATCTCGTCTATTTCCACGACGACTCGCAGACCACCGCCGACAGCTTCACCTTCAGCGTGACTGACCCATCTGGCGTCGGCCCGCAGCAGCAAGTCTTCTCGATCACCGTGGATCCGGAAAACGACGCGCCGGAACTCGTGGTGAATTCGGGCTTTGCGGCGCCGGAAGGCGGCCAGCTGACGATCTCGTCCTCGGTTCTGGGTGTCAGCGATGTAGACAACACGCCGGATGAGCTGACCTATGAGCTGACCAGTGTGCCGACGAACGGCATCCTGCTGCGCGGCGGTGCCCCCATCGGCCCCAATGGCACCTTCACGCAGGACGACCTGGACAAGGGTCTGATCAGCTATCTGCATGACGGGACGGAAACCGATGCGGACAGCTTCACCGTGGATCTGCGCGATCCGGACGGGGAAGGCTTCGCAGTGCCCGTTGCCATCGGTATCGTGCCCGGCAACAACCCGCCATTCCTGGCGGTGAATGTGGGCGTGCCGGTGGTGGAAGAGGGCACCGCGACCATCGATGCCACACGCCTGCTGGCCACCGACCCGGACAATCCGGATTCCGAGATCATCTACACGCTGATCAAGGCCCCGACCGACGGCATTCTCAAGCTTGCGGATGTGCAGCTGCTCGTGGGGATGACGTTCACCCAGGAGAACGTCTCCAACGGCGACCTGGAATATGAGTCCCGCGGTGAAGATGATCTGGACACGTTCATGTTCACGGTCGCCAATCCCGGCGGTATCGCCACCATGGCGAACTTCACCATCGGGATCGAGACGGTGAACGACACGCCGGAACTGGTGACGAACCTGATCCAAGGCGTGATCGAAGGTACGGGCGTAACGCTGAGCAATGATGTTCTGCGCTCCACCGACAATGACAATCTGATCAGCGAGCTGACCTACACGGTCACGGATGCACCGGAGAACGGCACCCTGTTCCTGAATGGTGTGCCGCTGTTCAATGGCGCGACGTTCACGCAGCTGAATATCGACGAAGGGGCGGTCACTTACGTCCATGACGGGTCAGAGACGCTCACCGATGCCTTCACCTTCGACATTTTCGATCCGGACTTTGACGGCCTGACCGATCAGGTGTTCGATTTCACGGTCATCCCGGTGGACGATACGCCGAAAGTCGTGACCAACAATGATCTGTGGCTGGATGAAAATGCTGGTCGCCTGATCACGTCGGATCTGCTGAAAGCGACGGACGATGATGACGGCCCGGGTGATGTAGAATTCACCCTGCTGACGATCCCCGGCCATGGCGAGGTGCGCCTTGACGGCAAGCCGCTGCGTCCGGGTGATAGCTTCACTCAGTCCGATATCAACAATGATCTCGTGCGCTATGTGCATGACGGTTCGGAAGAACCAGTGGATGGCTTCACGTTCCGGGTCGCGAACCCGGAAGGTACCGGCTTCCACGACGGTACGTTCGAGATCCATGTGCGTCCGGTGAACGACGCACCGATCATTGTCAGCCATGACCTGCTGATGCTGACCGAAGGTGGCACGACAGTGGTGTCGCCGCTGGTGCTGGAAGCGTTCGATGCGGATCATCCGCCGGAGAAGGTGTTCTTCACCCTCTGCACGGATCCCAAATACGGCCAACTCTTCCTCGACGGCAAGCCGATCAAGCTCTACACCTCCTTCACCCAGGAGGACATCAATGAGGGGCGGGTCACGTATGTGCATGACGGCTCTCAGGAAGAGCATGAGCATTTCACGCTGCTCGTGACCGACCCACTGGGCGCGGGCCCGGGCCATATCACGGTGAATGGCTGGGTGGCGCAGGCCAATGATGGGCCGGAACTGCTGGTGAATAATGGTCTGTTCACGGTGACCGCCGGCAGCGATGTGATCGAGTCGAGCGATCTGCTGGCTGTGGATGAGGAAAGCGGCCCCTCGGACGTGCGCTACTTCATCCGGGAACTGCCGACCAATGGGCGCCTGACCCTGAACGGTGTCGAGCTGGAAGCGGGGGAGACCTTCACCCAGAGCGACATCAACAGCATGAATGTCAGCTATGTGCATGATGGCTCGGGCACCATCAGCGATCTGTTCCGTGTGGATGTGATCGACGAAGATGGTCTGGGTCCGCTCAATGTGCCGATCTTCGTGGCGATCGGTGCCTCGAACTTCGCGCCGACCATCATCACCAATACCGGCATTGAAGTGCCGCGCGGCGATATTGAGGTGATCAATCCGACGGAACTGGCGGCGGATGATCCGGACAATGCGGATGCGGAGATCATCTTCACTCTCGCGACTCTGCCCGTGAACGGCGCGATCTCGCGTGGCGAGACGCAGCTTGGCCTCGGCCAGACCTTCACCCAGGCCGATCTGAATGCGGGTCTGATCAGCTACGAGCATGACGGTTCCGCCACGACGGCGGACGGCTTCCAGGTGCGCGTGCGCGATGTGGATGGCGGGACGGACTCGCTCGTGCAGAGTGTCGTCATTCAGGTGGCCGGCACGCCGACCCCGCCGCCGGTCCAGAACACGCCCCCGGTGGCACGCGACGACACCTTCGCCAGCAGCGAGACCTCTCCCGTGAACGGCAATCTGTTCGCGGACAATGGGAACGGTGTGGATGAAGATCCTGACGGAAACTTCATCGAAGTGTTCTCCGTGCTTGGCAATCCGTCTCTGGTCAACACTCAGATCGTGCTGGGGTCCGGGGCGACCTTGTTCGTCAGCAGCAATGGCACCTTTACTTATGACCCGAGCACCCGCCTTAACGGTGTGGTGCCCGGTGATGTGGGTACGGACGTGTTCACCTATGCCATTGCGGATGCGGACGGGGCCCTGACCGGGGCGACGGCGACCATCCTGCTGGGTAGCGTGCAGCCGCCGCAGCCTGCGCCGACCGAGGCCATCCTGACCATTCAGCCCAATGTGACGGGCGTGGCCGAGGGCGATGACGGCAGCACCATCAACACGTTCACAGTGAGCCGCGCGGGCAATATCAGCCTGCCGGTGACGGTGGATTACACCGTATCCGCCGGTGCGGGCGCGGAACCCGCGGGGGGGAGCGACTTCGCCACGGGCGGCACCTATCCCAGTGGCAGCGTCAACTTCGCCGCCGGCCAGACCTCAGCCCTCATTGTGCTGCCCATCTCAGGCGACATGATGCCGGAGCTGGATGAGACCTATCAGGTCACTCTGAGCAATCCGATTGCGGCTGGCGGCTTTGCCACCATTCTTGGCAACACGGCCACCGGGACCATCCTCAACGATGATGGTGAGTTCACGCTCACCCTGACCAACGGCAACGACAAGCCGAAAGGGACCACATCGGCAGACGTGGTGACCGGCATGGGCGGTGCGGACAAGCTCAGGGGCGATGCTGGTGCCGACATCATCTTCGGCGGCGCCGACGGTGATAAAATTCGCGGCGACGAGGATGACGACTCGCTCTTCGGCGAGGACGGTGACGACAAGCTCGATGGCGGCGACGGCGATGACATGCTTGACGGCGGGGCTGGCGAAGACCGTCTGCGCGGCCGAGATGGCAATGACGAAGTCAATGGCGGGGCCGACGATGACCGCATCCGCGGCGAAGACGGCGACGATACGCTGTTCGGCGACGCGGGCGATGATGTCATCCGCGGTGACGACGGGGATGACAGCATCTCCGGCGGCGACGGCATGGACAGCGTGCGCGGCGGCAAGGGCACGGACGTGATCAATGGCGGGGACGGCGACGACGACCTGCGCGGCGATCACGACAATGACTTCCTTATCGGCGGGGCCGGCGATGACGAGCTGAACGGCGGCAAAGGCGAGGATCTGCTCGATGGCGGTGCCGGGGATGATGAACTGACCGGTGGCAAGGATGCGGATACCTTCCGCTTCGCCACTGGCAATGAGCTCGACACCATCACGGACTTCGACGTGGACGAAGACCAGCTGGACTTCTCCCTGCTTGGCCAGTTGCTGGCGGACAAGGATGCCTTTGATGCCCTGGCCACCCAGGTGGGCAAGGACATCCGGCTGGAGTTCGATGCCATCGACGATGTGCTGGTGATCGAAGATGTGGAGCTGGGCGAGCTGACGGACTCCAACTTCATCTTCTGATCCACGCACCCTAGAGCGCTTTCAGGAAAAGTGTGTGCGGTTTTCCGCCCGGAAAGCGCGTCAAAGTAAGGACTGAGAGCCGTTTCAATGATCTGGTTTTCATTGAAACGGCTCTAGGGTCTGTTGAGA
>CAZVEE010000026.1:30485-42949 GCA_964625525.1 uncultured Alphaproteobacteria bacterium | reverse complement strand
CGCGCCGAGCTGGCCAAGGACTTTCCGCTAAAGCCGGTTTACGTCTTGGGCGCGGCCGCCGCCCAGGATCACATGCAGGTATCTGAAATGCCGGACCTGACCACGTCGGCCGCCGCCCGCTCCGGGCCGCGTGCGTTCGCCGAGGCGGGCCTGACGCCCTCGGATGTGGATGTGGTGATGCTCTATGACGCGTTCACCATCAACACCATTTTGTTCCTGGAAGATCTCGGGTTTTGCCCGAAGGGCGAGGGCGGACGGTTTGTGTCCGGCGGAACGATCGCGCCCGGGGGGCAACTCGCGGTGAACACCAATGGTGGCGGGCTTTCCTGTGTGCATCCGGGCATGTATGGCATGTTCGTCCTCATCGAAGCGGTGCGCCAGTTACGCGGCGGCTGTGGTGCCCGCCAGGTGCCGGGCGCCCATGTGGCGCTTGCCCACGGAAATGGTGGCATGTTGTCGAGCCAGGTGACGACCCTTCTGGGAACGGAGGATGTGCTGTGAGTGCGCATGCGCTGAAAGATCTGGTGGAAGAGCACGGCTACGCCATCGTCCGCGGGGTTTTTGACGCGGCCGAGGTCGCCGAGATACAGCGTGAAACGGCCGCCATCTACGCTGAAGGCATGACCCACCCCTCAAGCTGGCGCCACGGCAACAAGATGTTCGAGGTTTCGCACGATCCGGCAGCCGGTCATGTCGTGTTGCAAGCGCACTGGTTCGCGCTCACCAATCCGGTGATGGAGGCATACCGGCGCCACCCGAAACTGCTGCCGCTCCTGGAGCCGTTCGTGGGACGCACGATTCGTCAGTCAACGAATCAAATTCATTGGAAGCCGCCGGGGGCGCAGTATTCCTCGTTCAATTATCACCAGGATGCCCGCTTTACCGGGCTTGATCCCAATGACGTCGCCTGGCTGATGCCCTATCAGATCACCACTGGCCTTGCCATCGATCCGCAGACTAAAGAGAACGGCTGCCTGCGGATCTTTCCGGGTAGCCACAGGCTCGGCTATCTGGGCCTGTCGGATGGGGGCAAGGGTTTTCTGATGACCGGTGATGATCAGACAGCGGAAATGATTGCGGCGGGCCTTGACCCGGCGGGTGCCGTGGATGTGGAAATGGAACCGGGGGATTTGGTGCTTTGGACCCTGCTGACTGTCCATGGCTCTGGACGCAATTCGGGGGCGGACAATGCCCGTGCCTTTCAGATCAGCGCTTATGTGAACGGCGCGAAAATCCAAACTGGGGAAGTGGCCTTTGAAGATGGGCGATCAGTGGCCCTGGATCCAACACAATTGACACTCCGCAATTACACCAATCCCGAGCCTCACTACACCGAAGCACCGGACTGGTTACCGGACGACCCCGCCACCTGACCGGGGCGCAGACACCAATCATAAGGGCGCGTGAGAGGGACCGACGCGCCGGACAGGTAAAGGGCAGGACGCCATGCTGACCAAGGGTGACGATTTCCCGATCCATCAGTTGCCGGAACCGATTGCCACGGCCGGCAGCGACCGCAACTTCTACGACCGATACTTCTTCAATGGGTATGACCGGGATGGCACGGTGTTCTTTGCCTGTGCCCTGGGGGTTTATCCGCATCTGAACATTATGGACGCGGCCTTCAGCGTGGTACGCGGCGGCGTGCAGCGGAACCTGCGGGCCTCGCGCGTCTTACATATGGAGCGCATGGACACGGTCGTGGGCCCCATCGCCGTCGATGTGCTGGAGCCACTGGAGACCCTGCGCCTGCGGATTAACAGCCCTGAGCATGGCATCAAGGCGGAATTGACGTTCCGCCATCGCCACAGCCCCATTCACGAGCCACGCTTCACCCATCGCATTGGCCCGCGCATGCTGCTTGATTACACGCGTCTCACGCAGAACGGAACCTGGGACGGGTGGATCGAGATGGAGGGCGAGCGCCTGACCCTTGGTGCCGATGCGACCTGGGGCACGCGTGACCGCTCCTGGGGCGTGCGGCCCATCGGGCTCGCCGATCCCCAGCCCGTGGCGCCGCCGCCCATGCCGCAATTCTACTGGCTCTGGTCACCGCTGAATTTCGAGGATCACTGCGTTTTTTATCACATCAATTCGGATGCGGAAGGCAAGCCCTGGAACACCAAGGGCATTCTGGTGCCGCTGCATGGCGATACCCAGGAGCCCATGGTGGCGGCCTCCAGCCATTTGGCTTTCACCCCCGGTACGCGGCACGCGAGCGCCGCCGAACTGCATCTGCAATGCCCCCAGCACGGCCGCATCGCCATTCACCTGACCCCGCAATGGCATTTCTCCATGTCCGGCGTCGGTTATATGCATCCCGAATGGGGGCATGGTCAGTACAAGGGGGATCTTGCTGTATCCTTTGATCAGTTCGATCATGCCACGGTGGATCCCATGGATGTGCTGCACCTGCATATTCAGGCCTTCTGTAAGGCGGACATGCGCACCGAGAACGGTCTGGTGCGCTCCGGCGTCGGCGTGCTTGAACAGTTGATCTTGGGGCCCCACGCCCCGTCGGGCTTCACGGACCTGCTGGACCCGGCTACGGCCGGGGGGCGCTGAGCCATGAGCGATGATCCGACGTCGGATGCGGGCCTGGCCGCGCGCATCGCCGCCTATCTGGAGCATCTGAATCCAACCACCGCGCCCGTGCGCATTGAGGATCTGCGCCGCGTCCATGGCGGCGCGTCCCGTGAGACTTTTCGCTTTACGGCGGTGCGCGGCGATGGGCAGGCACGGGGCCTGATCCTGCGCCGCGACCCGGAGGCGAGCCTTATTGATACGGAACGGGAACTGGAGTTCAGTGCTTATCGCTCCTTCCACGGAACATCTGTGCCTGTGCCTGAGGCCATTGCGCTCGAAGCCGATCCGCGCTGGCTCGACCGGCCGTTCTTCTTGATGGAAGAGATCACCGGGGGGACCGCGGCCTCGCCCTTCGATGCCGCGCCTTATGCGGGCATCGAGAGCGCGGTGGGCGAGCGTTTCTGGAGTATTCTCGGCCATATTGCGGCGGCGCATGCGCCCGCCACGCCGCTTGCCCGCGTGGCGGATGTCCCGGCGCCGGAGGCATGCTGGCGCCGTGAACTCGACTATTGGGAAGGCGTTCTGGACGAGGACGAACAAGAGCCCCAGCCCATTGCCCGCGCGGCCATCCGCCAGTTGCGCCGCACACCGCCGCCGCCGCCGCCCCGGGTTACGATCGTGCATGGCGATTACCGCTCAGGCAATTTCCTGTTTCGCGAGACCGGCGAGATCGCGGCGGTGCTCGATTGGGAAATGGCCCATCTGGGCGATCCGCACGAGGATCTGGCCTGGGCCATGGATCCGCTGTGGAGCCAAGGGCAGAGCGAACGTCCCGCCGGCATGATCCCCCTGAACGAGGCCATTACCCATTGGGAACGCGCCAGCGGCATGACGGTCAACCCAGAGGCCCTGGCCTGGTGGCGCATATTCGCGGCCGTGAAAGGCATCGCCATCTGGGTTTCGAGCGCCAAAGAATTCAGCGCCGGGACCAACACTGATCCGGTGCTGGCCTTTTCAGGGTGGTACTGCACCGTGCAGCACAATCAGATCCTGCTCGAACTGTTGGGACACTGAGGGAGGCGGCCTTGAAGCCAGATGTGACGGATATTCTGCAGGCGGCCTTCGGCACCATCTTCATGGATGTGGCCCCCACGATCACCCATGATTATGCTCGCGGCTCGGTCAGCACCATCGGGTTGATGCTGTTGTTCGCTGCCCAGGAATATGAGCGCGGTGCGGCCGTGCGCGCGGAGGAAAACGACGCCATGCGGACGCTGTTTACGGACGCGGCCGCCGTTCTGCCCTCGGGGGCGCTTAAGGATCGGGTCACGGACGCTGCGCGCAAGCGCGCGTCTGCCTTGACCATCAGCGCTCTGAATGCGGCCAATGCCGAGGCCAAAGCCGTCGTGATCGACTTGCATGCCTTCGTGGAAACCTGGACGCACGCGCAAGCCCCGGCGTTGAACGAACGCATCTGGGCGTTCCTGCGCCGCAGTGCTGATGGCCGGGCTTTGGCGCTACCGGTGCTCTAACCGTGGGTCACGCTTGCGGGCCATTGCGCCACACGCCGATCCCGAGTGCGACCACCACAAGCCAACCCAGCAGCAAGAGCCCGCCGCCAATGGGGGTAAGCCACAGCCAGTCCCGCGATCCGGTCAGGCCCGAATAGTAGAGTGAACCGCAAAAGATCAGCATGCCCAGCACGAAGGCCGCACCGGCCAGCGACGCCGTCCGAGGGCGCAGCGATGCCAGGCACCCCAGCGCCAGCACCACGATACTGTGCGTCAAATGATAATCGGCGGCGGTTTGAAACGCGGCGTCCCGGGCCTCGTCCCACTGCACGCCATGGGCGCCATAGGCACCCGCCGCGACGGCGAGAAACCCGTTGACGCCGGCGGCCAGGGTCAGCCATGCGTAAGGGCGTTTGGTCATGATCGCTCCCCGTTCTGTCACGCCCTTCAGGCTTTGGCAGTCAGGCTCGTGCCCGTCAAGCTAGCTTTCACAAGGGACCGCTCATGTTGACCATACCGGTGCGGCTGGGGTTGTTTTTCACTGCCGTGTTTCTTGTGCACGGGCTTTATCTGCCCTATTGGCCGGTCTGGCTGGCGGCGCAAGGCTTGAGCGAGCGGGAAGTGGCGTGGCTGGTGGCGGCGGGGCTGTTGATCCGGGTGGTGTCGGTGCCGCTGGTCGGGGCCTTGGCCGATGGGCTGGGCACGCGGCGGCGACTGATGGCCGCGTTGGCGGTGTTGGCATTTATCAGTTTTGCCGCGTTTGCCTTGGCCGATGGCTTCGTCGCCCTTTTCGCGATCACTATTCTGTCTACGGCGCTTTACCCGGCTCTTCTGCCCATGATTGAAACGGTCAGTGTGCAGGCGGCCGGGCGCGGGGAGGTGGATTACGGCCGCGTGCGCACGGTCGGCTCGGCCGCCTTTGTGGTGGCGAATGTGGCGGGCGGTCTGGTGTTGGAGCGTCTGGGCGCGCCCAGTATTCTCATCGGTGTCCTGGCGTTTCTGGCCTTGACCGCGGCGGTTGCGCTGCTGCTGCCGGCCGATCCGCCGCGAGCGCATGCGCCGGGGGGGCGCCGTGCCGGGTGGGGCTCGGCCTCGTTGGAGGCCGTCGCGGCCAGTCCGCTGTTCTGGCTGTTCGTAGTCAGTGTGGGGCTTATTCAGGGGGCCCATGGCCTCTACTACAGTTTCGGCAGTATTCACTGGGCGGCGTTGGGCCTGAGTGGTGGCATGATCGGGGTGCTGTGGGCGGTGGGCGTGGTGGCGGAGATGCTGCTGTTTCTCTTCATCGTGCCGGTCCTGCGCCGGGTGGATCCCATGACGTTGATCTTGATCGGGGCAGGCGGTGCGGCGCTGCGCTGGGCGGTGATGGCGTTTGACCCGCCTTTGTGGCTGCTCTTTCCGGCCCAGGCGCTTCATGCCTTTTCCTTCGGGGCGGTGCATGTGGGGGCGCTTTATCTGGTGGACCGGGCGGTGCCGGCTTATGCATCGGTCACGGCACAAAGCGTCGTCAGCGCCTTTTCCCACGGTATTATTGTGGGTTTGATCACATTGGTCTCTGGTGATCTTTATGCGGCGTATGGGGGCTTGGCCTATGGGGCCATGGGGCTTCTGGCGCTTCTGGGCGGGGCGGGCATTATGCTGTTGCGCGTGCTTTGGCGCACGGAGCATCTGGTGGGCGAGGCCCCGCGATAGCGCGGTCTCAGCCCTGCGTCAGGCCACGTGCCGCCTGGCGCACCGTGGCGGCGAACTGCTCCCAGACCATGGCCTTCCAGTCATCCGTATCTGGATAGAACACGCGCCGCACTTCGGCCTTGATGGCCCCGGCATCCGGACCCAGCGGGTCGCCGTAATGGTGCAACCAATTGTCCGCGCGTGTTGCCTGAAACACTTCCACAGGCGGGTAGGTGCCGAATTCCAGCGCCGCAGAGACGGTCTCGGCGTGGGGCAGCATGGCCGGCAGCACCAGGTCGATTGTGCCCGACAGCTTGGCGGACACGCTGTCACCGGCTTCGGTGGACGTGACCGTCTTGCCCCACCAATCCCGCGCACGGGCATAGGCAGGATCGTCCGGCCCCACTTCCAAAATCAATTCCCCCACACCGTAAGGGCCGAGCCCCGTATGCACGTCGATCAGGGCCGCACGGGTCGCATGCCCCGCATGGGTGCCCACAATGTGCCGGAACACGCCGTTCGACCAGGCGGGCGCCCGGCCGCCATAATAGAGGCCTTCTGCATGGGTGTATTGACCGGCGCTGATCGCGGCTTGCAGGGCGTCGCGCCCATGGGCCTGTGCGAAGGCACGCATGTGTGCCGCTGCGGCCTGGGTGGCTTCTGGCGTCAGGGCCGTGAGAGCGATGGCGTCTTTCAAGGCTTCATAGCCCGGATTATCCGGATACGGCCCGCCATGATCGAGGAAGTTCCGGTTTAGGTCGACATTGTCTTCATTCACCCGGCGCAACCAGGCAAAGCCGAAGGGGTTCAACGCATGGACCAGGATGACCTTGAGCCCTTGCGGTATCTCGTTCACCAGGCCCGTGTCCAAAAACCCCACCTGAAGGCCCGCGCCGCAAAAGCCTTCCGCGCCATGGGTCGCCGATTGGATCAGTAGCACACACTCCGCCTGCGGATCGCCCGCTATGGCACAATCCAGCACCAAGGCCTCGCCATCCGGGCCCAGAGCGTGCGGGTGAGGATGATGCTCCACGGTGAGGTCGTGCCGGGTGCACAGATCCAAAAACCGCTGCCGCGCGGCCGCATAGGTGGGAGAGAAAAAGCCGGATGCGCTCATGCCAGGGGCCTCACATCAGCGCAGGGCCGGCTGCGTGTGCACTACCCCACAGCCCCGGTGGTGGTGGGGCAATGCGCCCGGCCGCATAGCGCAGCCCGGGCTGCCGGTCCCGGGTGAGCAGCAACGCTCCGTCCAGATCAACCCAGCGGGCCGCGCCCGCCAGCACGAGCGCCGGCGCCATGGAGAGCGATGTGGCCACCATGCAGCCCACGAACAAATCAAGGCCCTGGGCCTGCGCCGACGCGTACACCCGCAGCGCCTCGGTCAAGCCACCGGTCTTGTCGAGCTTGATATTGACCACCTGATAGCGTCCTGCCACCGCCTCAAGACTGGCCAGATCATGGAAGGATTCATCCGCACACAGAGGCAGTGGGCAGGCAAGGTCGGTCAAGGCGTCATCGGCCCCCGCGGGCAAGGGCTGTTCGATCAACTCCACCCCGGCTTGGGCGTAGAGGGGCGCATCGCGGGTGAGCTGGTCCAGGCTCCAGGATTCATTGGCATCGACGATCAGGCGCGTATCCGGCGCGGCCGCGCGCACCGCTTCCAGGCGCGCGAGATCACCGTCTCCGCCCAGTTTGAGCTTCAACAGCGGATGCCCGGCCGCCACCGCGCGGGCGGCCTGGGCGGCCATGGCCGTGGGCGTATCCAAAGACACGGTATAGGCGGTGATGGTCTCGCCCGGCTCTGGCAGGCCCGCAAGGGCGGCAACACTGCGCCCGCTGCGCGCACTTTCCAGATCCCAGAAGGCGCAGTCGGCGGCATTGCGCGCCGCGCCGGGCGGCAGACGCGTTTGCAAATCCTCCCGGCTCAGACCATCGGCAAGGTCAAGTGCCAGGCCTTGAAGCTGCGCCACCACGGAGTCAGGCGTTTCGCCATACCGGGCCGTGGGCGAACATTCCCCGCGCCCGCGATGGGGCCCGTCGCTCAGCTCCACCACCACCACCGTGGCCTCGGTCGTGCGCCCGCGCGCGATGGTGAAGCCACCGTTGATGGACCAGGTTTCCGTCCGCACCGTGAGTGTCGCCATGATCAGATATCCATACTCAAAAGCGCCTCGGCCACCGGTTCGATGCCGAAGCGCACGGGGTCGCAGGCGGGAAGGCCGAAGCGGGCCTCGGCCTCGGCCAGCGTGGCCCGTGCGGCCGCCTCGTCGAGGGCGGCCGTGTTGAAGGAAAGCCCGGCACAGCGGATCGCCGGATTGGTCAGTCGGCCATGGCGGATCGTCAGCTCTATGACATCCTCGATGCCGGGTATGGGGTGTGTCACATGACGCATGGTGGTGCGGGTCGGCTCGTGACACAGAACAAATGCGTCGGGTTGGGTACCATGCAACAGACCGAGCGTGACCCCCGCGAAGGACGGATGGAACAAGGACCCTTGACCTTCCACCACATCCCAATGGTCGGGGTCATTATCCGGGGTCAGCCATTCCGCTGCTCCGGCGAGGAAATCAGAGACCACCGCGTCCATGGGCACACCGCCGCCGGCGATGAAAATGCCCGTTTGCCCGGTGGCGCGAAATGTGGCCTTGGTCCCGCGCGCGCGCAGGGCCCGTTCGAGGGCCAGAGCGGTGTACTTCTTTCCGACGATGCAGTCCGTGCCGATGGTCAGGACCCGGCGCCCGGACCGGCGCCGGCCGTTGCCCGTGGCAAAGGTCCGGCCGGGATCGCGCACATCGATCAGGCGTCGGCCCGTGCGCTCGGCCGCCACCACCAGCTCCGGCACGCCGGTCA
This sequence comes from uncultured Alphaproteobacteria bacterium, assembly GCA_964625525.1. Lineage (GTDB taxonomy): Bacteria > Pseudomonadota > Alphaproteobacteria > JAJFIK01 > JAJFIK01 > CAZVEE01. The sequence continues at coordinate 34,394 of CAZVEE010000026.1, read as the reverse complement.
GCCGTGCATGCATGCCGCTTGCGATGTCGAGGCCGGCGTCCATGGCCTCGATCAGATGGGGAAACCACGCCTCTGGCAGATGACCGCCGGCACTCACTGTGCCGATCACCAGCGTGCGGGCGCCGCGCGCGGCCGCATCGGCGGGCGTGCGATCCGGCACGCCCAAATCGACCTGACAGCCGGGCAGGCGCCATTGGGCGGCCGTCCATTCCGGCCGCCAATCACGGATGCCGAACGCGGTCTTGGCCGAGGCAGCATCCGGCACCGTGGCGAGGAACAGCAGATAAGGGGGGGTGATGTCCATGGGTCCGCGCGTCCGTCCATCAGGCTGGGGGCGAGCGTTTCTCGGTCACGCCCTGCGGTCCAGCTTGAACCAGAACGCAGGCGCTATCATGCCTGAGTCTGCGGGATCCGGTCAGCACACCGGCCCGCAAAGGACGGGCGTCGGCTCAGCCGCTCGCAGTCGAGGCGTCCGCGTTGTGACGGCGGAGCAGATCGAGCAGCGCATCGAAGCCGCCGCGACGGATGACGGAGCCGAATTCCTCGCGCTGCGACACCACCATGGAGACATTGGCGACCTGAATATCAATGATCTTCAGCTTGCCGTCATAGCTGCGCACCTGCCAGGTGACGGCCACGGCGCTGCCGTCGGGGCTGACGACCCGGCTCTGCACCACCATGTCCCGGCGTCCACGCTCCCGCGCGGCCAGCACTTCCACGGACTCGCCGGAATAGGAGCCCAGCAGCGATGAGTACTTGCTCAGGACGAAATCGCCGAACAGGGACAGATAGGTCTCGTACTGGCCCTCAGTCGGGGTTTTGCCGGGCACACCGTCGCGGTTGCGCACCGGCCGGTAAGGACCCAGCGACAGACCCGCCAAAAACGGCAGGTTGAAGCGATCTTCCAAGAGGTCGGAGAACAACCGGCGTTGCTCGTCCGGATCAATATCGGTCCGCGCGAGCACCGCCACGGCCTGTTCGGTCATGGACTGGATGAACCGACGGGCCTCGTTCGGATCCGGCCGTTCCGAATTGGCCTGAGCCGCAGGCGCCACGGCCGCGATCAGTCCCAAAGCCAGCGCCGTCATCACGGCGCGCCGCGAAAACCATGTCAGCATGCGCATCGACACACCCCTTCACACCCACATCTCGGACAGCCTGCCTTCGGAATGAGGCGTTGGGTTGTCCGTCCCCCAAAACACGCGGTCACGCATGACGGTCCGTTTCACGATCATAATCACGCGCGCATTACACTTTGGAAAATAACGAAATGCGCGGTGGAAAACAGTGGTTCGTGTCACGGGCTCGCTAAAAAACGTGTCAAACCTGCGTGTGTGCAGCGGTTGACCGCAGCACAACGGACCGGCCGGAGGGGCTTGAGGCGCCGCCGTGGGAGGTTACTTGACGGGAGACCGGAAGACGCCGTCCCAATCCGGGCCGGGCGGGTTAGCCTCGTAATAGCGAATGCGCTGTTCGTAGAAGTCGTAAAGCGAGGGGATCGCGCTTTTCATGGCGCGGGTCTCTTGAATGCGCTCGCGGGTCGCGGCCCAGTTGCGGGCCCGATAGGCTTCCAGGATGCCATGCTGGGCCTGCTCCAGGGCGCGGAAGCGTGGATTTGCGCGCACGACCGGATTGCCCAGCAGCGCATAGGTCTTGACCGCATAGTCCCGGCCTTCGACGGCGATGCGGTCAAGCTCCAGCAGCGCATAGCGGTTCTTCACCGCATTGTGGGTGTGCTCACCCACGATAATCGCCGGGCCATACACTTCCGAATAGCGTTGCAGGCGACGGGCAATGGACACCGGATCACCCAAAGCGGAATAGTCCACTTGCCTGTGCGAGCCCAGATTGCCCACAAGCGAGTGGCCCGTATTGACTCCGACCGCCAGATGCAGCGGCAGGAAGGCGCGGGATTTATGCTCGGCTTCCAGCTCCAGCTCGCGATTGAGCTGCTCCAGCCCCTCAATGAGCTTCAGAGCGCAGTCGCAAGCTTTGCGCGCGTGATCGGGATCGTCCACCGGCGCGTTCCAAAAGCCCATAACAGCCGTGCCATGATGGGTATCCGCCACACCGCCGGTCTCAATGATTTGATCGGCGACATAGCCGTGGAAGCGCTGGAGCAGATAAGCCATCCACTCCGGATCATCCCGGTGCAGTTCGGAAAATCCCGCATAGCCGCGCACATCGCAGAACATCACCGTGATTTTGCGCAGTTGACCGGTCAGCACGTGCTCGGTGCTCTTCGTGGCGAGCGAACTGACGGCTGGGGTCGGCAGCTTACCGCCAACCGCGTGCAGCACATGGCTTGTCCGGCGCATAGCCGCCATCATGCTCGTCACGCCCATGCTGAGGACGATGGCCAGCAGACCCAGGGCCGGCAAGGCGCCGTCGATGAGCAACCCATTGCCGGTGAACGCCATCCAGCCGGCTGTGATCAGAGCGCCACTAGCCACGAGACCTGTCAGGGAGGCCAGCACCGGCAGGCCTGCCATCACCAGCGCCACCATGGCCACGCCAATCGTCAGCACCAGCAGCTGTTCCGCCGCGAGCGCCCAGTCAGGCCGCACCAAATGCGTGCCGTCGAGAACCTGTTCCAGCGCCAGAGCCTTAATTTCACCGGAGGTGAGGGCGCCGCCCCCGGCCGTGATGAACCGGTCCGCAGCCTGCGGGGCCGTTACAGCAATCACAGCGATACCCTCTTGCAGGCGCGCCCGTGCATTGGCGTCCTCCAGGATCCGCCAAGCGGACACCCGGCTCAGGCCATCCGCATCGCGGCCATAGAACGTCAGCGCTCCGTCCGGCGTTACCGGAACCGTGCGCCCGGCCACGTCGACGCCCGTAATGCCGTTCCGCGAGATCAGGCCCACCGCGTCGGTGCTGCCTTCCACGCCCAGACTTGCCGGCGTGCCGCCGCTAAACAGGCGCAGTGTTTCCAGAATGTCCGCCGGGACAATGCCCGTCCCCATATGCGCGGCAAGGGGCAGCGTCCGCACCAGGCCGTCCGCATCGGAGCGAATGCTGTTTACGCCGACGCCGCGCACTTGAGTGGCCACCACCTCGATCGGATCACCCGCCGGGGTGAGATGCGGCAGGAAGGGATGGGCCGAGGGCATGGTGCGCACGGCATCGGCAGGCCAGTAGTCGGCAAGCGGCTGGCCCGACTGGCCTTGGGCCGGCTCCACCGCCACGGGCAGCACCACATGAGCATGGGCGAGCATTTGCGCGAGCTGCGCGTCATAATCGGCGAGGCGCGGCGTGAGGCTAGGATCGAAGGTTGCGAAATTGTTCAGATGGCCCGCGACGGTGCTCGGGCTGGTCGGGTCGGGGCCGGCCACCGGATCATCCAGCAGCACGACACGCGCACCGGCGGTTTCGGTGGCGGCGACAAGTTCAGCATAGCGCGTGCGGGGCCAGGGCCATCCGCCGAGGCGTTCCAGGCTCTCCTGGTCGATCGCGATGAGATGGACTTGCGGCGCCCCAACCGGAGCGGCGCGCGGCGCCAAGCGCTGTTCCCAGTCGAAGACCGTATTGCGCAAGCTGCTGGCCAGTCCCAGCGGATCCAGGCTCATGAAGGCGATGACCGCCAGAAGCGCCACCGCCGGCACGAGATAGGAGCTGCGCTCCGCTTTTTGAAATCGGTTCACCACGTTTGCCACCCGCCAGCCAGGACCCGCCTACTTCCCCGAGTCGCTTTTAGTTTACCCACAGTGGGTGAGCCTGACCAGAGGCCGCCAAGGCCGCCGCCCGGGGATGGATTAGGGGTCTGTGACGTCTGGGGGCAGGGCAGCGAATTTCGGCAGATCGTCATGCAACTCGCAGGAGCCGGCCCTAGATCCAAGCGGGCCGCGGATCTCAAAGCGCACCGCGCCGCACAGTCAGCCTCCCGTATAAGTCAGCCTCCCGTATAAG
>CAZVEE010000026.1:0-30385 GCA_964625525.1 uncultured Alphaproteobacteria bacterium | reverse complement strand
AGTCAGCCTCCCGTATAAGTCAGCCTCCCGTATAAGGTGGGCGCGTGAGCGTCATTCTTCGCCCGGCGCTTCGGCGTCCGGGGTCGGCATGGCATTGGCACGCAGATAGGCAATGACATCAGCCCGTTCCTGCGGCCGGCGCAGGCCGACAAAGCTCATGCGATTACCGGGCATGTAGCGCGTGGGAGCCGCGAGATAAGCATCGAGTTCCGCGTCGTTCCACACCAGGCCGTCTTCGCCAGCTTTCGTCATCACCGGCGAATAGCGAAAGCCATCACGGGTGCCGGCCGGGGCATCCATCACGCCCCACAGATTGGGACCCACCCGGTGCGGTCCGCCCTCACCGAGGGTATGACATGCCATGCAGCGGGCGAACACGCGCCGCCCCCGGTCCGCATTGCCTTCTGGCAGAGCCACCGCCTCGGTGTCGGCCGTGCTGTCTTGCGCCAGCGCGCTGCTGATGGGCGCTGCCATGATCAGCGCCAGAACTGCAACAGCGGTGAGGAAGGGCGAGCGCGTCATGCCGGTCTCCATCATCATCGTGACTTGCCGAGCGGACCTTACAGGCAACAGTCGGCGAACGCGACTGCCCCAAATGGCCAGTGCCTCGCGCAGGCGTCCCCGGCGTGTACTCCCAGCGAATGACTTGACCAGGGCACGCCAAAGCCGACAATCGCGGGACACCGAAGGCGACAGGCCGGCCGATCTGCGCCGTTGAGAGATCTGTGATGGGATGGGGTTAATCCTGGGCACAGGCCGCACCGGTGTGAAGCGGGCAGGGCCGGGGATAGGGCGCCCAAGGGGGCGGGGCAAGGCATGGACGTGTCGTTTTCCAGGGACGGGGCCGGCTTTGATTTGGCCGATCGCGCGGAGGGTGTGACAGTGCGCCTGAGCGGCGTGTGGACTGTCGCGCATCTGGCCGATCTCGATGCGCCGTTGCGGGCTCTGGCTTTTCCCTCCCATATCCCGGTGATGATCGACCTGTCGGCGGTCGAGGCCTTGGATACGGCCGGCGCGTGGCTGGTGGACCGGACCGCCGCCCAGATCGCCGAGGCCCGAGGCGAGCCCGAAGACGCCGCGCGTGCGCACATCACCGGCGCCACGGAAAATCAGCTCTTGCTCATCGAACGGGTGCGCAGCCGCTACGCGCCTTGCGAGATCGCGCCACCGGCGGTCAATCCGGTGATTGCCAAGCTCACCGCCTTGGGCGAGGCCGTGTCCTTGGCCGGGCGCGAGGTTGTGGAGATGCTGGCCTTTTCCGGGCTCATCTTTGAGACCTTCTTCCGAAGTCTGCTGAACCCGCGTCGCATCCGCTGGACCTCCTTCGTGCATCACATGGAAGAGGCGGGGCTGAACGCGCTGCCGATCATTGCGCTGATGACCTTTCTCATCGGCGCGGTGTTGGCCTTTCTGGGAGCGGACATTCTCGAACAGTTCGGCGCTCAGTTTTACACCATCAATCTCATCTCCTACGGCGTCCTGCGCGAGTTCGGCGTGCTGTTGACCGCGATCATGATTGCCGGGCGCTCAGGCAGCGCTTTTACCGCGCAGATTGGCACCATGAAAGCGCGCGAGGAGATCGATGCCATGCGCACGCTGGGCCTTGATCCCATCGAGCTGTTGGTCTTGCCACGGGTCATGGCGCTCGTTGTGGCGGCGCCTTTGCTCACCATCCTGGCCAATTTCATGGGGCTTCTGGGCGGGGGGGTGATTGCCTGGGCCGTGCTCGACATTCAGCCGGGCCTGTTCTTGTCGCGCCTGGCGGAAGTGACCGAGCTGAACTACCTGATCGTCGGCCTGATCAAGGCGCCCGTCTTCGCGTTCTTTATCGCGATGATCGGGTGTTACCAGGGCACCATGGTGACGGGGAGCGCGGAGTCCGTGGGCAACCGCACCACCATCTCGGTGGTCGAGGCGATCTTTGTGGTGATTGTCTTCGACGCGCTCTTCGCCACCATTTTTGTGGAGATCGGCCTGTGAGCGCGTTCCTTCCCCAGACCGACGAGGCCGAACGCGACGTGATCATCCGTGTGCGTGGCCTGCACAACCAGTTCGGCGAGCAGGTGGTGCATCATGATCTCGATCTCGACGTGTATCGCGGCGAAATCATCGGCATTGTCGGGGGCTCGGGCACCGGCAAGTCAGTGCTGCTGCGCTCCATCGTGGGCCTCAACAAGCCGCAAGCGGGCCAGATCGATGTCTTCGGCGAACGCCTGAGCGAGATGGAGGGCAAAGCACGCTCACGCATTGAGCAGCGCTGGGGCGTGTTGTTCCAGGACGGCGCGCTCTTCTCCTCGCTGACGGTCGCGCAGAATATTCAGGTGCCGTTGCGCGAGCATCTGGGGTTGCCGCAATCCTTGATGGACGAGATCGCGGCGCTGAAGATCGCGCTTGTGGGTCTTGACGCCAGCGCCGGTCCCAAACTGCCCTCTGAGCTGTCGGGCGGCATGCGCAAGCGAGCGGGGCTGGCGCGCTCGCTCGCCCTGGATCCGGAAATCGTGTTTCTGGATGAGCCCACCGCCGGGCTCGATCCCATTGGCGCCTCCGCTTTTGACGGGCTGATCCAGGAGTTGCGCCAGACCATGGGCCTGACCGTGTTCATGGTGACCCATGATCTCGACAGCCTCTACGCCATTTGTGATCGGGTCGCGGTACTGGCGGAACAGCGTGTTTTGGCCGTGGGCCGCATCGAGGATATGCTCACGGTGGACCATCCGTGGGTGCAGGACTATTTCACAGGCCCTCGGGCGCGGGCCGCGCTCGATGCGAAGGGGGACTAACCCATGGAGACCCGGGCTCATCACGTCCTGATCGGCGCGTTCACCCTGATGGTGGTGATGGCGGGCTTTGCCTTCGTCTTCTGGATGGGCAAGCTCGAATGGGATCGCAGCTACTACTATTACGACATTGTCTTTGACGAGGGTGTGGCGGGGCTGAACCAGTCGGCGGAGGTCCGCTATCAAGGCATTCTGGTGGGGGAGGTGCGCGCCATCGGCGTCGATCAAGCCACGCAGAATGTGGTGGTGACCGTGCGGGTGAGTGCCCGCGATGATATCCGCATTTCCGACCAGACCCGCGCCAGCCTAGAGTTCCAGGGCCTCACGGGCCTGTCCTATATCGAGTTGCAGCACGACACGAGCATGGACGGAACCGGAGAGCCGCTGCCCCGGGTCACCAGCATCACCGGCGCCCGCCCGGTCATCGCCTCCCAGTCTTCGTCCATTCAGGCCCTGTTCGCGAGCGTGCCCGCCGCCATCGACACCGCCAAGCGGCTGATGGAGGACCTGCGCACGCTGCTCAATCCGCAGACCCGGGCGGATATTCAGAACATTGCCGGGCATCTTGAGACGGTCACTCGCGCGGTCGCCGCTCGCGAGGCGGAAATCGACTCGACCATGCGTTCCATTGCCGAGCTGACGGAAAGCTCGGCGGCGACGGCTCGGGAGATTGAGCTCTTGGCCCGGGATCTGCGCCAGGCGACGCAGAACCTCAATGCACTGTTGAGTGGCGAGACGGCGGCCACGATCGAGACCTTGAACGACACCGCCGCCTCCATCGGCGATCTGGCCCGGCGTGCCGAGATGGTCGTGCGCGACAATGAAGACGCCATCAACACCTTTACGACCCAGGGCCTTGCCCAACTCGGCCCCTTCGTGTCCGAGACCCGCCAGCTCGTGACGAGCCTTGACCGCTTGGCACGGCAATTGGAAGCCAATCCGTCGGGCTTCCTTTTCGGCGACAGCCGGCCGGAAGAAATCGAGATCGAGCAATGAGGCGGGGGCGGATGAGAACGGGTCTGACACGCGGGATCTTGGCGCTGCTGCTTGTCGTGACACTCAGTGGCTGCGGGATCTCCCTCACCAATACCGACACGGCGCGGACATTCACACTGACCCCGCAAACCGAGTTCGACACGGCTTTGCCCACATTGCCCTTCCAGCTCCTGATCGAGGAGCCTGTGGCAACGCGCTCCCTCAACACCAATCGCATCGCCGTGCGCCGGGATCGCTACGAGCTCGGCTATTTCGCCGATGTGCGCTGGAGCGACCGGGCGCCGGCCATGGTGCTTGCGCGCCTGACCGAGAGCTTTGAAAACTCCGGCCGCATCACCGCTGTGAGCCGTCGCGTCGCGGGCCTGCGCTCCGATTATGAATTGCGCAGTGATCTGCGGGCCTTCCAGGCCCAGACGCTGAGCGGTGGTGATGGGCAACCGGACGTGCATGTGGCGTTAAGCGTAAAACTGGCCCACCAGCCCGCCGCGGCCATCATCGCTTCGCGGACTTTCCGCCAGCGGATCACGGCAGAAGACGGGGCCATTCTGGACGTGGTGGACGCCTTCGACCGGGCTTTGGGCCGCATTCAACAGGATGTGGTGCGCTGGTCTCTGACAGAAATCTTGCGCCATCACCGCGACGGCCGCACCTATCGCGAACGCCTGCAAGACTCCCTTGACGCCATGGACGCCCCTGATGCTCCAGCAGCGCGGCCTGAGTGAGCCGGTCTTTCAACTGGAGTAGAACATGTCATCAGATCAATGGAAGAAGGGGCGGGGCAAGCTGGGCTTTCTCGCGCCGCTGATCGGGATCTGGCGCACCGAGGTCCCCGAAACCCCCATGGGGCCCGTAATCTGCACCCGGACATATGAGCCAATCCTGGAGCGGAAGTTCATCAAACTGACCGCGCATTGGGACATTGGTGGCGGAGCAAAAACCTATACCGAGATCGCCCATTACGGCCTGGATCGTGACAAACAGCCTGCGTTCTGGTCCTTCACGTCCGATGGGGGCACGTCTTATGGGACGCTTGCGGATGTCACCGACATGCATCCCGAGGCGATGGGGTACCATGCAGAAAAGACGGCCGGGCTGGCACGCTTTGGGATTTGGCCCAACGAGACCGGGATGGTTTGGGGCGCTGATGCCAAGACGAAAAAGGGCTGGTCGGAAATGATCCGGCACGACTGCGCGCGGGTCTGACAAAAGCGAAAGGGCAGGCTTGAGAGCCTGCCCTATGTCTCGCGTCGCAGAGTGGCAGACGCCATCAGCCGCGCCGGCCGATCGCATTCACCAGCATCAAATACACCTTGCCAGTCTGGCTGGTCAGGTAAGTCTGGGCCAGGATGTTTTCCCGATCGCCTTTGGTGACTGTATCCATCAGGCTTTCGAACTCACCGATATAGCGGTTCACATCATGGCGGAACTCCGGCTCGGTACCGTATTTCCGGCGGATGCGCTCGGCCAGCTCCGGCCCCCCCAGAAGCGTCAAGCGCCGGGCAAAGACATTCCGCTCCCCGCTGAGATAGCGTTGCAGCAGATCCGCCGGTGGATCTTCTTCGAGCGCCCGATCCAAATCGATGGCCATGGCCTGAAGCGTTTCCACCACGCGCAGGCTGGCCCGCGCCACATCGGATTCATCTTGCGCTTCGCGGCGTTCCGCCCCGGTGGCGGCCGAGGCCGCTTCGGCATTTTTGAGGATTTCCCGCCAGCCGAGACCACTGCTCGATGGGTGCGCCTCTCGGTCCTGGGGACGGCGCTCGGCAGGCGGCTCTTGCGGGGTTTCTACATCGAGCGGACGCAGACGCGGGGCAACCGAGCGAGCCAAATCCTCAGTGGGCGATAGATCGACCGGGCGGCGGGGGCCACGGCCGGGTTCCAGCCCGCGCGCATCGTCCCAGGACACCGTATCCCAGTCTGGGGCCGGGCTTTGGGCCGGTGTCTGCACCAGTGCTTCGCTCGCCCGCGCTGCTTCACCCATCTCGCGCGCCTTTTCGGCAGCCGCGTCGGCGATGCGGGTGAGATCCTGCACTTGCGCATCAATCGCCGCGCGGATCTTGGCGCCACTTTCATCCGCCTGGGTCGGAAGATCATCCAGGCGCTTGGCCAGATCATCCGCCGCCTGGCGCAGGCTTTCCACCGACTGAGTGGTCTCTCCGGACAGGCGCTGCACTTTCTCCAGCACCCGCTCGCCGGCAGTATCAAGGCGCGCTTCCGCATCGCTCACCGCGCCGTCAATGACCTTCATGTTGCGCATCAGCGCCGCGCCCAGATCCGTTTCCAGCTTGTCGAACGTGGCGCGCGCTTCACCCACCTGGGCATCAATGGTGGCCTTGATCCGGGTCAGATGATCACCCAGACCGGCGGCGGATGTCTGGGACTGCCGCTCCACCGCTTCGCCGGATTCCGCACACAGAGCCGCGAGCGCTTGGCGGGCCTGCTGCATCTGCGTTTCCAGCGCGTCACGCGCTTCACCCGCTTGCGCCGCGAGCCCGCCCTTGGCTTTCTCCGCGGCATCGCGCGCCAAGTCGGCGGCTTTTGTGACGGCACCGGCGGCGAAGTCTCCGGCCCGGGCAATGCGCTCGACCCGCTCCATGAAGGCACCGGAGATTTCGAGCGATTTCTGCTCCGCCCCATCCATGGCTGTGTCCAGATCCCGCACGCAAGACGACACCGTGTCCTCAATGCTCTTGGCCTGACCTTCAATGGTTTCAGCGATGCGGGCGAGGGTGCGGCGCTGGGTCTCCAGCACCTTGTCCAGATGCGCGTTTTCCCGGCTCAGATCCGCGGCCGCTTCCGACAGCGCCCGGTGCTGCACCGCATATTTGGCGGTGATCATCTCCGCCTTTTCCAGCGCAGCATCGGTGATGCCTTCCAGGCGCCGGGTCTGATCATCAAGGCCCTTCGTGGCCTCGTGGGTGCGGCGGACCGCATGGATCGCCGCTGCGTCGAGGCCGCGCGTGCGCTCCTCTAGCCCCGCTTGCACAGTTTTCAGCTGTTCAGAGGCGGTCGTGGCGGCCGTGGTGATGGCCGAGGCGCGCGCATCGATGGTTTCGCAGACCGTGCGCGCATCCGCGGTCAAATCCTTCGCCGCCGCATCGAGTTTGGCGCGCTGCGTGTCGAGCACATCGCCCACAGCGCGGGCCCGCTCGTCCACCCGGTCGGCGGTGCGATCGATGGAGCGGGTCTGCTCCTGCAACATGGTCTCCAGCGTGGCCACACGGGCCACTGCCTGATCCAGACTGTCGGTCACCCGGTCCAGCTCGGCGCGGATCGAGGCACCCAGGGTCGAGACCTGATCGGCGGCGGTGCGGTCCGGCTCGGTCAGCCGCGTCGCAAGCCGCGCCAGGAACAGCGCCGCTCGCCGCAGATCGCCCGCCCGCGCGATCACCTGCACCACCAGGCTGAGCACGATGAGCGGCACTGTCAGGGCCAGCCCCAGCATCACCCAGTCCGAAACACTGAGAGAGAAGAGATCGCCGCGCCCTTGCAGAGTCATCAGCACCGCAAGGCCACCCAGCACCCAAAGCCCCGCAATAAGGCTCGCCCAGGCCCCGGGGGACACGCGCGCCGTCCAGCTGCGCGGTTTCTCCGGTCCCGGTCGCCGGGCTGGCAGGCCGCCCCGGTACTCGCGGCGCGGCTCACCGGCTGCCGGCGCATCGTCGCGAGGGTGGCCAGGGCGGTCACGCCGGTCCACGTCTCGAGGCGCCTCGGCCGCGGTGTCGGCAGTGCCGCCAAACCGGTCGGCGGCCGCGCCTTTGGGGCGGGGACCTTCGATGATTTTTCCAAAGCCTTCCGGCGGTTGCGTCTTGGCCATGTCCGCGCGCTGCATGGGTGTGGCTCCTGCCCGTCCGAGCACCTGATCACATACGGGATTCGGTCCAAGTAACCGTACCCCACGCGCGCTGACACACGTGGTGGCAAGATCAACCTCAGTCCGGCTTATCCCGGCGAGCCGCGCCTGTCGCCACGTTGGCGGGCGCGGTCCGACCCCCTTACAACCTCGAATTCTCCCCGGCAGGCCGTTGACCCCGCCGCCACTATGCCCAGTCCCGCTATGGTGCGCAAAGCCGGTCTCATGCTTCGGCCGCAAGGGCCGGTGAGGCCGGATCATCCCTACCGCCCGTTGCGATGACGGTGGACGGGGAAACGCGATGCGCATGCCTGTCCAGGACCGGCACACTCACCCACATCAGGCGAGTCATTTCGGGATCACCTTACGGAGACTTTTACCTCTTCACAAGACTAACCAGAAAGAATAGTAGCGTGAATTAGGGTCTTTTGCGGGTTTATACGGAGCCGGGTGCAAATAGAGACGGGCGGCTTGTGCCATGATGGCACGCATCTCTACTGGCCTCGATCCTGCTGTGCGGTATCGGCACACTTGCGTCAAGCAGTAGAAGCCGAGCGTGTGATCTCATTTTCGCGCGATTTAACCGGTTCTGTCCTAGATAAGGCGGATAAGACCGGCCCGGATAGGAAAAGGAACAGCCCCATGGGTGAGGCCAAATTGCGGGATGACCTGGTGCCAGGCGTGCTGGGTACTCCGAACGGCGCCATCGATTTCGACCATCTCAGCCATTACACCGCAGGCGACGCCACGGTGGCCCGGGATGTCTTGGCTATTTTCCGCGATCAGGCCGGGGCGTGGGTCGATCGCCTCGATCCGGCGCTGACGGACAAGGAATGGCATGACATGGCGCACGCTCTGAAGGGCTCTGCCCGGGGCATCGGCGCGTTCGAATTTGCCCGCATCGCTGAGGCGGCGGAGCATCTCACGGGCGAGGGCTCTCAGGCCTCGCGCGCGCCGCTGCTCGTGCATCTGCGCTCGGAGCTGGAGCGCGTGCAGGCAGAGATCACCAGAGTGCTGGCGTGAGCACCGGCCGGTAAACCCGGCCAGTTGAGCAAGCACCATGACAGGCTCACCATGGCAGTGCCGGACTGGTACAGCGGCGCCTGCCATGCCAAAGCTGTCCCTGCCGCGGGCGCGATGCTCCGGGATGTGGCCGTCATCACCGCCGCGCCGATCCGGGGCCGCGACGCCAACACCGGTTCTTTGCCCAGACAGGCGTCATCGCTAGCATCTATGGCTAAGTTGATAAGGTTGCGCCACTGGCCACCTTACACTGGCGTATAATGTGATTTGATTGGAGCGTTGGGTCGGGGCGGAAGGGCTGGGGCAGCCGGTCCCGTCGAACGATGAGCATCTGGTCAAGAGAGCGGTAGAGACAGGGGGATGACGTGGCGTTGGAGGTGACCTTTTGGGGCGTGCGCGGGTCGATCGCTTGCCCCGGTCCCGATTATCTCGCCTTCGGCGGCAACACCGCCTGTGTCGAAGTGCGGGCCGATGATGAGCGCATCATCCTGGACGCGGGCACCGGCTTGCGGGTTCTGGGCCTGCAAATGCTCCGCGAGGCCCATGCGCCGGCGACGATCCTGCTGTCCCACACCCACTGGGACCATATCTCGGGCTTTCCGTTCTTTCAGCCGGCCTTTCATCCGGATTTTGCCTTCCACATCATGGCGGGGCATCTGCAGGCGCCCCTCACCATTGCCAATGTTCTGGCTGGCCAGATGTCGCATCCGTTCTTTCCGGTGCCGATCCAAAACATGGCCGCGCGGCTGAGCTTTGAGGATTTCCACGCTGGCGAGACGATTCGCACGCGCACCGGCCGGCCTGTCCGCACGGTGGCGCTCAATCATCCCGATGGCGCCACGGGGTATCGGGTCGACGCGGGTGGGGCCTCCGTGTGCTACATCACCGATACTGAACATGTGCCCGGTCGGCCCGATGAGGCCATTCTGGCGCTGGTGGAGGGGGCAGATCTGATGATCTATGACTCCACCTATACGGATGAGGAATTCGCGCGCTATCAGGGGTGGGGCCATTCCACCTGGCAAGAAGGGGTGCGTCTGGCCCAGGCCGCAGGCGTGAAGCAACTGGCTTTGTTCCATCACTCCCATGAGCGCAGTGACACCGAACTGGACGCCATTTCCCGCACCGCCCGGGAAACTTGGGACGGTGTGCGCGTCGTGCGCGACGGCATGACCCTGACATTGGCGCCCTAACGGAGGGGCCGTTGGCCGTGGGGCCTTGCTGGGGCCGCCCTCTCAAGGCTCACACCTTGATTATCCGTCCCATTGCGCGCATCACAAGAAGGTCAAGCCCGGAGCCCCGCGGCTGTGGCCGGGTGAGTTGATCCCAGGTCGGTCTTCACCATATAACCAGTCGCGAACTGGAATTTTCTCAGAATTACATGCTGGGCATGTAGTATCGCCGCCGGGTCCTATGCCGAGCGGCCGTAGCCACGAAGGGACGGGGTCTGATGTCTCAAAGCTCTGCCGCCGCGGCCAAGCCGCGTTCGCCCAACGCGCCCACCGAAGAGGCCGTTCTGTCGGTGCAGCACTATACGGACCGCCTGTTCAAGTTCCGCATCACGCGGCCCCAGAGCTTCCGCTTCCGCTCTGGCGAATTCATCATGCTGGGCCTGGAAGTAGACGGCAAGCCGCTGCTGCGGGCCTATTCGGTGGCCAGTCCCTCTTGGGATGAGGAGCTGGAGTTTTTCTCTATCAAAGTGCCGGATGGGCCGCTGACTTCGCGCCTGCAAGGCATTCAGGTGGGTGATACGGTCCTGTTAGGGCGTAAGCCCGTGGGCACACTCGTGCTCGACGCCCTGACCCCGGCCAAGCGGCTTTACATGTTTTCCACTGGCACCGGCATCGCGCCTTTCGCCAGCTTGATCCGCGAGCCGGAGACTTATGAGAAGTTCGACGAGGTCATTTTGACCCACACCTGCCGGCTGACGGCCGAACTCACCTATGGGCAGGAACTGGTGGCCTCCCTGGCGGATGATCCCCTGGTGGGCGAGGTGGCGCCGCAAAAGCTCATTCATTACACGAGCTGCACGCGAGAGGCCTATGAGCGGGAAGGCCGGATCACCAGCCTGATCGAAACCGGCAAGCTGTTTGAGGATTTGGGCGTGCCTGCGCTCAATCCGGCCGAAGATCGGGTGATGATTTGCGGCTCCATGGAAATGCTTCAGGACGTGAAGGCGTTGGTGGAGAAGGCAGGCCTCACCGAAGGCTCAAATGCCAAGCCGGCGGAATTCGTGGTCGAGAAGGCTTTCGCCGAGTAACGTCCCTTCAGCGATGGGTCTGTCCCATGGGGATAGGCCCGCGCTTGGAGTTGGGCCCCTTCTCGCAGAGCGTCATCCATGATCATTGAGCCCGTGACCATTGGCGGCCATGAGATCCGCATTTTGCGCGGCAAGGGCGATGGGCCGGTCTGGTCCACCGAAGCGGCGGCCCGCGCGGACGAGGCGCTTGGACCCGCGGCGAGTGAGGGGGAAGCGCTCGACTGGCTGCTGAGAGCGCTGCTCGACAATGGCTTGTCCGCGCCCGTGGTCTGCATGGGCGAAAGCGCCATGGCGGTGCGTTTTGTCAAAAACACGCCGCTCGGGGTGCATCTGAACCCGGTGGAACCGGGCTCGCCGCAGCTCTTCAATTTCGACATTATCCGCACTCTCGACAGTATTGGCATGCGGCGGGGCATCGCCACGGGGATGGCGGGTGTGGCAGACAGTGTCAGCGTCATGGCCCACCGCGCCCAGGCCGCGCAAATGGCGGTGCGGTTGATTGCGGCGGCGGTGAGCCTGGATACCGAGACACCGGGCCTTGACCCGATGGAGCGTATCTGGACGGCCCTCGGTCAAGGGGTGCGCATCGCTCGCGATCTCCAGACGCGCGGCGTGCTCATCGCCGCGGTGCTCACGCTCAAAGGCCGTGGTCGGATCGTCGGTCCTCTGAATGGCGACCGGCTGTTTCATTTCGGCGTTTCCGAGTGGCGCTGAGCGCGGGGCTCGGGGCGCGCCCCCCGGTCATCCGCGCCCCCCGGTCATCCGGGTTCAGCGTCTGACTTCGCACGATCCTCATGCACGTCCTCCTCGCACCAGGACCGCGTTGCGCCGCGGCCTGCATGGGCGCGCCCATGCCCTTGGGCGATCAGCCAGTCGGCCACGTCCTGCCCGTTCACCCTGACCCGCGCCGCATAGCGTCCCCCATAGCGCCCCGGCACCACATCAAAGACGCTGATCTGCCCGTCCGCTGCCCGCAGCAGCGTCTCCAAGGCGTGCCGGGCCGCGCGTGCGCGTTGTCGCTCCCGTGCCCGCGCCGCCTCACTGGCACAGCGGGACCGCAGTTCCGGTGTATCCACACCGATGATCCGGATCACCGCGTCATCAAGGCGGATGGCCGGCCACAGCCGGCCGGATACCACAATGGTGTCGCCATCGATCACCCGCACAAGCTCCACGGCCACCGGCCCGCGCACCGGATTATCCGCATGCAGATCAGGTACTAGGAGCGTCAGCGCCAGAGCAAGCACACAAAGCATGGAAAGAGGATTGACTCAGTAGGAACAAAAAGGCAACATAAATGTGTGTTGAGGCGACATCCGCTGTTGTCAGACGAAGTCCGGGCTTGGGCGCCCGGTCAGATACTCCATTGTGGCCTGGTGAAAACGCGTGCCAAAGGCCGGTTCGAAAACGGGATAGAGATAGGGCTCGATCACCTCGAGTTCGATCAGCAACAGGGTGTCGCCATGGCGGATCATATCGATGCGGGCCGCAAGAGCTGGCACGGGCAGGGCGTCGATAAAACGCCGGGCCAAGGCGATTTCCTCGGCGGGAGCCGTGTACGGTGCATCCTGCCCGCCATGTACGGATTGAATGCGGAATTCACCGGCGCGGGCGCGTTTGACCACGGCGTGGGAATAGCCCCCGTTCAGGAACACATAGGAGATTTCTCCAGTACTCAGAATGGACGGCAAGAAGGGTTGCGCGAACCAGTCGGCGGGCAGCATGGGGTCGCGCGCGCTTTGCGCCCGTGTCACCCGCCGCTGCCCGTGCCCGCCAGCGCCCAGTACGGGTTTCAGCACAATCTCATCCGTATTCAGAACGTCAAACAGGTCGCTGACCGGGCGCGGCCGATCGCTGAATGCGCTGGGAATCACCGGCAGGCCGGCGGCGGCGAGATCCGCGAGATAGCGTTTGTTGATGGTCCAGTACACCAGCGCCGGCGCATTGGCGAGCCGCCCGCGCGGCGCAGCGCGATCCATAAAGGCGAGAAAGTCGCGCGGATGGTCCGTGTAGTTCCAAACCGTGCGCAACAACAGCAGATCATAAGTGTCGTCCGCCGGGTCGCAGGCCCGCCAGTCCACTTCTTCCAGTTGGTGGCCGCCTGCCGCAAAGCCCGCGCGCAGCGCAGACAGCTCCGCGTCATGCTCGAAGGCATCAGCGGCGCGGGACGCGGCCGTGCTGATGAGGCTGTCACATGTGAGAAAGGCAATGCGCATGGGCCCTCGCATGCCTGCTGGCTGGCCGCCCGTCAAGATGGGGGGGAGCGGGGAACGGGACCGGGGAGGGTCTGTGCGCATGGTGACACCGAACGCCGCTTTCAAGGAAAGTTCACAGTTCCAGAGCCTCCGCACCCTTGCGTGTCGCGGGCGCTTGCGTCACACCGGTGTGGAAGAGATCCGCATTGAGCGCGGATCGGGGAGGGGATCATGCGCTTTTTTTGGATTACGGTTTGCGCCTTGCTGCTGGCGGTGCCGGCGCGGGCGGGGATCTTGCCATCTTATGAGCCGCGCGAAGGAACGGTCGTCGCTGGCGACTTAACCAGTGTTGGCTCGGACACCATGGGCGAATTGATGGAGGCCTGGTCTGCGGCCTTTGTCGAGCGCCATCCGGAGATCGGATTTACCGTCGACAGTCGCGGTTCGAACACCGCCCAGCCGGCGCTGGTGGACGGCACGTCACTGATCGCGCCCATGAGCCGGGCCATGACCGCCGGGGAAATCAGCGCCTTTCGCAATCGGTACGGCTATCAGCCCACGGGGATTGTGGTGGCGCTCGATGCGCTGGCCGTTTACGTCCACAAGGACAATCCCGTGCGCGGGCTGACCATGGCTCAGCTCGACCAGATTTTTTCCTCCACGCATTTGTGCGGGGGGGAGGACATCACCCGCTGGCAGCAAGTGGTCCGTGGCGCCCCAAGCTTGGGCGATGTGGCCCTGCACAGCCGCAACACCCTGTCGGGGACGTATGATTTTTTCCGCAGCCGCGCGTTGTGCGATGGCGAGTTTAAGCCGGGTGTGAGCTATCATCCGGGCTCGCGTGCCGTCGTCGATGCGGTGGCGGCGGATGTGAATGCCATCGGCTATTCGGGCCTTGGCTACAGCACCGATGGGGTGCGCGCCATCCCGATTGGCGTTGGACCGGATATCGACAATGCCCGCTTCTTCCCGGTGATCGTGGAGCGCCATGCGCAATCGCCCGACCCAGCGCTGCGCCATGCCTTCGTGATCGACGGGCGCTATCCGCTCTCCCGTCCGCTTTATCTGTACGTCAATAAAGCGCCCGACGCGCCGTTGCCGCCGTCGCTGGAAGCGTTTCTAACCTTCGCATTGTCGGCGCAGGGCCAGGCCCTGGTGGAAGACATCGGCTATGTGCCCCTGCCGGAGGATGCCGTGCGCGAGCAGCGGTCGAAATACGACCCGACGGTACGCCGGCGCTGGTGGTGGTTTAACTGAGCGGGTCGAGGGGACCTGAGCGAAGCCTGGCCGGGCGGTCCGGACAAGACCCTCAATGAAGGGCACCGGGGTGGACGGTGGTGAGAACGCGCCAGTGAGGCCCGCGATGGGGTCAGTGTGCGGGGGAAGGATTGTATGGAAATCAGCCTTACAGAAGTTTTCATGTTCGTCGGCTTCGTGTTCGCGGCCTACTCCATTGTGGCCAATGACGCGATCCAGACGCTCGGCACGTTTCTCAGTTCCAATTCGCACCGGCCCTGGTGGGTGCTGTGGCTGTTCGCCTGTACCGTCCTGGTGGTGGTGCTGGTGACGGGGTGGGTCATCAATTACGGCGATCCGGCCTGGGGGCGGTTGTCGAAGTTTCCCGAGCCTGAAGGCGGCATTACCTGGATCCACGCGGTTCCGCCCATTTTCATTCTGCTGCTGACCCGCTTCGGCGTGCCCGTGTCCACCACGTTCCTGGTGTTGACCGTGTTCGCACCGACCAATCTGGAAAGCATGCTGATGAAATCGGCAGGCGGCTATTTCGTCGCCATTGTCGTGGGGCTGGTGCTGTATCTGATCGTGTCGCGCATTTTTGAGCGCTATTTCATGGAAAGCGATAGCGCCAATCCGAAATGGTACTGGGTGGTGGCGCAGTGGGCCTCGACGGCGTTTCTGTGGAGCCAGTGGTTGATCCAGGATCTCGCCAATATTTTCGTATATTTGCCGCGCACCATTGATGTGCCGTTATTGGCCGCGTCCGTGATCCTTATGCTGCTCTTGCACGCGATCATCTTTGCCCGGCGGGGCGGTGAGATTCAGGCGATCGTGACATCGAAAACCAACACCACGGATATTCGTTCCGCCACCATCATCGACCTCACATACGGGATCATTTTGCTGGTGTTCAAGCAAATGTCCGAGATCCCCATGTCGACGACCTGGGTGTTTCTGGGGCTCTTGGCCGGGCGGGAAATCGCGCTCACATTCATGGTGAAGCACCGGCCGATGCGCGAGGCCTTCGTGATCGCAGCCAAAGATATGGGGAAGGCGATTTTGGGCCTGGCGGTGTCCATCGGGCTCGCGTTTGGTCTGCCGGTGATCGATCGCATGATCACCGGTGGAGCATCCGGCTCAGGCGCCGCGCCAGGTAAGGGAACGGCCGTGGCCCAGATGCGCGAAGACGGGGCTGTGTCCGAAGCAACCGGTGGCCCATCAGGCCCTTGAGCCGAAGAGAGGCACTGTGACACATGCCAGGCCGCCGCTGAGAGGATCAGCGGCGGCCTTTTGCATTGACCACATCTGTTGACAGAAAGCAGGAGAGGGATTAGAACAAAATAGCAACAGAACAAAGAGTGAACTTGCGCGCGATGAGCCCGATTGGACACAAGCAAGACGTGATTGCAGGCCTGCGCCGCCAAATGCTGGCCGTCGACCCGCAAGCGGGGCGAGCAGACGACACGGCACTAAGGAGCGGGCAGGGCCTTCGGCTCGGGCCTGGGCTGCCCCGGCTTGACCAAGGCGCGCTGCATGAGGTGATCCCTCAGGATGCGCGCGATCACTGCGCGGCGCTCGCTTTCGCGCTCAAGCTGTTGCATTGCGCTGCTCAAGGTGGGGGCGTGATGGTCTGGGTACGGACAGACCTGCATGCGAGCGATCACGGCGTGCCTTATGGCATCGGCTTGGCGCAAGCAGGTCTTGATCTGGCGCGCGTGCTGATGGTCTGTCCGCGCCAACTCTCCGATCTGTTGTGGACACTGGAGGAAGCGGCCCGCACCCCTGGGCTTGCGGGTGTTTTGGGAGAGATCCCCACGCGGCTGCGCCGCTACGACCTGACCACGAGCCGCCGTTTGCATCTGGCCGCGCAAGAGGCCGGCACGCCGCTGATCGTCATGCGTCCGGCCGGAACGCGCACGCCCAGTGCAGCGCGCAGCCGGTGGCGCATTGCACCGGCGCCAGATGCCAGCCCGGTACGCGATCGGCGTCATGGCGGGCCGATCCTGCCGGGGGTGCCGCGCTGGCAGGCGGTTCTGGAGCGCTGCCGGGACCGAGCACCGGGGACATGGGAGATGGAGTGGGATCATGAGACGCATTGTTTCCGTCTGGTTGCCGCATTGGCCGACGGACCGTCTGCACCAGACCTTGTGGCCCGGGGCACGGTCGTGTCCTGGCCAGAGCGAGACCAGCGCCACCGGGTCGCTTGAGGCGCAGAGGCCATTTGGCCTTGTGCTGGCCAAGGCGGGGGGGCCGCGGCTCGTGGCTCTCAATTCCCAGGCGCAAGATCTGGGGCTGCAAACGGATCAGCTTCTGACCGATGCCCGCGCCCTTGTGCCAGAGCTTCAGGTTTGCACCGCCGATCCGGCCGCCGATCGCCAGGCTCTCCATCAACTGGTGGCTTGGTGCGGGCGCTACACGCCGTGGGCTGCCCCCTGGTTGGCCTGGGGCGAGGCGCTGACGGTCGGGCACGAAACGCCGGAGACAACGGGCCTGTTCTTGGATGTCACAGGCGTGGCGCATCTTTTCGGCGGTGAAGCCGCACTCTTGGAGCAGCTGTTGGCACGCCTTGCGGCGGCGGGGATCAAAGCGCGCGGGGCACTGGCGCCCACACCTGGGGCGGCCTGGGCTCTGTCTCGGTATGGCGATCAGAACGCGTGCACTGTTCCGCCAGAGAGCGCAGAGCAGCCGCGCCTAGCCGCCATGCTGGCGCCTTTGCCCGTGGCGGCTTTGCGTCTGACATCGCGGGTTCAAGCGATGCTCTGGTCCTTTGGTCTGAAAACCATTGAGGCTCTGATGACACCACCCCGGGGGCCCCTCACAACCCGGCTTGGGCCGGAAGTGTTATGGCGCCTTGACCAGGCTTTGGGGCGCCAGCCCGAGCCCATTACCCCCCATGCGACGGCCCGGCGGTATGGGGTCCGCCAAGTGCTGGCAGAGCCGCTGACCGATTGGCTTTGTGTCCAGGAAGGGGTGCGTCGTCTCATGCCTGACCTTGTCGCGGCGTTGGCGGTTGATGGCCGGGGCGCGCGCCGGCTCAATCTGACTTTGCACCGGGTGGATGGTGCCGTCTCCCGCGTGCGGGTCGGCACCGCGCGGCCAGTCGCCCAGGCCCACCGGTTAACCCGTCTGCTCACGGAGAAAGTGCAGCGTTTGGGGCCTGAGGCGGATCTGGGTTTTGGGATTGAAATCATGGTCCTGGAAGCGACCCGGACGGCACGCCTGCCGGTGTGCCAACACCGCCTGCCACAACACCGTGAGCCCGTTGCGGCGGACGCGGTGCCCTTGGAGGACTTGACCGATCGTTTAGTGAGCAGGCTGGGAGCACAATGCGTCTATCGCTTGGCCCCCGTGAACAGTCATCAACCCGAACGCGCTGTCATGCGTGTCCCCGCGGGGACCCGTTCCTGGCCCGGCGAGGAGGGGGCGCCGGAATGGCCGCGCCGTCCCTTGGCGTTGTTACCGCGGGCCGAGCCGGTTGATGTCCTGGCGGGGATTCCCGACGGGCCGCCGCGTCTCTTTCGCTGGCGCAAGCGCACCGTGCATGTGGCTCGTGCCGATGGGCCGGAACGTATCGCACCGGATTGGTGGCGCTTGGACAGGGCGGCGATGCAAACCCGTGATTACTACCATGTGGAGGATAAGGGGGGGCGGCGTTTCTGGCTCTGCCGTCATGGTCTTTATGACCGCGATATTGGTGCACCGAACTGGTATCTCTACGGATTTTTTGCATGAGGCCTCCCATGTCCGAGATTGTCGCCTATGCCGAATTGGCGGTGACCAGCAATTTCAGTTTTCTGCGCGGTGCATCGCATCCGGACGAGTTGGTGGCGGCGGCCAAGGCCCGTGATTTGTGCGCCGTTGGCATTGCGGATCGTAACACGCTAGCGGGGGTGGTGCGTGCCCACAGCGCAGCGCGGCAAATGGGCATGCGCCTTTTGGTGGGCACCCGCCTTGTTTTGCGCGATGGCTTTGAAATGGCGTGTTACCCTTGCGATTTGGAGGCCTATGGTCGTCTGTCCCAACTCTTGACCCGTGGCAATGGCCGTGCGCCGAAAGGCGAGTGCTATTTGGATTGGGAGGATCTGAGCACGGCGGCCACGGGGCAAGTCTTTATTGCGCTGCCTCCAGATCATGTGGAGCCCGGCGAAGTGGAAGAGCACCGTTTCGCCGCAGGGCTTGCTCGTTTGGCGCGTCTTGCCCCCGGGGCCTGTTACATCGGTCTTTCTTTGCTGTACCGTGGTGCCGACCGGTGCCGTCTAATGGCCATTGAGGCACTGGCAGAGCGGTTGGCCGTGCCGACGGTCGTCACCAATGATGTGCATTATCACGATGCGGATCGGCGCAGTCTTCAGGATGTGCTCACCGCGATCCGCTTGGGCACAACCGTGGCCGAGGCCGGGCGTAGCCTCTTTGCCAATGCCGAACGTCATATGAAGACTGGAGCGGAGATGGCGCGCCTGTTTGCGGGGCGTCAAGAGGCCGTGGCCCGCACTCTTGAGATTATGGAGCGCTGCCAATTTTCCCTTGATGATCTGTCCTATCAGTACCCGGAAGAGATTGAGGAGCCGAACTATACGCCGCAGGAAACATTGGAGCGCCATGTTTGGGCCGGGGCGCAGCAGCGTTATCCCGATGGGGTGCCCGACGACTTTCGCCAGACCATCTTGGCTGAGCTTGATTTGATCCAAGAGCGGAACTATGCGCCGTATTTTCTAACAGTCAATGACCTGATCGTCTTTGCCCGCGACAAGGGGATTTTATGCCAGGGGCGCGGTTCAGCAGCGAATTCCGCCGTGTGCTATTGCCTCGGTGTGACCTCGATCAATCCTCTGCAGATGAATTTGCTCTTTGAGCGCTTTATTTCCGCCCAACGCAACGAGCCCCCCGATATCGATGTGGATTTCGAGCATACCCGGCGCGAAGAAGTCATTCAGTATGTCTATGAAAAATATGGCCGCGACCGGGCAGGGATTGCCGCGACTGTCATCACCTATCGTGCCAAAAGTGCGATCCGGGATGTAGGCAAGGCCCTCGGGCTCTCGCTCGATATGGTGGGCGCCTTGTCGCGCACCATTTGGGGGTGGTCCGCGGAAGGGGTGGACCCGAAGCATTTGCGCGAAAATGGCCTTGATCCGGATGATCCGCTACTGGCCTGCGCGTTGAACCTGTCGCGCATGCTCATTGGCTTTCCCCGCCACTTGTCCCAACATGTGGGTGGCTTCGTGATCACCCGCGATCGGCTTGATGCGGTGGTCCCGATTGCCAATGCGGCTATGCCTGACCGCACTTTCGTTGAATGGGACAAAGATGATCTCGACGCTCTCGGAATCCTCAAAGTGGATGTGCTCGCCCTCGGTATGCTGACGGCATTGCGCAAAGGTCTCGACATGCTGTCCCAGTCTTATGGGGTCGATCATGTGAATGGGATTGCCTCTATTCCGACGGAGGACGGCGCGGTCTATGACATGATTTGCCGGGCCGATACGATTGGAGTCTTTCAGGTGGAGAGCCGGGCGCAAATGTCCATGCTGCCCCGCCTGAAACCTCGTAGTTTTTACGATTTGGTGGTGGAAGTGGCGATCGTCCGCCCCGGTCCCATTCAAGGGGATATGGTCCACCCCTATCTGCGTCGGCGTATGGGGGAGGAGGAGGTCTTCTTTCCTTCCCAAGATCTGAAGAGCGTATTGGGCAAAACTCTGGGGGTGCCGCTGTTCCAGGAACAGGCCATGCGGATCGCCATTGTGGCAGCCGGGTTTGAACCAACGGAAGCGGATCAGTTGCGCCGTGCTATGGCGACCTTTCGAAAATCCGGGCTTATTCATAATTTTGGCATGCGCCTGGTGGAAGGCATGGTCGCAAATGGCTATGAGCGTGACTTTGCAGAACGCTGTTTCCGCCAGATTGAGGGGTTCGGCGAATACGGGTTTCCTGAAAGCCATGCGGCGAGTTTTGCGCTTCTGGTTTATGCTTCGGCTTGGCTTAAATGTCATTATCCGGATGTGTTCCTGTGTGCCCTTTTGAATGCCCAGCCATTGGGGTTTTATGCTCCGGCGCAGCTTGTGCGTGATGCGCGTGAGCACGGCGTGATCGTCCGCCCTGCTGATATCAATGCAAGCCACTGGGACACCCGCCTGGAACCCTTGGACGCGCCTTATGCCATGGACGCAACCAAGCAGGCCATTCGCACACGGGAAGGAGGGAACCGGTTTGCCGTGCGCCTGGGCCTGCGCGACGTGAAGGGAGTCCCCCAGGCGGCGGCGGATCATCTGGTGGCCGTGCGCGAAGCGTTACCAGGCGGATTTGACAGTATTCGAGCCTTGTGGGCGGCGACTGGTCTCGACACGGAGGTGTTGGAGGCGCTCGCTCATGGGGATGGCTTTGGTTCCCTGGGACACAGCCGGCGCGAAGCACTTTGGGCTGTGCGGGCGCTGGCACCTGAGCCGTTGCCGCTGTTTCGCCAAGCCGCAGATCTGGACCGCGAGCCAGAGGTGGCGCTGCCGTCCATGCCGCTTGGGGAAGAGGTGGTTCATGATTACCGGTCACTGCATTTGTCTTTGAAATCCCATCCGGTGTGGTTTTTGCGCCGCGATTTGACAGCGTATGGCGCTGTGCCGGCCAGCGCGGTGCAGGGGCGGGCCGCCCAGACCAAAGTGACGGTGGCCGGCCTCGTGCTGGTGCGTCAGCGGCCGGGCAGTGCCAAGGGCGTGATTTTCGTGACATTGGAAGATGAGACCGGGGTGGTGAATGTGGTGGTTTGGCCGAAAGTGTTTGAGACCTTCCGCCGGCTGGTCCTGGCATCCCGGATCATGCTGGTGCGCGGGCGGGTGGAACGGGAGAAAAGCGTGGTGCATGTGGTCGCAGACGAAATCATCGACTTGAGCAGTATGCTGAGTACTCTTTATGCTGAGCCAAATGATCTCGACAGTGCCCTTGCCCCCGCCGATGAAGTGCGTCATGGCGGCGAGGACCCTCGCGTGACATCGCAAGCGAAGCGGCGTCAGGCGGAGGAGCGGGTGCGGGCCATCGTGCCCGCGTCGCGGGACTTTCACTAACGCTCGCTGTCAACTGTCCGTCCTTGGAAGGGGAGATGAGACATGAAACTGTCGAAGGAAGCTTTTCAGCGTGCCCGTCATTTTGTGGACACGCAGGCGCGCCCCATTGATCAGGCGCTGCTGGCCATTCACTTCGATGGGGCGGGTCCGGAGCATTTGACAGCGGCTTTGGCGGCTTATCAAAATGAGGACGGCGGGTTCGGGCGCTCGCTCGAACCGGACTTCCGTCTCACCCCGTCTTCCGCACTCGCCACCGCGGTGGCCTTCACCTATCTGCGCCAAGCGGGGGTGTCGGCGAGCGATCCGCTTGTCCGCCGTGCCGTCAGCTATCTGCTCAAGACAGTGGATGACGCCCATGGGGCCTGGGAACCGGTACCGGCGGCCGTGGATACGGTGCCGCGCGCGCCCTGGTGGGGCCACGCGCTCTGGCGTGACCAGGCGCTTTCCCACTGGCCCAATCCGAGTGCGGAATGCCTGGCCATTCTATTGCGCTATGGCGGCACGGCGGCGGAAGCGGCCGTGGAGGCGTTGACCGCCAAGGCGCGCGAGGCATTAGCGGTTCTGCCGCGCCCCTGCGATATGCATGTGTTTCTGTCGCTTTTGGTGCTGGCGGAAAGCGCGCCGCCGGAGCTGCGCACGGATATTCTTACCGCGCTGGCGGATCGGGCCCCGACCTCGGTGGGGCAGGACGCGGCCGCCTGGGAGAATTACTCCTTACGTCCCTATTGGGTCGTCTCCTCGCCGCGCCATCCCCTTTACAAGGTGTTGCGCCGAGCGCTGAGCGTCAATTTGGATTATGAAATCACCCATCAGCAGGAGGACGGATCTTGGGCGCCGTTTTGGGCTTGGGGGCAATATGAAGATGATTGGCGTGTGGCGCGCCGGGAATGGGCGGGGCACTTGACCGTTAAATTGTTGATCGTTCTTGAGGCCTTCGGCCGCATCGCACGGCGCTAACATGGCGTTATTTGTTCAGCTCCCGCATGGCCTGGTCGAGCCCGCCCAGGGTGAGCGGATACATACGATCTTCAATCAGGTCCTGGATGAGCTGGATCGAGGGCGTGTATTCCCAATGGCGCTCCGGCACCGGATTGAGCCAAACACAGCTTTGATAGATGTCGAACACTCGCTTCAGCCAGACCGCGCCGGCCTCTTCATTCCAGTGCTCGACGCTGCCGCCGGGATAGGTGATTTCATAAGGGCTCATGGTCGCATCGCCCACGATGATGACTTTGTAATCGCTTGGATAGGTATGCAGCACATCCCAAGTGGGGATCTGCTCGGCGTGCCGGCGGCGATTGTCCTTCCACAGACCTTCGTAAAGGCAGTTGTGGAAGTAATAGTATTCCATGTGTTTGAATTCGTTCCGAGCAGCGGAAAAGAGCTCCTCACACACACGGATATGCGGGTCCATGGAGCCCCCCACATCGAAAAACAACAGCACTTTAACCGTGTTGTGGCGCTCGGGCACTTCGACGATGTCGAGATACCCTTTATGGGCCGTGCCGCGAATGGTCTCGTCGAGATCAAGCTCCATAGTCGCGCCTTCGCGCGCAAAGCGGCGCAACCGACGCAATGCCACTTTGATGTTCCGGGTCCCCAGCTCCACCGTGTCATCAAGATTGCGAAAATCGCGCTGGTCCCAGACTTTCACGGCGCGCCCGTGCCGGCCTTCTTCCTGGCCGATCCGCACGCCTTCCGGATTGTAGCCGCTGTTGCCGAAGGGCGAGGTGCCACCGGTGCCGATCATCCGGTTGCCGCCTTCATGGCGTTTTTCCTGCTCTTCCAGGCGCTTTTTCAGCTCTTCCATGAGCTTCTCCCAACCGCCCAGCGACTCAATCATCGCTTTTTCTTCTTCGGTCAGGAACTTTTCCGACAGCGCCCGCAGCCAGTCTTCCGGAATATCCGCACCCAGAAAATCATCGATGTATTCAAGGCCGCGGAACACATGGCTGAACACCTGGTCGAATCGGTCCAGGTGACGCTCGTCCTTTACCAGCGTCGCGCGCGACAGATAGTAGAAATCCTCGACCCGCTGATTGGCCAAGTTAGCTTTCATGGCCTCAAGCAGCAGCAGATATTCCTTCAGGGAAACAGGAATCCCAGCGCGGCGCAGTTCGTGAAAAAAAGTGAGAAACATGCCTGGCTTTCCTGCCCCCCGGCTGGTCCGTTCGCGGATTTACGAGCCTTCGCGGCGCGCGAGAAAGGCAAGGCGCTCGAACAGGTGCACGTCCTGTTCGTTCTTGAGCAGCGCGCCATGCAGCGGCGGGATCAGCTTGTTGGGATCTTTTTCGCGCAACAATGCCGGGTCGATATCTTCGACCATCAGCAGTTTCAGCCAATCCAGCAATTCCGACGTGGACGGCTTTTTCTTCAGCCCCGGCACATTGCGAATGTCGTAGAAGGTGGTCAGCGCCGCATTGATCAGGTCCTGCTTCAGATTGGGGAAGTGGACCGAGATAATGGCCTTCATGGTGTCCGCATCAGGAAAGCGGATATAGTGGAAGAAACAGCGGCGCAGGAACGCGTCCGGCAGTTCCTTTTCGTTGTTCGAGGTGATGAACACGATGGGGCGCTGGTGCGCTTTCACCTGTTCGCCGGTTTCGTAGACGAAGAACTCCATGCGATCGAGTTCGAGCAGCAGATCGTTGGGGAACTCGATATCTGCCTTATCGATCTCATCGATCAGCAGCACCGGCCGGGTGGTGTTGGTGAACGCCTCCCACAGCTTGCCGCGTTTGATGTAGTTGGCGATGTTCTGAACCCGCGCATCACCGAGCTGAGAATCGCGCAGGCGCGAGACCGCATCATATTCGTAAAGGCCTTGCTGGGCCTTGGTGGTCGATTTGATGTGCCATTCGATCAGCGGACAGCCCAAGGCACCGGCCACCTCATGCGCCAGCACCGTTTTGCCTGTGCCAGGCTCGCCTTTCACCAGCAAAGGCCGTTCAAGCGTGATCGCGGCATTGACCGCGACGCGCAGGTCCTCCGTGGCGACGTAGTTGGTGGTGCCTTCAAAACGCATGAGCCGGAACTCCCCATCATCGTGGCCGGGATTGTCGCGGCCGAGATTATCATGGCCAGGCAGGGCACCCATGGCCCGCCATTGGCTTACGCTAAACCTAAAGGCGGCTCTGGGCCGAGGCAAGAAACGGGCGCGCATCGCAGACTTGACGCAGCGTCATCCTCACAGTGGGACCACCGGCGTGCGGTCAGGCGCTGCAGACCACCCAGCCGATCACCGCAACAATCTCGCATGGGCCGCATTAGTGCCGCTTTAAGGCCGTTTGGCCATGGTCACAATCACGTGGACGGCCAAAGGCGTGTAGCGCGCTTAAGTGGGACAAGACAGCACTGTTAACGTGTGATGTTCCGCCCAAAGCAGGCAGGTTCTCGCATCGAGAAGCCCATCGAGGTGGGGTGCTGCGCACACATTCGTGTGCATCCAAGGCAACGGGGTGGACTTCGACATTGCCCCACGCGGGGAGCGTACCTATACTCGCGCCGCTTTTGGGGACGGTGGTCATGGTTTGGTGAGGGAGGACCGGTCGTGAACGTCGAATTGCCTGACGGGTACGTCCCTTCGGAAGACGAACCGTTCATGAATGAACGGCAGCGGGAATATTTCCGTCAGAAACTTCTTCAGTGGAAAGAGAACATCCTGGAGGAAAGCCGCGAAACGCTGCAAAACCTTCAGGACGAGCACAATCAGCATCCCGATCTTGTGGACCGCGCGTCCTCGGAGACCGCGCGTGCGCTGGAATTGCGCACGCGCGCCCGCCAGCGCAAGCTGATCTCCAAGATCCACTCAGCCTTGCGGCGGATCGAGGACGGTAGCTATGGCTACTGCGAGGAGACGGGTGATCCCATCACGCTCAAACGGCTCGATGCCCGCCCGACGGCAACATTGAGCATTGAGGCGCAGGAACGTCATGAACGCCGCGAAAAGGTCTATCGCGACGACTGAGTGGCGCCTCTCGCCCCGATGAGCGCGGTGAGAAAGGGACAGCAAATAGACAGCAAAAAAGGCGGGCCCAAGTGGGCCCGCCAATTCGTTGAGCGTGTCTTTAGTTAAGCAGTTCCGGGGAAGGGATAGGGCGTCGGCCAACCCGCCGGTCTTATTCCGGCTTGCGGAACAGCACGGTCATGCGGTCGGACTCACCGATCGCGAGATAGGCATCGCGCTGGGTTTCATCCCCGCCGCGCAGGACCGGCGGCAGGCGCCACACCCGATCATCCACCGTCGGCTGGTCGGCCGGGTTGGCATTGATCTCGCTCGTGCCGACGAGTTCAAAGCCGGCCTCTTCAAAGCGCGCGATGACCGCAGACTGCTTCAAATAACCGTTGTCGCCGTTGGCCCAGTCGTCCGGATTGCCGTCCGGCGCCCGGTGCTGCACCACGCCCACAATGCCGCCCGGCTTCAGCAGCGTGAACGTGTCGGTCAGCGCTTCTTCCAGGAATTCACCCTCGCCGGCGCGGAACAGGCCGTGCAGCGCGCGGAAGAACAGCACCGCATCCACGGTTCCCGCCAGCTCCTGCGGGGCGCTGGCGATGAGGAACGCCGTGACGTCCGGCTCGCCATCCACATAGTCGGCCGCCTGCGCCGGGAACCGCTCCGGCCAAGTGCGCATGCGCTCCAGGCGCTCTTCGTTGGTGCTGCCGAAGGTGCCCGGGCGATAGTTGAAGGCCTGGTACGTCCCTTCGTCCATCACATAGGGCAGCAGGATGCGGGTGTACCAGCCGCCGCCCGGCATGGCCTCGACAATGCTCATGTCCGGCTCGATGCCAAAGAACGCCAGCGTCTCCTTGGGATGACGATACTGATCGCGCGCCGTGTCGGCCTCTGCGCGGGCTTCCAGGATGGTGTCGAGCTTGGCTTCATCGATGGCGAGCGCCGGGCTCACCGCGAAGCCCAGAGCCAGAAGGGGGGCGGCGACGGCCGCCGTCAGCATCATGCGCATGGGGTCGTTCTCCTTATGACCGCAACTGAACCGGGCGGAGCATAGCGCCGCTGCGGGCGGAAACCAAAGCTTGGCGGCGGGCAACCGTCACATCCGCGTGAGGGGGGCTCTGCTGCGCGGCTGGTCTGGGTCCGTGGGCGGTCCGTCGCTCTCCCCGCGGCCCGCGCGTGAGGTCCGGCCGAGGGGGTGTGCGAATCAGGCACAATGCGCAAGCCGCAATCTCTGTCGATCCGCTTGGCTGGGTCGTGGAGGCGTGCGCGCAATCCTGTGCTTTGCCGGCCTGCGGACCAGGCCTTGGGGACACGCTCATGATGAAGAAATTGGCGCATCGCGGCTTGGCCGAGTTTGGAACGCTCAGCCCCAAAATGGCGGGCTGGTTGCAGCGTAATCTGCCCAGTGTGATTGCGGTCCTCTTTGGTCTTTCGGGTGCGGCGGCCGTGTCGGCGGTGCTGGCGCCGGGGCTGCCGGCGCTGATCTTTCTCGGCGGCGCAACGGCGGTCGGCCTCATCGTGGTCTATGGGTTTGCCACCGGCGCCCTGGCCAATGCCGCCCCGCCGCAGATGGGCGACCTGGCCATGCGGATCATGGATGAGGCGCCCGAGGCCTATCTCGTGACCCGGCGCGACGGCGGAATTGTCTATGCCAATGTGGCTTATCGTCAGCTAACGGCGTTTCTGGGCGGCGACCTGCCCCTGCCGATTGAACGCCTGGTGGCCGACCAGGAAGAAGCCGCGCGCCCATTGTATCGGCTCGCACGCTCGGCCCGCGACGGCCAGGAGGCGCGCCAGGATGTGCCGGTGGCGGTTCCCGGCGGCGGGCGCACTTGGTTGCGCGTGGAGGTCCGCCCCGTGCCCGGCATGCGCCATCGCAGCGTCTGGCGCATCATTGATAAAGGTCCCGAGCGTGAAGCCGGCGCGGCCAAACAGGCCCTCCAGTTGGAACGTGACGGCCTGATCCGCGCCCTTGATCACTTGCCGGTAGGCCTATTGACGTTCGATAGCGTGGGCCATGTGCTCTATGCCAACCGCACGCTGTCGTCCTTGAGCGGATTGTCGAGCGCCAGCCTGAGCGGCGCGAGCCTGGAGCGGATCTTTTCCGGCAATCCCGACGTGGTGCGTGACCGTTTGCGTTTGGCTGCTCAAGAGGGCTCACCCGTAGAGCTGCTGCTGCGCGCCCGCGCCAGTCGGCCTGGCAGCGAAGACGAGAGCCAGAATGATGAGGAGCGCCGCGTTCTGGTGCGTGCCCGGACCGATGTGGCCAGTGACGCAAGCCCCGTGCTGCACCTGGCGCTATGGCCGCGCTATGATGATGCTCCGCGCGATGAGGATCTCCCCGCCAATAGTCTGATGGAGTTTCTGGAACACGCTCCCATCGGCATTCTGGTGCTGGGCGATGATGGACGTATTCGCCTCACCAACCCGACCGTGCGGGCTCTGTTTGAAGAGGCAGGGACACAGGCCGAAAGCGTCGAAGACCTCATCGTGCCCGACGATCGTGCCGCCCTGTCGGGCCTCGTGCGCCAGTTGCGCGAAGATCGCAGCGACCGCGACGGCATCGAAGTACGCCTCGTCAGCACGCAAAGCGATACCGGTACCGGCCGCAGCGCTCAGATTTTCGTCAGCCGCCTGGATCCGGTGCCCGGCGGGGCTGGCCATCTGATCCTCTACTTCGTGGACAAGACCCACCAGAAGTCGCTGGAACAGCAATTCGCGCAGTCTCAGAAAATGCAGGCTATCGGTCAGCTTGCCGGCGGTGTGGCGCATGATTTCAACAATCTGCTCACGGCCATTATCGGCTTTTGTGATCTTCTCGGGCAGCGCCACCCGGCCGGCGATCCATCCTTTGCCGATGTTAACCAGATCAAGCAAAACGCCTTGCGCGCGGCCAATCTGACCCGCCAGCTCCTGGCTTTCTCGCGCCGTCAGACCCTGCGCCCGAAAGTGCTGCAGCTCACAGATGTGTTGGCGGATCTCTCCATGCTGGTGCGTCGCCTTATCGGTGAGACCATCACCTTGAAGCTGGAACACGATCGGGATTTGGGCGTGGTGAAAGTGGACGAGGGCCAGTTGCAGCAGGTGATCATCAATCTGGTGGTCAATGCCCGCGATGCCATGGCCGAGGGTGGCACGCTGACCATCCGCACCGCGACAGTGACGGTCGCGGACATGACCACGCGCCATCAGGCGGCGTTGCCGGAGGGGCGCATTGAGGCCGAACCGGAAACGCCTTTCGTGGAAATCGCTGTCAGCGATACCGGTTGCGGCATTCCCAAGGAGAATCTCGACCGCATTTTCGAGCCCTTCTTCACCACCAAGAATGACGAGACCGCCGGCAAGGGCACGGGCCTTGGCCTCTCCACGGTCTATGGCATTATCCAGCAGACGGGCGGCTACATCTTTGTCGACAGCATCGTGGGGAAGGGCACCACATTCCGCATCTATCTGCCGCGCGAGGCGGCCGCCGATGCGGTGGTGGAGACCGCACCCGAACCCGAAAGCGACACCGCGCGCGATCTGACCGGAGCCGGCACCATCCTGCTTGTCGAGGACGAAGACGCGGTGCGCCTGTTCGCCAGCCGTGCTTTGCAATCGCGCGGCTATACGGTGCTGGAGGCCGCCAATGGCGAACTAGCGCTTGAAGTCGCGGGCGCCCATGACGGGGCTATTGATCTGGTGGTTTCCGATGTGGTGATGCCGGGCATGGATGGCCCGACGCTCGCCGGGCATCTGCGCGACAGCCGTCCGGACGCCAAGATTGTCTTCATCTCGGGGTATGCCGAAAGCGCGTTCCAGAAGACCGTGGACCGGCCCGAAGATTTCCACTTCCTGCCCAAGCCTTTCACGCTCAAGCAGCTCGCCGAGACCGTGAAAGGCGTTCTGAACGCCGCGTAAGGATTAAGCAACCCACGTGGCGCCACAGTGAATGCCATCTTCATCGTGAGTCGTATTTTGAGTCGGAGAGTGCCCCATGCCCGCCGTCACCAAGTCCGTGCCTGCCAGTGATCTGGCACTGAACGCGCCATCGCTTGTTTTTGAAATGTTCGCGACGGGTCCGTCGGCGTGGACTTGGCGTTTGCGCACCAGCAGCGGCATCACCATGGCCGAAGCGCCCAAGCTTTATGCCGATGCCGCCGCGTGCCGGGCCGCCATCGAAGGGATGCAGGACCAGATCCGGGCGCCCATCCACGCGCTTTAAGACGAGATCCGCGCGATTCGGCCGCCCGTGATTCGCCGCTGAGGTGGCGGGCGGCTGGAACGTCTCCCGAACCTGCCCTCAAAATAGTAATGAAATCAAGGCTTTGAGAAGGGTGTTGCGCGACGGAACAAATCGTGCACATCTTGGTTGCGTTGCGTGCCGCTGGGCGCTGTGAAATAAGGGAGATCGACATGGCCGACAACGTCGTCCGCCTCGCGGAGAAAGACTCCATGGACAAGCAAAAAGCTTTGGAAGCCGCCCTCGGCCAGATCGATCGGGCCTTCGGCAAAGGCTCGGTCATGCGCCTCGGGCAGCGCGACGTGATGGAGATTGAGGCGGTGTCCACCGGCTCGCTCGGCCTCGACATCGCGCTGGGCATTGGCGGCCTGCCGCGCGGGCGCATCATCGAGGTCTATGGCCCGGAATCCTCGGGCAAAACCACGCTGGCGCTGCATTGTGTGGCTGAGGCGCAAAAGGCCGGAGGTATCGCTGCCTTCGTGGATGCCGAACACGCGCTTGACCCGGTCTATGCGGGCAAGCTCGGCGTGAATATTGACGAGCTGCTGATCTCCCAGCCTGACACGGGCGAGCAGGCACTTGAAATCGCCGACACGCTGGTACGCTCCGGCGCTATCGATGTGCTGGTGATCGACTCGGTGGCCGCACTGACGCCCAAGGCAGAATTAGAAGGCGAAATGGGCGACAGCCTGCCGGGCTTGCAGGCGCGCCTTATGAGCCAGGCCCTGCGCAAGCTGACCGCGTCCATTTCCAAGTCCCGCTGCATGGTGATCTTCATCAACCAGATCCGCTTGTAAATCGGCGTGATGTTCGGCAGCC
>CAZVEE010000025.1:0-43116 GCA_964625525.1 uncultured Alphaproteobacteria bacterium | reverse complement strand
CGTGTTCGGAATATATGTTCCTGGACAACACGGCCTGTAACCTCGCCTCGCTGAACCTGATGAACTTCCGCGACGCCAAGGGCGCCTTTGACGTGGAAGCATTTGCCCATGCGGTGCGGCTGTGGACACTGACGCTTGAAGTCTCCGTGCTGATGGCGCAGTTCCCATCGCCGGAAATCGCCAAGCTGTCTTATGAGTACCGGACGCTGGGTCTGGGCTTTGCCAATCTGGGCGGCCTGCTCATGGCATCCGGCATTCCTTATGACAGTGCGGAAGGCCGGGCCATTTCCGGGGCCATCAGCGCGCTGATGACCGGTGGCTCCTATGCCACGTCCGCCGAGATGGCCTCCGAGCGCGGCGCCTTCAACCAGTTCTGGATGAATGACGATGCCATGCTGCGCGTCATCCGCAATCATCGCTTGGCCGCCTATGGCGAGACGGCGGGCTATGACGAACTGAACACCCTGCCCGTCCCGCTTGATGCGGAACATTGTCCGTGGCCGTCTTTGGTGCAGGCGGCGCGCGTGGCGTGGGATGAAGCGGTGCGCGTGGGCTCTGAGCACGGCTTCCGTAATGCTCAGGCCACGGTGATCGCACCCACGGGCACCATCGGCCTTGTCATGGATTGTGATACCACGGGCATCGAGCCGGACTTCGCCCTGGTGAAGTTCAAGAAGCTTGCGGGCGGTGGCTATTTCAAGATCATCAACCGCACTGTGCCCGAAGCGCTCAAAACCCTGGGCTATGGTCAGGCCGAGATCGACGACATCATCCGCTATGCGGTGGGGCACGGCTCGCTGGAAGCCGCGCCGGGCCTCAATCATGAGGTGTTGCGCAAGGAAGGCTTCACCGATGAGGCCATCGAAGCGGTGGAAAAGGGCCTGGCCAGCGCCTTTGATATCCGCTTCGCCTTTAATCAGTTTACGCTGGGTCTCGAGTTCTGCACGGATGTGTTGAAACTGAACCCGGAAGATATGAACGACATGTCCTTTGACATGCTGGATGCGCTGGGCTTCTCCCGCGAGGAGATTGACGCAGCCAACCTGCATGTGTGTGGGGCCATGACGCTTGAGGGCGCGCCGCATCTGAAGAGCGAGCATCTGCCCGTGTTCGACTGCGCCACGCCATGCGGGCGCATCGGCAAGCGGGTCCTGTCGGTGGAAAGCCATATCCGCATGATGGCGTCGGCTCAGCCCTTCATCTCCGGCGCGATCTCCAAGACGATCAACATGCCCAATGATGCGAGCATCGAGGACTGCAAGAACGCTTACCTCTTGTCGTGGAAACTGGGCATCAAGGCCAATGCTCTCTATCGCGACGGCTCCAAACTGAGCCAGCCGCTCACCAGTGCCCTGATTGAAGACGAGGACTTGGCGGAGGATCTGGAGCAGGCGCTGACAGTCGAGACCACCCAGACTGAGCGCACGCGGGTCGTTACCGAGCGCATCATTGAAAAGGTCGTGGAGCGCAAGATCGCGCGTGAACGCCTGCCCGACCGGCGCAAAGGCTACATCCAAAAAGCGGTCGTGGGCGGACACAAAGTTTATCTGCACACGGGCGAATATGAAGACGGGCGCCTGGGCGAGGTGTTCATCGACATGCACAAGGAAGGTGCCGCCTTCCGCTCACTGATGAACAATTTCGCGATCGCAGTCTCCATCGGCCTGCAGTATGGGGTGCCGCTGGAAGAATTCGTCGAGGCGTTTATCTACACCCGCTTTGAGCCCAATGGCATCGTGCAGGGCAATGACCGCATCAAGAACGCCACCTCGCTCGTGGACTATGTGTTCCGGGAACTGGCCGTGTCCTATCTGGGCCGTCATGACCTTGCGCATGTGGGCAATGAAGAGCCGGAAAACCCCGACATTCCGCTGGCGGAGGACCTAAAGGCCGCCGACCGCGAAGTGGAAGGCCTGATCAAGCAAGTGGCGTCCACCGGCTTCACGCGCGGGGTCTCGCCGGTCAAGCACCTGCAAGTGATCTCCGGCGGTGCAATGACCGAGGCGTCGCTCGAAGCCAGCACGGCGGAAAGCGTGACCATGCGCACCGGCACCGATGGCACCGGCGGCGCGCGCGCCATTCAGCAGGTGGTCGAAACCTTCGCGGAAGAAACCACAACGGCGGCAAGCTTCCCGGCCGATGATCGCACGCGCAAGGTCATCGAGGCGCGCATGCTCGGCTATGAGGGTGACCCTTGCCCGACCTGCATGCACATGACGCTCGTGCGCAACGGCACCTGCCTGAAATGCGATACCTGCGGCAGCACTACGGGCTGTTCCTAAGAAACACCACATGACAACAAGAAAGGCGGCACCCGCGGGTGCCGCCTTTTTCATGGATCATGCAGGGCTTTTTAGGAGGCCTTCGGTGCGTCCGGCGCCTCTGGCTTCGGCGCGTCGGGAATGACGGACCGAATATGCACGTCGCGCAGCGCCGCCATGGGCGGCGTGGAGGGCGCGTCCATCATCAGATCCTCGGCCTGCTGGTTCATGGGGAACATGGTAACCTCGCGCAGGTTCTCCTCGCCCGCCAGCAACATGACGATGCGGTCAATGCCCGGCGCGATGCCCCCGTGCGGCGGCGCGCCATAGCGGAAGGCGTTCAGCATGCCGCTGAATTCCTTCTCCACCACATCCGGGCCGTAACCGGCGATCTCGAACGCCTTCATCATCACCTCCGGACGGTGGTTCCGGATGGCCCCCGACGACAACTCATAGCCGTTGCAGACGATATCGTACTGGTAGGCGTAGATCTCCAGCGGGTCCTTCGTCTCCAGCGCCTCCATGCCCCCTTGCGGCATGGAAAAGGGATTGTGGGAGAAGTCGACGCGCTTTTCCGTCTCGTTCCATTCGAACATGGGAAAGTCGACGATCCAGCAGAAGCGGAACGTGCCTTCCTCGCGCAGGCCTAGTTCAAGACCGATGCGCACCCGCGCATGGCCCGCCAGATGAGCCGCGTCCGCTTCCTTGCCGGCGGCAAAGAACAGCGCGTCGCCGGACTGCACGCCCGACAACTCCGCCAGGGCGGTGACCGCTTCCTGGGGCAGGAACTTGGCGATGGGGCCCTTGCCCGTCAGCACGCCATCCTTTTCCTCGAACTGGACATAGCCCAGGCCCGGCGCCTTCATGTCAGAGCGAGCCCAGTCATTGAGCTTGTCGAAAAAGCTGCGCGGCCGGTCAGCGGATTGGGGGGCCGGGATCGCCCGCACCACGCCGCCGCCCGCGACCGCTTGTTTGAAGGCTTTGAACTCCACATCATCACGGGTGAAGATGTCGGTCACATCCACGATGTCCATGGTCTTGGGGAACCGCAGATCCGGCTTGTCATTGCCGTATTTCAGGATGCTTTCCTTATACGGAATGCGCGGGAAGCTCGCGTCCGGGACACTGCGCCCCTCCGCGAATTCTTCGAACACGCCGTGCAACACGGGCTCGATGGCCTGGAACACATCTTCCTGGGTGACGAACGACATTTCCATGTCGAGCTGATAAAACTCGCCCGGGCTGCGGTCGGCGCGCGCGTCCTCGTCGCGGAAGCACGGTGCGATCTGGAAATAGCGGTCAAAGCCCGCCACCATAATCAGCTGCTTGAACTGCTGGGGCGCCTGGGGCAAGGCGTAGAACTTGCCTGGATGCAGGCGGCGCGGCACCAAGAAGTCGCGCGCGCCTTCCGGGCTTGAGGCAGTCAGGATCGGGGTCTGATATTCCATAAAGCCCTGGTCAATCATCCGCCGGCGGATCGAGGCGATGATCTGGGAGCGCAGCACGATATTCCTGTGCATGCGCTCGCGGCGCAGATCCAGGAACCGGTAGCGAAGGCGCGTCTCTTCTGGATAATCCAGATCCCCGAACACAGGCAGCGGCAGTTCCTCCGCCGCCGAGAGCACCTCGCAGGCGGTGATCCGCATTTCGATGGCCCCGGTGGGAAGCTCCGCATTCACCGTATCGGCGCTGCGCGCGACCACGGGTCCCGACAGGCACAGCACGCTTTCTGCGCGCACCCGCTCCACCTCGGGGAAGATGGCATTATCAGGCTCGATCACGCATTGGGTGATGCCGTAATGGTCGCGCAGATCGATGAACAACAGCCCGCCATGGTCGCGCTTGCGGTGAACCCAGCCCGACAGACGAACCTCTTGGCCCACATGCTCCTCACGGAGCGCGCCGCAGGTATGCGTGCGATAATCATGCATGGTCGTGATCCCGGTATTCAGGAAAGCCCACGGGGAACCGCAGGCGGTCGGGCCCTAGGGCGCATGGGAAGCGGGGGCTTGTCAAGACCAGGACCGTCCACCCCAGATCGGGCGGGCGAGACAGGGCACGCGGCTTCTGCTATAGCCCAGCAATGCGAGTCATTACCGATTCTGAGTCCCTTGAGACGCTGTGCGACGAGTTGGCCCAAGCGGGCGATCCCGGCGCCCGATTCTTGGCCATCGACACCGAATTTCTGCGCGATACCACCTACTGGCCGCAACTGTGCCTGATCCAGGTGGCCGCGCCCGGTGTTGAGGCGATCATCGATCCTCTGGCACCGGACCTAAAGGCGCCGGATGGGGCCTTTCGCCTGGCCCCGCTGGTCCGGCTCCTGGAAGACCCGGACATCGTGAAGGTCTTCCATGCGGCGCGCCAGGATATGGAACTGTTCGTCCACCGGCTCGACGTGCTCCCCAAACCCCTTTTCGATACTCAGATCGCCGGCATGGTCTGCGGCCTTGGCGAGTCCGTCGGTTATGAAACCTTGGTGAAGACGCTGCTGAGCAAGGACCTGGACAAGAGTTCGCGTTTCACTGACTGGAGCCGGCGTCCGCTCACGGAAAAACAACTCAATTATGCGCTTGGCGATGTCACCCATTTGCGCGACCTCTATCCCGACATGCGGGCGAAGCTAGAGGCCAATGGCCGCCTGGCCTGGGTGGGCGAAGAGCTGGCGCAACTGGAAGACCCGGCGCTCTACGCCCTCGATCCGCAGGATGCGTGGAAGCGGCTGAAAATCCGCAACACTGCGCGCCGCTTTCTCGGCGTTTTGAAATCCGTGGCCGCCTGGCGCGAACGCGAAGCCCAGGGGCGCGACCAGCCGCGCAACCGCATCATGAAAGATGACGCCCTGATGGAGGTGGCCTCCGCCATGCCCAAAGGCAAAGCGGATCTGGATCGCCTGCGCGCCGTGCCGCGTGGTTTTTCCAATTCCGCCCTAGCCAAAGGGCTGCTGGCAGCCGTCGAGGAGGGTCTCGGCCTCGACAAGGACGCCCTGCCCAAGGTCACCCGGCCTTCGCCGCCAGCGCCGGGCACGGGGGCGGTGATGGAACTGCTCCGGGTTCTGCTGAAAAAGGTCTGTGAAGACCATGACGTGGCCGCCAAACTGATCGCCACCTCGTCGGACTTGGAACGCCTCGCCGGCGATGACGAGGCCGACATTCCCGCCTTGAGTGGCTGGCGCCGGGACATCTTCGGCGGCCCGGCCCTTGATCTCAAACACGGCCGTTTGGGCCTTGCGTGCCGGGGCCGCAAACTGGCCCTGATCCCGCTGGAGACATAAGCCTTGTTGTCCGAAACACGAGCAAGGCCGGGCTCCCTGACTGGCCTTTAATCACGCCATCGGGGCTGGCCGGTGTTAAAGCGCTTTCAGGACAAGTGTGTGCGGTTGTCCGCCCGGAAAGCGGGCCAAACCAACGACTGAGCGCCGTTTCCATGATCTCATTTTCAGTGAAGCGGCTCTACACTGATCGCTTAAAGCCGGTCCGCATACACCGTTTCCGGCCGCAGCTCATACGCGTCCGCGAGCCGCTCTAAGTGCTTTTGCACTTCCGCCCCGCCAAGCGCCCGCGCCGGGCCCGTCAGGGTCAAGCGCAATGTGCGATCGCGCTGTTCGACCGTGCAGTGAGGCAACAGCCCCGGCGCGCCGCCGGTGAGCGCGAAAGCGAGCCGCAGGCACCGGCCCAGGCGCTTGGCCTCGCCCTGCAAATCGAAATCAAGCAGCGTGCCTGCTTGCGCCGCATGCACTTCCGCCTCAATGCCGGTGTAGCGATACCATAGCGCCAACGCCACATAGGCCCGGCCCTGATGATCAATCCCGGGCAGTGGCGTGGTGAGCACCAACGCGCTGGCGTCCTGAGCGCGCGTGTCGGGATTGAAGCGCCAGCCGATGTCGCACAGAATGGAGGCCACATGGCGCAGCCGTGCCCAATAGGGCGCATACCGATCGCCGGTCGATGGGGGGAACAAGCCGGCCATCCAGGGGTCCAGCTCTTCCCAATGCAACACCGTGCGGGCCATGCGCTCGGCCATGCGCGTCGCGGCGGCCACAAGCGGATCGCGGACGCGTTCAGCGCGGGGGAGCTGATTGAACACCTGCCCTTCGCGCAATCCGTAAGCGGAGATCACCACGTGAGACACGCCGGTCCAGTCTACCAGCGCGTCAAGCACGGCGGCCCCCGCATGGATGTTCTCGGTGCGCCGGCGCGGCAGCATGGAGAGTGCCCGGGGCTTTGATCCCCGCTCGCCCGCGATGCGTCGTGCCAAGTCCCGGATTTGCGGCGCAGGCATACAATAGGCATGGAGCACCGGCAGCGGATAGGCCGTGTCCGCCATATGCACACGCGCGAAGTTGCGCCAGATGCCACCCACCGTGTAAAGCGCGGCCCCGGTGCAATCCTTCAGCCAAGCAATGCCAGACAGCGCCTCGCGCACATGATCGCGAATGGCGGCGGCATCATCGCCGAAGCGGTCGGCCATACGCAGCGCACCGATAGGCAACGTCGCAGGGTCGCTGGCAAGCCCGCTGGCCAGACGAGCAACCTCAAGGCTGCCGCCGCCAAGATCACCGGCCACCCCTTCCGCATCCGGAATACCAGAAAGCACACCGCCGGCGGAAATCAGCGCCTCGTCCTGGCCGGAAATGATCTTCACGGGCGCTCCGATGACCCGGGCCACGGCCCGGCGAAACGCCTCACCGTTCTGGGCGTCTCGCATGGCGGCGGTCGCAAGCACATCCAGGCGCACGACACGGTAGTGATCGGCGATGGCGCGGAAGCGGGCAAGCCCATCCAGCGTCGCCTGCATGCCCTCTTCATGGAGGCGTCCAGTGCGCACCATGCCCCGGCCCAACCCGCTCGACACTTTTTCGTTGAAGATCTGTTCTGGACTGCGCGACAGGGTTTCAAAGATCACCAGACGCACGGAATTGGAGCCGATATCGATCACGCCATAGGGGCGTGTCGCCGTCCGCGCGCTAGGCGAAAAGGGAAACCACATCGTCCGTATCCGTCTGCAAGGCCCCTCAGGGTGTCTCGCCCAGTTCCATGTCCGGTGGCGCGTCGTCCAGAATGGCGCGGCCCCGGCCCGACAAGCTGGGATTGCGCATAAAGTACTCGTGAACGTTAAACGCCGCCTCACCGCTGACGCGGCGCACGCGCTCATAGGCCCCGTCGGGACCCAAAAGCCAGCTTTGCGTTGTGTCCCGCAGATTCGCAAGCATGATCTGGCGGACCACCTGCTGATGCACGGTGGGATTGTCGATGGGCACCAGCGTTTCCACCCGCCGGTCCAGATTACGCGGCATCCAGTCGGCGGAGGACAAATAGACTTTGGCCTGGTCGGACGGCAGTCCCTGGCCATTGCCGAAACACACAATGCGCGAATGTTCCAGGAAGCGCCCGACAATGCTCTTGACCCGGATATTGTCGGAAAATCCAGGAACGCCTGGGCGCAGGCAGCAAATGCCGCGGATGATCAGATCGATTTTCACGCCCGCCTGGCTTGCCTCGTAAAGCGCGTCGATGACGCGGCCGTCCACCAGAGAGTTCATCTTGGCCCAAATCGCCGCCGGGCGTCCGGCGCGGGCATGCTCGATCTCCTCGGCGATGTCGCTCATCAGCTTGGCGCGCAGGTTCGACGGCGACAACGAGACCTGCCGCAGCCCCTTGGGCTCGGTAAACCCGGTGATGAAATTGAAGGCCCGCGCCGCGTCATTCCCAAGGGCCGGATTGGCACTGAACAGCGACAGATCCGTATACACCTTAGCGGTGATAGGGTGATAATTCCCCGTGCCGTAATGCACATAAGAGGCGAGCCGCCCCCCTTCCCGGCGCACCACCAGGCTCATCTTGGCGTGGGTTTTCAGCTCGATGAAACCGTACACCACCTGGGCGCCGGCGCGTTCCAGGTCTCGGGCCCATTTGATGTTCTGCTCTTCGTCGAACCGGGCCTTCAACTCCACCAGCGCGGTGACGGACTTGCCCGCCTCGGCTGCTTCGATCAAGGCACTGACGATGGGCGAGTCCTTTGAGGTGCGATAGAGCGTCTGCTTGATCGCCACCACATCCGGATCCGCCGCCGCTTGGCGCAGGAAACGCACCACCACATCAAATGATTCATAAGGGTGGTGGACGATCATGTCCTTTTGCTGAATGGCGGCAAAGCAATCGCCATCCTTCTCGCGAATGCGCTCAGGAAACCGCGGCGTGAAAGGCGGGAACAGCAAGTCCGGCCGGTCATCGACAATGAGCTGGTTCAACTGTGCCAAGCCCACCAACCCTGTCACGGTCATGGGCTCCACATGCGGCAGATCCAGATGCTCTACGATGTACCGGCGCAGATCATCAGGCATGCCCGCATTCATTTTCAGGTGAATGACCTCGCCCCGCCGACGCCGGCGCAGGAGGTTTTCAAACACCCGGACCAGATCCTCCGCATCTTCATCGATCTCGATATCACTGTCGCGCAGGATCCGGAATGCGCCCAGATCCAGCATCTCATAGCCCGCATAGAGGTCGGAGATGAACTCGGCGATCAAGTATTCGAGCGTCACGAAGCGGATACGCGTCCACTCCCCGTCCACGGCGCCGTTCCGGGGCAAGCGGATGAACCGGTCAATCTGTGCCGGGATCGGCAGAATGCCGTTCATGCGCTTGCCGTCGGAGAGGCGGCGCAGGCTCAACGCCAGTGCAAAGCCCCGATTGGGAATGAACGGGAACGGGCTCGTCGGCCCTGTGCCCAGCGGCGTCAGCAGCGGGAACACGTCTTTGTAAAAGTAGCCCTCGAGCCAGGCCCGCTCGTCCGCCGTGAGGTCTTTGGGTTCGACAATCGAGATGCCGCACTCGTCCAGCGTCCGGCGCAGATCCTTCCACAGGGCGTGCTGCTTCTGGATCAGATCCACGCTGCGGGCGTGCACGCGGGCCAATTGCTGGGGCGCGGTCAGGCCATCCTGGCTTTTGACCTTAATGCCCTCTTTGACCTGCTCGATCAGCCCGGCCACCCGGACCATGTAGAATTCATCCAGATTCGAGGCGGAAATGGAGAGAAAGCGCAGGCGCTCCAGCACGGGATGGTTCGGGTTCTGCGCTTCCTCGATCACACGCTCGTTAAAGGCGAGCCATGACAACTCCCGGTTAATGTACCGGTGCGGCGCTGTCATGGAGATCCCCTCCGGCGCCTGCGCGGCCGTCATATCCTGACCGGCCATGGTCTGCGGCGCGTCAGGGAGCACGGGGTCAAAGGTCGTCATCGGGCGTCCAATCTCCATAGGCCATCGTCTGGCATCAGCATAAGAGAAAGGTTACCGAACGCGTGCGGCAGTGTCATGACACGCGGGCCGTGCAGCCGGTCCTGGCAATCGCTCAAGACTGCGCCGCCAGCGCTTCGGCCGCCAGA
Source organism: uncultured Alphaproteobacteria bacterium (assembly GCA_964625525.1). Lineage (GTDB taxonomy): Bacteria > Pseudomonadota > Alphaproteobacteria > JAJFIK01 > JAJFIK01 > CAZVEE01. The sequence goes on along the minus strand of CAZVEE010000025.1, from coordinate 33,469 downwards.
GACCGGGTCACCGCGGACTGGCGGGCGAGCGCCAGGCGGTCGATCTCCGCCACCAGCCCTACCGCCGCGCCCAAGGAGCGCTCCATGCGCGCCGCCAGATAGGCGATCACCGGCGGGCTGACCGTCACTTGCCGGTCGCGGAACAGCTTGACCAGCACTGCGCTCAACAAGGCGTCATCGGGCGTGGCCAGTTCCACCGTCGGCATGGCGCGCAGGCGCGAGCGCAAATGCGGATTGGCGGCGGGCCATTGGTCAGGATGCACCGGCAGGGTGAGGAGGAGAAAGCGCCCCTCCTCACGCACCAAATTGATCAAATGGAACAACGCCTCTTCATCCGGTGCCCCGGCACGGCCGGCCTCGACCACCAGCGCTGGCCCGGCGGCGAGCTCTGGAACGCTCGCCACTGTCACGCAGGGCAGCGACACGATGCGTGCCTGCGCACGCGCCGCCCAGATGGCCGCCAAATGGCTTTTACCCGCCCCCGGGGCTCCGTGCAGCGCCAGCCACGGCGCCGCCCAGCCGGGCCAGCCGTCCACCAGCGCCACCGCCGCCTCATTGGCGGGCGTGACGAAGAAATCCTCACGGCCTTGAGCGCTGCGCACAGGCAGCGGCAACGGGAGTTGCCCCGGCACCGCTGCGCGGGACCGGGGAGGAGAGACATGGTCTGTCATGACTTTAAGTTCGGACGCGCTCAGTGGTCCCAATCCCGAAAGCGTGGATCCTGCTCCGGGTCTTCTTCTTCATCCTCCAGCGCCGGCGGTGTTTCGCCAAAGCGGTAGCGGCTGGGCCGCTCGGACGGCCATAGCGGGGGGGTGTCCTGGTCTTCGACGGCCGGCTGCTGCCCGCTCACGCCATAGCCAGAGGGCACCATGCCGGTTGCCCCTGTCGCACCATAGGGCGGGATCCGGTTGCCCAAGGCATCATATTCAGGGGCGCCAAAGCCCGGCACACTGCCGGTGGGCGCAAAGGGATCCACGTCCCACTCCGCCGGCGCGTTGGGGTCATAAGGCATGACCGGCGGGCGCTGGCCGAACGCATCCTCAAGGCGCGGTGCTTGGAAGCCCCGCCGCGCCACCTGCCAGTATCCCTCTTCGCCAGAGAGCGCGAACCCGCGCTGTTCCAGGTTCAACGCCAGCTGATCCACGCTACCGGCGAACACCACATCGAGTTCCGCGCCGCTCGCCGACATGGCGGTGGTGCGCCATTCGATGACCGTGGCCTGCCCCTCAATGGCCCGGCGCATATCGGCCCAATCCTCCAGCGAGGCAAACCGCACGGTGGCGTCAAGCCGGTTAAGCGCCTCGTAATCCACAAGGGTCATGGCCTTCCAGTCGCGGCTCAGGGCGGCAACGGTCTCGGCCACGGCCCGGTCGAACACGGTTTTGGCCGCGTCGCCCTGCGCCCCTTCCGGCGGCGTCAGCGGCCCGCGAGCGCGCACGGTCATGGGCTCACTCTCGCCATTAGCGGTGACCCGCAACACCGTGACCGTCATCAAACCTTCGTTGCCATTGGCGCGCACCCGCCCCTTGGCCACCAGCACATCCGCGCCCTCATAGCGGTCCGAGAGGCGTTGCAGGTCCGGCCACCGGGCAGACAGCGCCCGATCCGCGTCCACCGCGGCGATATCTTCCAAATCGCCCAACGGTGCCAGAATGGGCGTCAATTCATGGGTCAGGCGCTTGGCCTGCCAGGCGGTCATCCAGGGATTGGGCTGTTCCCACAGCAGACGCTGGCTGCCGTAATCGAGCACCGGCAGCACCACGGCGGTCCGGGCCTGGCTTTCACTAAAGGCAATACCGGCCTCCTGCAGCGCCTCGCGCACCCCTTCGGGCATAAAGCTGTAGCCGATCGTGGCCAGATAGCGGTTCCGGCTGTTGCGTTCCTCGGTGATGCTCAGACCGGCGCTGATGCGCATCAGATCCGCATCCGACACCATGGGCAGCGACGGCCAGTCGTCTTCCCGGGTCAGGCGGCGCAGCACTTCCTCAAAGGCTGCCCGGCGGCCCTGCTGATGCGCCACTTCTCGGGCCTCAGTGGCGCTCACCGCGCTTGCATCCACCGGAATTCCTACGGCCGTGAACACATCGGCCCGCGCCACACCGGCGCTCACCAGTCCCGCGACCACGATCCCCACGGCCAGCGCCGACAACCGCCACAGTCCCATTGGCTCTAACTCCCTTGGCAAGAGGTCTCGGGGAGACTACAGCATGGTTCGACGGTTGAGAACACGACCGCGACCGCCGGAGGAGTGCCATGAGCGAGGCCTTACCCGTCGCCCGACTGCCGTGCCCGAAAAATGGGGCCGGGAAAATCCGCACGATTGGCGTGGAGCTGGAGTTCAGCGGCCTGACCGCCCGCGAGGCGGCCGTGGTCACCGCTGATGTCTTCGATGGCACGCTCGAAGAAATCGACCCCCACGAATTCCACATCACCGTGCCGGAGCTTGGCCGCTTTAAGGTCGAGCTGGATGCGCGCTGGGCCCACCCGGCCTTCGTGAAAGAAAATGCCAAGGACCTGCCCGAAGAGATCCGCGACGACCTGTCCAAGGCCATCGGCTATACGGTGGGCGCGGTGGCCTCGACCGTGATGCCGGTGGAGATCATCGGCCCGCCCATGCCCTATACGGATCTTGGCCGCCTGCAACCCCTGAAAGAAGCGCTGATGCATGCCGGCGCCAAGGGCACGGCGCATTCTGCTTTCGCGGGCTTTGGCATGCATCTGAATGTGGAGGCCGCCCGGCTGGAGGCCGCGCATCTGCTGGCGGTGCTGCGGTCCTATTGTATTCTGGCGGCGAGGCTGCGCCGGGAAAGCAAGCTTGCGCTGATCCGCCAGGTGCAACACTATATCGATCCCTACCCGCTCGATTTTGCGCGCTATATCCTGCGCGATACCTATGCTCCGGACATGGATGGTTTGATTGCGGATTACATTCGCTTTAACCCGTCCCGTAACCGGGAGTTGGATATGCTGCCCTTGTTCGCCCATGTGAATGCCAAGCTTGTGGCGCGGCTCTTGCCCGGTGTGAAAAACAAGGCTCGGCCCACCTATCACTTCCGCCTGCCCAATTGCCGGGTGGACGAACCGGACTGGATGCCCCAGCAGGACTGGGCGCGCTGGGTGAGCGTCGAAGTACTGGCCAGCGATGCGGACATGTTGGCGGAAGAAAGCCGCGACTTTCTGCGCCTGGGGCCTCAGACCGAATTCGACGCCCGGATCAACCGTATTCTCGATGCGCTCGGACTCGGCGATACCTAACGCCGTCCCATCCCGTCACTCAGAATCCGTCACTCAGAACAGAGAGCACCTCATGACAGCCAAGAGCGGGCCTTCCGGCCTCACTTATGCCGATGCGGGCGTGGACATCGATGCGGGCAACGCGCTTGTCAAACGCATCGCACCGCTGGCCCGCGCCACGGCCCGGCCCGGCGCGGACGGGGCGCTTGGCGGCTTTGGAGCCCTGTTTGATCCCAAAGCCGCCGGCTTTGAAGACCCGGTTTTGGTCTCGGCCACCGACGGGGTTGGCACCAAGCTCAAACTCGCCTTCGAGACCGGACACCACACCACGGTGGGCATCGACCTGGTGGCCATGTGCGTGAACGATCTGATCGTGCAGGGCGCCGAGCCGCTCTTCTTCTTGGATTACTTCGCCTGCGGACGGCTTGACGTGGACACCGCCGCATCCGTCGTCGAAGGCATCGCCGAGGGGTGCCGCCGTGCGGGCTGCGCGCTCATCGGCGGGGAGACCGCCGAGATGCCCGGTCTTTATGCGGATGGCCATTACGACCTGGCGGGCTTCGCCGTGGGCGCGGCCGAGCGTGGCACGCTCTTGCCGCGCGCGGATGTGGGGCCGGATGACGTGCTGATCTCGCTTGCCTCTACCGGGCTTCATTCCAACGGCTTTTCGCTGGTGCGCAAAGTCATAGAAAAAGCGGGCCTCGCACTCGACGACGAAGCTCCCTTCGCGAAGGGTCAAAGCCTCGGCGCGGCCCTTTTAGAGCCGACCCGGATTTATGCCGGTCCGCTGCTCACGGCCATCCGGGAGGGCAAGATCAAGGCGCTCGCGCATATCACCGGCGGAGGCCTGACCGAAAACCTGCCCCGCGTCCTGCCCCAGGGTACCGACGCGGTCATGGCCCGCACCAACCGTCCGCGCCCGGCCGTTTTCGACTGGCTGCAAGAGACCGGCGCCATCACCGAGGCGGAAATGCAGCGCACGTTCAACAACGGCACCGGCATGGTGCTTGTGGTCTCCAGTGCCACCGCCACCGAGCTTAGCGAAAACCCGGCTTTCGCTGACTGGGCGCCGCGCCCCATCGGGACTCTGGCCAAGAACAAAGCCAAGACAGCGCGCGTGGTGTTCGAGTGAGGCTTAGCTGAACAACAACACCAGCAGCGCCTGGTGGAAGGCGGCCCGCGCATGGCGGCCGATGCGGTCGGGCAGGATCGAAAAGCCGCCATGGCCAATGGCATCGGTCACCGCATACCGGCCATAGGGCAATACCGCGCTGTCCACGGTCACCAAGCGGTCATTGCGGCCATATTTGCGCAGCATGTAGCGGTTGGCCATGGACCCCGCCGGCACTTGCCAGGACGGCTCTTCCCAAGTGGCAAAGGCCAGATGGCGCCGCTCGGCGATCAGCGCGGCAATGGTGGGATCATGGCGGGCCATATAGCCGGAGCGGTCCACCGTGCGCAGATCCTCCAGCGACTGGATATTGCCGCCAAGGGCCCGGAACGCCGCGCCGAGCCCGATGGTCGGCGCATTAGCCGACACCAGATCCGCCACGGGTGAGCCGTAAAAGGGCGATTGAAACGACATCAAGCCGATGATTTTCGCCCGCAATTCAGGCCCCGCCCGCAGCAGGCAATCGAGGGAATCCAGCCCGCCTTTGGAATGCCCGATCAGGCAGATCGGCCCCTCCAGCGTATCCAGGAACCGGGTCAGCGCCTCGGCATTGTGATGCACGGCGTTCTGGGTGCCCAAGGGCGCGGTCACCGCTTTCAGCCCTTCCCGCGTCATCCACGGCTCCAGGCCCGACAGGAATGTGGTCACGCCGATCACATTGGGCGCAAAGAATGTATCGCTGAGGAAGGGCGGCACCAGCACGAAGTGCACCGGTTCAATCAAAGGCCGCAGCGCCTGGAACGCCGCGCCGGTGCGCTCCGGGTCCAAAACACCGTCTGCGCACAACGCCCCGAAGCGGGCCGAGATGTCGCGGGCCGGTGCCCGCGCCTGCCCCGCGGCGACATCCTGGAACGTCTCCGATGCGGCCGCCCTCCGGGCCGTGTTGGGCATGGACTCTGTCATCGCGGGAGCGGTCCCCGAGCCTCTGGTCGCCGGGCCGGTTATGGCGCCGGGCGGGTTTGCGGGATGACAGCGCGGCGGCGAGGCGTTAGAACGCGGGCCAACTCCGGCGCTGGTCGGCAACCCTGCCGCAGGCCGCCGGTCCCGGCAAGTGAAATCGGGGATCCTCCTCGCGATTCCAGTGCAAGGAACGGCTCATGCTCACCCTCGGCATTCTGATTTCCGGACGCGGATCGAACATGCACGCGCTGGCGCAAGCCTGTGCCGAGCCGGGCTTTCCCGCCCGGATCGGTGTGGTGATCTCCAACCGCCCCGATGCCGCAGGCCTCGCCCGCGCGGCCGAGGCGGGACTGTCCACGGTCGCTCTTGATCACAAAGCCTATGAGAGCCGCGAGGCCTTCGACGCCGCCGTTGAGGCGGCGCTGATCGCCCATCAGGTGGATCTGGTCTGCCTGGGCGGTTTTATGCGCATCTTCTCCGACGCCTTTGCCGAGCGCTGGACCGGGCGCATTGTCAACGTGCACCCTTCGCTGTTGCCGCTGTTTCCGGGGCTGCGCCCACAGCGCCAGGCCCTGGAGGCGGGCGTGCTCATTTCCGGCGCCAGTGTGCACTGGGTGATCCCGGCACTGGATCAGGGCCCGCTGATTGGGCAAGCCGCCGTCCCCGTGCTGCCCGGCGACGATGAGGACACGCTTTCCGCCCGCATTCTGCCCACGGAGCACCAGCTCTACCCGGCTTGCATCCGCATGATCGCCGAGGGCCGCGCCCGCTTCGAAGCCGGCCGCACCGTCTTCGCAGATCCCCAGGCAGCGCCGACACTCTTCGTGCCTTAACGCAAAACGCCGCCCCCGAGGGAGCGGCGTTTCACCAAGGATCGGCGGTCAGGCTTAGCCGACGATTTCGTCGTCCTGGAAGAAGAACTTGATCTCTTCGGCCGCGGTTTCTGGTGCGTCTGATCCGTGCACGGAGTTGCGCTCGATGTTTTCGGCGTAGAGCTTGCGGATGGTGCCTTCGGCGGCCTCGGCCGGGTTGGTGGCGCCCATCACTTCGCGGTTCTTGGTCACCGCGCTCTCGCCTTCGAGCACCTGCACCACCACCGGCGCGGAGGTCATAAAGGCCACCAGGTCATTATAGAAGGGGCGCTCTTTGTGCACCGCGTAGAACTGCTCGGCCTGCTCTTGGGACAGGCGGATGCGCTTCTGCGCCACAACGCGCAGGCCCGCTTCCTCGAATTTCTTCACGATGCAGCCGGTGATGTTGCGCTCGGTGGCGTCGGGCTTGATGATCGACAGCGTCCGCTCAGTGGCCATGATGCTCCCCTGGGTTTACGGGTGGATGTCTTGAAACTCGGGCGGGTTATAGCGGGGGGAATGCGCCTTGCCAAGGCGGGCGTTTGCGCGCGCCCCTGGCTGTGCTAGAGCAGCCGCTTGTCTGTCCTTTCGGGTCCGTCCTGGCCATGTTGCATATCAACGACCTCACCTACCGTATCGAAGGCCGGCTGATCCTGGAAAACGCGACCGCGGCGTTGCCAGCGGGGCACAAAGTGGGCTTTGTGGGCCGCAATGGCGCCGGCAAGTCCACGCTGTTGCGCCTGATCCAAGGTGAGATCGCCGCAGAATCAGGCTCCATTTCCATCCCGAAAAACGCCCGCATCGGTTCAGTGGCGCAGGAAGCGCCCGGCGGGCCGGAAAGCCTGCTGGAAACGGTCCTGGCCGCCGATCACGAGCGCGCCCGCCTGCTTGGCGCCGCCGATAGCGAGACCGACCCGCACCGCATCGCCGAAATCCAGACACGCCTTGCGGATATCGGCGCCCATACCGCGCCGGCGCGCGCCGCGACGATTCTCGCCGGGCTCGGCTTTGACGAGGCGGCGCAGGCACGCCCGTGTGCGGAATATTCCGGTGGCTGGCGTATGCGGGTGGCGCTGGCCTCCGTGCTCTTCACCGAGCCCGACCTGCTGCTTCTCGACGAGCCCACCAACTATCTCGACCTGGAGGGGGTGATCTGGCTCGAAACCTATCTGAAGACCTATCCCTATACGGTGCTTCTGGTCAGCCACGACCGCGACCTTCTCAACCGTGCGGTGGGTACCATCCTGCACCTGGAGCATCATCGGCTCACGGTCTATACGGGGACCTACGACCAGTTCGAGGCGCAGCGGCGTGCCCGCTATGAACAGCAACTGGCCCTGAAGAAGAAACAAGAGGCACAGCGGCGCCATATCGAAGCGTTCGTGGATCGCTTCCGTTATAAGGCCTCCAAGGCCCGCCAGGCGCAAAGCCGGCTGAAAATGCTGGAACGCATGCAGCCCATCGCCGCCCTGGTGGAAGGGGGCCTGCCGCCTTTCGAGTTTCCTGATCCCGAACCGCTCAGCCCACCGATCATCACTATGGAGAACGCCTGTGTCGGCTATGAGCCGGAGCGCCCCATTCTCAAGCGCCTGACCTTGCGCATCGACAATGACGACCGCATTGCGCTTCTGGGCGCCAACGGCAATGGCAAATCCACATTCGCCAAACTCTTGTCAGCGCGCCTGAAGATCTCCGAGGGGCGCCTGCGCCGCTCCCCCACCTTGCGCATCGGCTATTTCGCGCAGCATCAGCTCGACGAAATGAACCCGGGCGAGACGCCTTATGCCGTGTTTGAACGATTACTGCCGGACGCCACCGAGGCCCAGCGCCGGGCCCGCCTGGGCGCTGTCGGCTTCTCGGTGGACAAGGCCGACACCAAGATCGGCGACCTATCGGGCGGTGAGAAAGCCCGCCTCATGCTTGCGCTCGCGGTCTGGGAGAAACCCCACCTCCTCATCCTGGACGAGCCCACCAACCACTTGGACGTGGACAGCCGCGAGGCGTTGCTCCAGGCCCTGAACACTTATGAAGGGGCCGTGATCCTGATCAGCCACGACCGCCACCTGGTCGAGGCGTGCGCCGATCGCCTCTGGCTCGTCGCCGATGGCACGGTGACACCTTATGAGGAAGATCTCGATGCCTATCGCGACTGGCTTTTGGCGCGCACGGCCGGGCGCAATCCCGACAAGGCGCGCGCCGTAGAGAAGGGTCCCTCGCGCCAACACCAGCGCCGCCTCGCCGCCGAACGCCGGGCTCAGATCGCGCCACTCAAACGCGAGGCGGAACGCTGGGAAGCGACGGTCGCGGCGTTATCAAAAAAACTCGCCAAGGTCGAAAAGGCCCTCAACGATCCGGCAATCTACACGGACGAGCCCGGCAAGGCCGCCGAACTGGGCAAGCTGCAAGGTCGGATCGGCAAGGAAAAAGACGAGGCAGAGGAGCAGTGGCTCACGGCCCTGGAAGCTTACGAAAGCGCCCAGGCCGAGGCCGACACCGACGCCTGAGCCCTTGCCGCAACTGTTCCACCCAGGCATGCTCAAGCAAGCACAGGGAGGCAAGACCCATGGCGGAGATCATACCGGGACGGATGACAGCGCAGGTGGAAGGCGACTTCGTCCTCTTCCTCATCGGCATGCGGATCAACAGCTTTTGGAAGGTCTGGCAATGGCTGCCGGTGGTCCGCGCCATGGGCCGCATGCTGGGCGAATTGGATGCCAATCCGGATTTGGGGCTCATGCACTACCGGGTGCACCCTAGCTTGCGCTCGGTCATGCTGGTGCAGTACTGGCGCAGCTTTGACCATCTGCATGCCTACGCCACCACCGAAAGCGCGGAACATCTGCCGGCCTGGCGAGCCTTCAACCGAGCTGTGGCGCGCACGAACGATGTGGGCATCTGGCACGAGACCTACCCCATCAGGGCCGGTGCCTATGAAGCGATCTACCACGCCATGCCGCGTTACGGCCTGGGGCTTGCCGGACGCACCCTGCCCGCCAGCGGTTCGCTGACCTCCGCCAAGGGCCGCCTCGGCCTCTCCGACGGTCTCGACCAGCCCACCTGGGGAGAACAATGAGCCTCGCCAATCACACATTTCAGACCCTGCACGTCGATATCACCGGCGCCATTGCCACCATCCGCCTCAACCGGCCAGAGGCGCGCAACGCCCTTTCCCATGCTTTGATGCGGGAGCTGACGGATGCCGCCCAGGCGCTGCGCCACGACACCGCGATCCAGGCTGTTATCCTGACGGGTACGGACAGCTCCTTTTCCGCCGGAGCCGACCTTGCCGATGGCGCGCGCGCGGCGGACCAGACCCTGCTGGAGCGCCGCGAGACCATGCGCGCAGGGCCGGCGCTTTGTGCCGCCTGGGAAGCCCTTGAACAGATCACGATTGCCGCCATTGAAGGCTATTGCGTGGGGGGCGGCGTGGCGCTGGCGCTGGCCTGCGATTTCCGCGTGCTCGGCGTGGGCGCGTCCTTGCGCCTACCGGAAGTGCCGCTGGGTATGAATATGAGCTGGCACAGCCTGCCGCGTCTGGTCGCGCTTATGGGCCCGGCGCGGGCCAAGCGCTTTACGATTTTCGGAGAGGCTCTTGATACAGAGCTTGCGCTTGCCTGGGGCCTCGCCGACGACACCGCACCCACCGGTCAAGCACTGGCCCAGGCCCGTCAGTGGGCGGAGCGGATCGCCGCTCTGCCACCGCTGCCGGTGCGCATGTCGAAAGAAGCCATCAACGCCGCTGCCAATGCGCTGCATCATACCGCGACCTTCATGGACCGGGATCAATGGCTGTTGACGGCCCAAAGCGAGGATTTTCGGGAAGGCATCCGCGCCTTCTTTGAAAAGCGCGATCCTCGCTTCACCGGAAACTGAAACGGGCGTTAGGCCCGCTTCTGCCACCCCCCGTTGGGCGCCTGCTGCCAATAGGACAGGTCCAGGCCCGTGTCCTTGGCCCGCTTCCACAGGGCGCGCGCCTCTTGCACGGCCTGCGCATCCTGACCATTGAACAGGAGGATACAGCGCGACAACCCCTCCAGGCGTTCTTCCGCCTCTAGTTCTGGAAACGGTGCCCCATCCACCAAGAACAAGGCCTCCGCTTTGTTCGGCCGGTCAGTTTCCGTGGTCAGAAGAATGGGTTGATCATCCGCCTGGGGTTGATGGGCAAGCCCGTGAGGCAGGAAACTGTCATCCTGATAGGTCCACAAATGCCCGTCGAGCGCCTGGGCCCGCTCCGCCGAGCCCACGCGCACCACTGCCCGCCAGCCCCGCTCCAACGTCCGCTGCAACAGGGTTGGCAGCACCGCGTCAAGCGGTGCGCGCTCCAGATGGTAGAACCACAATTCCGTCGCCGTCATCACATCCTCTCACGCCGCCACGTGACCCATGATCCGCGTCTGGATCACTTCTCGAAATGATCCGTCACGAAACGGTCGAGCAAACGCACGCCAAAACCCGTCGCCCAGCTGGGGGCGGTATCCGAGGGTTTGGGCGTCCAGGCGGTGCTTGCAATATCCAGATGCACGAAGGGCACGCCGTTGGAAAAGCGGCGCAGGAACTGGGCGGCGGTGATTGACCCGCCCGCCCGGCCGGTGGCGTTCTTCATGTCGGCGAACTGGGAGTCGATCATCTTGTCATAGACGTCGCCCATGGGCTGGCGCCAGAGTTTCTCGCCGCTGGTGATCCCCGCCAGATAGAGCTGTTCTGCCAACCGATCATCTTCGGTAAACAGCCCAGCATATTCATGGCCGAATGTATTAATGATACCGCCCGTCAGAGTCGCCAGATCAATCATGAACCGCGGTTTGAACCGGTCTTGCGTATACCAGAGCGCATCTGCCAGCACGAGCCGGCCCTCTGCGTCCGTATTGATGATCTCGATGGTTTGACCGGACATGGACGTGACAATATCGCCCGGGCGCTGGGCATCGCCGTCGGGCATGTTTTCCACCAGGCCCACAACACCGACCACATCCGCCTTGGCCTTGCGACTGGCGAGCGCGTGCATGAGGCCGACCACGGCGGCCGCGCCGCCCATATCGCCTTTCATGTCCTCCATGCCCGCGCCCGGCTTGAGGGAGATCCCGCCGGTATCAAACGTCACGCCCTTGCCCACAAAGGCAAGCGGCTCGGCGCCGGCTTTGGTGCTGCGCCGGCCCCGGCCCGATTTGGCGCCGCTTTTGCCATTCCAGGTCATGACCACGAGCTGGCTTTCATGGCGACTGCCGCGCCCGACACCCAGCAGCGTGTGCATGCCGAGCTTGGCCATCTCCTTCTCGCCCAGCACTTCCACCGCCACCCCAAGCTTCGTGAGCGCCTGGCAGCGTTTGGCGAAGGCCTTCGGGAACAGCACATTGGGCGGCTCGCTCACCAGGTCGCGGGCAAGTTTGGTGCCCTCGACGGCCGCTTCACCGCCCTTAAAGGCCGCCCGCGCCGGTGTGGCTGCATCGGTCATGACGGTCAGCTTGATGGGTTGGGGCGCGGGCTCCTTGTCGCGCCGGGTCCGATACCGATCAAAGCGGTAATCGCGCAGATCCGCGCCGAGGGCCAGATGAGCGGCGACATCACCGTCACTCATGGCCCCGGCTTTCAGGGGATCAAGCAGCACAGCCGCCGCCTTGTCGGCCGTGCCCAAAAGATGCCCCGCGAGCACACCGCCCAGGCTTTCCACCCGCGGCGGGGTCAGCGCCTCGACCGGGCCGATGCCAAGGATCACCAGGCGCGACACACCCAGATCGGCCGGGCTGAGCAGTTCCAGGATCTGTCCACGCTTGCCCTGAAACCGGCTCGCCGCGATGGCGCGTTTCACGATACCGCCATGATCGGCATCCAGTTTCGCCGCGCTCGGCGACAGGGTGGCTTTCTCACCTGCGGTCAGAATGAGCGCGCCCGATTTCGGCATCGAGACTTTGGCGAAGCTGATATTCATACGAGAGCCCCTCGATTGGGCGCGTCCAGCGCGCATCTTCCTGGCCGGTGTCGTATAGTCGGGGCCCGCCCGGCGGCGCTCAAGCCTGCGCGAGGCGGTTTGGAAAGTCCTTTGGTCCCCCGATCCGGCGGTCTATGTGTAGCCGAGTCGGCTGCTTTCAGGGCACACTGGGTGGTGATGTGGGACCGGCGACGGATTGGCGCGGGCAGAACTGGGACGGCGGATACGCGGCATGAACACGGTTGGCGCCTACATCTTCCGGCAAACGGCCCTGCCCTGTCTGTTTTTCACCTTCATGTTGACGGTCGTCGTCTGGCTAACCCAATCGCTGAAGATGCTCGACCTCATCATTAACGGTGGGCAGTCGCTGCTGACCTTCTTCTATCTCGTCATTCTGGTGCTTCCGAGCCTGCTGACGGTGATCGTGCCCATCGCGCTGTTCTGCGGCGTGCTCTACGGGCTGCACCGGTTCTACTCGGATAGCGAGATCACTGTGATGTGGTCGGCGGGGATCGGGCCTTGGGCGCTGGCCAAGCCCATTCTGGTGCTTGCCCTTATCGTCACCATGGCGAATTACGCCCTGGGGCTTTACTTCATGCCGGCGGGCTATCGGGCCATGAAAGACCGGATCTATGAAATCCGGTCCGATCTGGCGGCCGCCTTCATCCGCGAAGGCCAGTTCACCACCAAGATCGACGGGCTGACGGTTTACATCAGCCAGGCCCCCACCGGCGGTGATCTCAAGGGCATTCTCGTTCATGACAACCGCAATCCGGAGCGCCCGCGCACCTATATGGCCGAACGCGGCGTGTTCTGGAAAACCCCTGACGGCCCTCGCCTCGTCATGCACAATGGCGAAGTGCAGGAGATGACCAATCGGGACGGCAATCTCCAGTCGCTGCGCTTTGAAAGTTCCATCCTGGATCTCGGCCAGTTCGAAGGTGACCAGAACGGGCGCAATGCTCGCGATCTCTCGGAACGCTATCTGGGCGAGCTGTTCTATCCAGAGGCCGAGCAGCGGGAAAAACAGCGTAAGTATCAGCGCTTTGTGGCCGAGGGGCATGCGCGCCTTGCGACGCCGCTTTACAACTTTACGTTTGCTCTCATTGCCTTTATCGCGGTTTTGGGCGGAACCTTCAGCCGGCGCGGCTATACCAGCCGCATCATTTACGCCATGGGCGCGGTTTTGATGCTGCGGCTTGCCGGGTTCGGGGTGCAGAGCTGGGCGGCGGATGCGGCCTGGGTCAACGGGCTTCAATATGCGTTGCCGGTCCTGTCCATCGCCGTGTGCATCATGATTATCAATGAAACACCGCCCTTCGACCGGCGTCGGCGCGGCCTGCATGAACTCAAGGCGCCGTCCCGCGACGATGCCGCTGAACCAGCGGGCGGTTAAGCGATGAACGGTTTTTCCTTCACCCTCTTCCGCTATTTCGGGCGGCAGTTTTTCTTCAGCGTGCTTGGCGCGACCCTGATCGTGGCCTCGCTGGTGTTTCTCATCGATGTAATCGAGATGCTGCGCCAATACGCGTCGAAGGACAAAATCGGCCCCGGCATGGCGGTGCAGCTCAGCCTGCTCAAGCTGCCCAACCTCATGGAGCAGGTGTTTCCCTTCACCTTCCTATTCGGCGCCATGTGGTGCTTTTCGGCCCTGTCGCGCAGCAATGAACTGGTGGTGGCCCGGGCGAGCGGGGTCTCGGTGTGGCAGTTCCTGGCCCCGGCCGTCCTGATCGCGGGCCTCATCGGCGGCTTCATGGTGACCGTGTTCAATCCCGCCTCGGCGGTGATGCTGTCGCGCTATGCGGTGCTGGAAAAAACCCTCCTGCGCGGCGAGGACAGCCGCATCGCCATCGCCAAGACGGGCCTCTGGCTGCGCGAGGCCAATGAGGGCAACCACACGGTGGTGCATGCCCTCAGTGTCGATGATCCCGGCGGCACGGATCTGCGCATCACCGATGTGATCATCCTGGCTTTCGAGGGGCGCACCCGCTTCGACGCGCGCATTGATGCGGCGAGCGCGGAACTCACCGACGGCGCCTGGATCCTGTCCAATGCCTGGCTCAGCCGCACCGACGGCACGCCGGAATTCCATGAAAGCCTGTCCTGGCCCACGGTCATGGACCCCAAACGCATTCAAGAGAGTTTCGCCTCGCCCGAGACTCTGCCGTTCTGGGAGCTATCGGAATTCATCGAAACCGCCCAGGCGGCAGGCTTTTCGGTGTACCGGCACAGCTTCCACTGGCACCAACTGCTCTCGACACCCTTCCTGCTCATGGCCATGGTGTTCCTCGCCGCGATTTTTTCGCTCCGTTTGAGCCGTGCCGGCGGGGTTGCTCGCCTTCTTGTAGCTGGCGTTTTTGCGGGGTTTGCGCTTTTCTTCATATCGGATGTCGCTGGTGCGCTGGGCCAGTCCGGGATTTTGCCCCCGGCTCTCGCGGCGTGGGGTCCGACCATGGTCACGGGCCTGTTGGGCATGACCATCTTGTTCCATCTGGAGGATGGCTAGCCAAAGGGCTTGCCTGCGGACCCCAGACCCTGACGACCTAGGCCCACACAAGCTGAAGAGCGAACCGCGCGCGCCATGACACCACCCTGCCGATCTCCTGCGCTGCGCTTCTGGGGCCCGCTGGTCGCGTTAACCTTAAGCGCCGGGTCCCCTGCGCTGCTGGCGGGCGTGACGCCGGCCGAGGCGGCGCCCACGGTACGCAATGAAGCGGCGCCCACGGCACGCAATGAACCCGCACGGGACGTGGCCGTGCGCACCGGTCCGCTCGATTCCGATGCGCTACAGGACCAGAGCCGCCAGCCCATTCTGTTTCAGGCCGACAGCCTGACCTATGAACCGGACACCAGCCTCTGGTCGGCCACCGGCAATGTGGAAGTCAGCCAGAGCGGCCGGCTCCTGCGCGCCGACATGCTGACCTATGATGAAGCCACCGGCACTCTCATCGCCACGGGCAATGTGCGCCTGTCCGAGCCGGACGGCCCGATGCTGTATGCGGAACGCATCGAGATCACGGGCGAGTTGAAGACCGGCGTGGTACAGAATCTGCGCCTGGCGCTCGATCCCACGAGCCGGCTGGCGGCGGCGCGCGCGGTGCGCCGAGAAAACGGCGTCACCGAACTGGAACGCGCGGTCTACAGCCCCTGCGAGGTCTGCGAAGGCGACGGCGCGCCGCTCTGGCAGCTCAAGGCGAGCCGGGTCATCCATGACGAGCAACGCAAATCCATCACCTACCGCCATGCCCGCTTCGAGATCTACGGGGTGCCGGTGCTCTACACGCCCTATTTCTCTCACCCCGATCCCACGGTCCGGCGCAAGAGCGGCTTTCTGACCCCATCGGTCGGAAACTCCACCGAACTCGGCAATATCGTCGAGGTCCCCTACTTCATTGTGCTTAAGCCCAATATGGATTTGACGGTCTCGCCCATGATCACCACCCGGGAGGGGCCGGTGGCCAAGGCCGAGTTCCGTCACCGCATCAAGCCGGGGGAGTATTCCCTCTCCGGCTCGCTGGCCAATGCCCGCTTCTTCGATGAAAGCGAGGACGAATTCGAGGGCCGGCGTCTGCGCGGCCATCTGTTTGGCGAGGGCGAGTTCCAGATCTCGCCAGAGACCCATGCGGGCTACCAGCTTCAGCTCACCACCGATGACACCTATCTGCGCCGCTTCGACATTTCCGAAGAAGACCGGCTGACCAACAATATCTACTACCGGAACCTGCGCCCTCAGGGCCGCACGGTTTACAATGGCTATTTCTTTGACGGCCTGCGCGCCGAGGACGACGACAGCACCACGCCCATCGTGCCAGCGCTGGTCGAACACCGTTCCGTGTTTGACGATCCCTGGCTCGGCGGCGAAGTCGCCGTGGACGCCAATGTGCTGTCGCTGTTCCGCACCGGCGATGTGGACGGGGATTTGTCCACCAATGGCGTCGATACCCAGCGCGCCTCGGTCTCCGGAACCTGGCAGCGTCCTTTCACCTCGCGCCTGGGCGACGTGATGACCGCCGTGGCTCAAGTCCGCTCGGATGTCTATTACACGCAGGATGTGGAACTGGATGCCGGCAATGGCGTGGTGGAAGAAGACGACTTCCTCGCCAGCCGGGTTCTGGGCCTCGCGGCGGTGGACTGGCGCTGGCCTTTCGTTCGCGGCAATGGCAGTTCCCGCCAGGTCATCGAACCGGTGGTGCAAGTCATCTACAGCCCCGATGGCGGCAATCCCGATGACATTCCCAACGAAGACAGCACCAGCTTTGAATTCGACGACACCAACCTGTTCTCGCTCAACAAGTTCCCCGGAATCGACGTGTGGGAGGGGGGCAGCCGCGCCAATGTGGGCCTGCGGCTGGCCACCTATGGCGAAGAGTTCTCGGCCGGGCTGCTGGTGGGCCAGACATTCCGGGTGCGCGAACAAACCGAATTCGCCCCCGGCAGCGGCCTTGAAGATGAGGCGTCCGACTATGTGGGCCGACTGTCGGTGGCGGCTGGAGAGTATCTCAACCTCACACACCGCTTCCGGCTTGATAAGGACAGCTTTGATTTCCGCCGTAACGAAGTCGATCTGGATCTCGACACCAAATATATCGATCTCAAGGCTGGCTATCTGAGCATCGACGACGAGCAGACCATTGGCGGCCTTGAAGCCCGCGAAGAAGTGCGCCTGGAGGCGCGCGCGCGCTTCACCGAGAATTGGTCGGCGCGCATTGGCGGGCGGCGCGACCTGGAAGAAGGCGAGATGATTAATAACTTCCTCGGCCTGACCTACGAGGATGAATGCACCGCCTTCGAAGCCAGTTATCGCCGCAGTTTCACGCGCGATAGAGGCATTGAACCCTCGACCTCGGTGCTGTTCCGATTCCGCCTTAAAAGTGTGGGATCCAACTAAAGAGCCGGGCCGGGCACGGGCGCGGGCTGTGGCCGCGCTTGATTGACCTTACCGATCCGCTATCCTGCGCGGCTGAAGCAAGTGGGCGGCGGTAACGATTGGCAAGTGGTGGAGTGATGCGGGCTTTTCAGGCGATCCTGTGTAGCGTGGCCGCTCTCGCGGTGGGTCTGGCCATTGCGGCGGGTCTTGGTGGCCGGGCCGCGGCGCAAGAGGTGCAAAGCATTGCGGCGCTGGTGAATGACAAAGTCATTTCCGCCTATGACCTGGAACAGCGCGTGCGCCTGGTCATCGCCACCTCCGGCCTGACCCCGACGCCAGAAGCGGTGGAGCGGGTGCGCGAACAGGTGCTGCGGACCCTGGTGGACGAAGAACTGCAATTGCAGGAAGCCGCCTCCGTCGAGTTCCAAGTGCCGAAGGAAGAGATCGACCTCTCCATCGCGCGCTTGGCGCAGCGCAATGGCATGACCCGCACACAGATCCTGGAAATTCTAGCCGAGGCCGGCGTGCAGGAGCAGACCCTGCGCCGCCAGATCGAATCAAACATCGCGTGGGATGAAATCACCCAAGGCCGCTTCTCCTCGCGCATCTCCGTCACCGAGGACGACATCAATCAAGTCTTCGAGCAGCTCCAGGAAAGCTCGGACAAGCCGCAATACTGGCTGATGGAAATCTTTCTCGGCGTGGATTCGCGCGACCAGGAAGAGTCCATCGCCCGCACCGCTCAGCGTCTGGTGGATCAGCTGCGCACCGGCGAAGCGAGCTTCTCCGACATTGCCCGCCAGTTCTCTCAGTCGGCCACGGCCGGCGCCGGCGGCGATGTGGGCTGGGTGACGGCGGATGATCTGCCGCCGCAACTGGCCGAGGCGGTGGCGCAAATGCGTGTTGGCTCGCTGTCGGTGCCGATCCGCACCATCTCCGGCTATTACGTCGTTGCTCTGCGCGACCGGCGCATCGGCGTGGGTGCCTCGCCCGATCAGATTTCCCTGACCTTGAAACAGCTTGTGGTTCCGGCCCTGCCCGATTGGGACGAGCAATATGTCCGCGCGGCGGCTGGCATGGCGGTGCAAATCGCCCAGACCGCACCGCCCTGTGACGAGCTGGAGACGATCGGCCGGCAGGTGCCGCATGTGCGCTATGCGGATCTGGGTGTGCGCAAAGTCTCTGAGCTGCGTGACCTGATCCAAGATGCCGTGGCTGGCATGGGCGCCGGTGACGTGGCACAACCGGTGCGGACGGAAGCGGGCTTCCATGTGATGTTCGTGTGCGATCGGGAGACCGAAGGCGGGCTGATGCCCTCGCGCGACGCCATCGAAAATCGCCTCTTCCAGCAGCAACTGTCCATGGTGCAGCGGCGCTATCTGCGCGACCTGCGCCGCGACGCCACGGTCGAAATCCGGTAAGGCGTCCGCCGCCCTCGCGCGCGCGGAGCCTCTAACCCCGCGTGATGTCATGACCCCAGCCGTTCCTGCGCCGCTCGTCCTGACCATGGGCGACCCGGCGGGCATTGGCCCTGAACTGACCTGCAAGGCGTGGGCTGCCGGCCGCACGACGGGGCCGGCCTTCGCTGTGATTGGTCCCGCCGCGCTCTATGAGGCGCACGCCAAGGCGTTGGGTCTTGCCATGCCCGTGCGCCGCATTGCTGCCCCGGCCGAGGCCCTGCGCGCCTTCCCCGAGGCCTTGCCGGTGCTGGATCAGCCTCTGGACGGTATGGCGGAGCCGGGGGTGCCCCTGCCCGCGCATGCCGCCGCGGTCACCGGCGCCATTGCCACCGCCGTGCGCCTGTGCCGCAGCGGGCAGGCAGGCGCCATGGTCACCAATCCCATCACCAAGGCCGCGCTCTATGACGCGGGTTTCGCCTATCCGGGGCATACGGAATATCTGGCGGCGCTTGCCGTAGAGGGCACGCCGGCGCCCGTGCCGCGCCCGGTGATGATGCTTGCGGCGCCCGCGTTGCGGGTTGTGCCGCTGACCATCCACGAACCGCTCGCCGCCGTTGCTAGCCTCATCAGCACCCAGAGCATTGTGGAAACGGCCCACATTATGGCCGCGAGCCTGCGCCGGGACTTTGCTGTGCCCGCGCCGCGCCTCGCCGTCGCGGGGCTCAATCCGCATGCGGGTGAAGCGGGCACTATCGGGACAGAGGACCGCGACATCATCGCCCCAGCGGTGGAGCAGCTGCGCGCCGAGGGGATCGACGCGATCGGACCGCTATCGGCGGATACCCTGTTTCACGCGCGCGCCCGGGCCCGCTATGACGCGGCGCTGTGCATGTATCACGATCAGGCGCTGATCCCGATCAAGACGCTGGATTTCGAGAACGGCGTGAATGTCACGCTGGGCCTCCCCTTTGTGCGCACCTCGCCTGATCACGGCACGGCTTATGATATTGCGGGCACAGGCACGGCGCGGGCGGATAATCTGGTGGCGGCTCTCCAGCTCGCCAGCCATCTCGCCGCTGCCCGCGCGGCCCATACGTCTCGGCCTGGAGTATCCCATGGCGGCTGAGGACACGCTGCCCCCCTTGCGCGAGGTCATCGCCCAATACGGATTGTCCGCCCGCAAAGGGTTGGGGCAGCATTTCCTGTTCGATCTCAATCTGACCCGGCGCATCGCGCGGGCCGCGGCGCCACTGGACACAGCGGTGGCGGTGGAGATCGGCCCCGGGCCTGGCGGTTTGACCCGGGCGCTGTTAATGGAAGGCGCGGCCCATGTGGTCGCCGTTGAGCGGGACCCGCGCTGTCTCGACGCGCTTGGTGATATCGCGGCCGCCTATCCGGGCCGGTTGACGGTGGTGGAGGCGGATGCACTCAGCGTGTATGAGCCCGACCTGATCCCGCCCGCGCACCGAGACAAACCCGTCAAGCTGGTGGCCAACCTGCCCTATAATGTGGGCACGCCCCTGGTGGTCCGTTGGCTGATGACCGGGCCGTGGCCGCCCTGGTATGACAGCCTGACCCTGATGCTTCAAAAGGAAGTGGTCGAGCGCATGGTGGCCGCGCCGGGTTCCAAGACCTATGGCCGGCTCTCCGTGCTCAGCCAATGGCGCAGCACGGCACGCCTCCTTTTTGATGTAGCGGCCTCGGCTTTTGTCCCCCCGCCCAAGGTGACCTCTGCCATCGTTCACGTCACGCCGATGCCGGCGCCGGCAGATCTGGAGCCGGGCCTCATGGAGCGGGTCACGGCGGCGGCCTTCGGCCAGCGGCGCAAAATGCTGCGCTCAAGTCTCAAAGCCTTGGGCCCGGAGCCTGAGGCCCTTCTGGCCCGGGCCGGGCTCGACCCCACCGCCCGCGCGGAAACCCTGGATATTGATGATTTCTGTCGCTTGGCCCGGGCCGCGGCGCTGGCACCGTCCGCATTGTCCCCTTAAGACGGGCGTGTAAAACTCTGCTCAGACATCCAGACCTTTGCCCGACCGGAGACGCGTCCCATGGCGATGATGCAGTACCTGACCACCACCCATTTCGATTTCGGCGCCATCTCCATGCTGCCCCAATGCCTGAAGGAGCTCGGCATCACGCGTCCCATGCTGGCGACTGACAAAGGGCTGATGGCGGCGGGGATCGCGAGCACCGTGCGTTCGGCCATGGGTGAGGATCTGCCGGTCACCATCTATGACGCCACCCCCGAAAACCCCACCGAAGAAGCGGTGCTGGAGGCCCTCTCCCTCTATCGCAATGACGGCTGTGACGGGGTGGTGGCGCTGGGCGGCGGCTCGCCCATGGATTTGGGCAAGGCCGTCGCCTGCCTTGCCAAAAACGACAAGAAACTGGCCTCTCTCGCGGGCCGCGCTGCGCGGACCATCCGCGAGATTGCGCCGGTGATCGCCGTGCCCACCACCGCCGGCACCGGCAGCGAGGTCTCCGTGGGGTTTGTGGTGATCGTGGAAGACGGGCGCAAGCTCACCTTCGTGAACCCGCTCTTCATCCCGAACCGCGCCATTTGCGACCCGGACCTCACGCTGGGACTGCCCAAACATCTGACCGCCGGCACGGGCATGGATGCTATGACCCACGCCATTGAGGCGATCTGCTCACCGCTTGTGAACCCGCCCGCCGAAGCCGTGGGCCTTGATGCCCTGGAGCGCGGCATCCATCACGGTTTCCTGGAGCGCGCCGTGGCAGACGGCAGCGACCGGGAAGCCCGCTGGCAGATGATGATGGCCTCCACCGAGGGCGCCATGGCCTTCGTTAAAGGCTTGGGTTCGGTTCACGCCATGAGCCACTCGGCTGGCCGGCTCAAGGACCTGCGCCTGCATCACGGCACGCTCAACGCGGTGATACTGCCCACGGTGTTGCGCTTCAATGCCGATGCGGCGCGCGACAAGTACGAGCGCATCCGCCACGCCATGCATCTGCCGGCCACCACTGACCTCGCCGACTTCATCGAAGACCTGAACGCCACGCTGGGCGTGCCCAAAAATCTCAATGAGATGGGCCTGACGTCAGAGCGCATGCCGGAGCTGGTGGCCCAAGCGGTGACCGACCTGGCCACCCATTCAAATCCGCGCAAGGCCAGCGAGGACGACTACGCCCGCCTCTTCGAAGAGGCCATGACCAAGGGCTGAGCCTCACCAGAAGCTGAAACTGTCCTCGGCCAGCGGTTCGCCTTCCACGCCCATGGCGTAGAGATCGCCGATCGCTTCTGCCTCCAGCGCCTCGGCGAAGACACCGATCTCGTCGAGGCGCCCGGCATAAAAGCCCAGCATGTCGTCCGAGCCCAACGCATGGGCCCGCACGCCAGAGGCAAAGACGAAGGGCGCGTCATTGTCTCCAAGGCCCGAGGCCGCGGGCAGCCAACCGGCCGCCACGCCGTTCAGATAAAGCGACACTCCATCTTCCGCCGCGATGCTCAGCGCCACATGCTGCCAGGCTGTCACATCGAGCGTGGGGCTGATCAGAACCTGACGCTCGCCGGCGCCGGTCTCAAAGGCAAGCGCCACCTGCCCCGCGTCTGTCAGCTCCAGCGCGAACTCCCCGGCCCCGGTGAAGGCCGCATCTTTAGACACCAATGACTGCGCCGTCCCAGCCGCGTCGGCCTTGAACCAGAAGCTCAGCGTCATTTCCGTACCGGCATAAGCCGCGCGATGGGGGCTCAGCGCCACGTCATCGGTGCCGTCGAAGCTATAAGCCTCCCCGGCCACACCCCCGGGATCGCGGGCCGCGCCATTCTCCAATGCCAGATCGCCAAGGCGTCCGCCCCAATAGGCCACGGGCTTGGCCATCTCCACCCGCTCTGCCCGCTCGCCGGTTCCCGTCGCTTCGAACATCAGCGCGCTTTCCCAGCTATCGGCGAAGGTGAAATGGGCATCGGCCGCCTGGAACAGCGCTTCCAACGCGACGGCCCCGCGCGCATTCGCCTGGGGGGCCGTCTCCGCAGGGAGGCTGTCGGACGGGGTGGTGATTTGCTCCGCTTGGGCGGTCTCTGTCATCGGTCGCGCCTCAGATCTCCCCATCTCGATTGGAAGTACCTGAGTCCCTTTTCGTGAATCGCAAATAGCAAAACCTGCTATACATTCTGTGCTAATCCGGACAGGCTTCTATAATCAAGATATTTTTCACTTTGAGCTTCAAAAAATAGCAAACATTGCGACTTGCTTCCTGCGTTGGCTGCGGTAGGATACGCGCGAGGGACGAGAGGCAGACGTCACAGCAGCAAGTGAGGGCACCACACACCATGGCCGAGCGGATCCGTCAGAGCACGCCACGAGCGGATATGACCCAAGCGGACATGACCAAGGAACTGCGCCGGCATCTGGGGCGCTGGCTCAAACACGGTCGGGAAGCGGCGGGGCTCACACAAGCTGAACTGGCCGAGCGCTTGGGCCTGCGCTATTACTCGTTTATCTCTCAGGTGGAGAACGGCATTGGCCGTATTCCGCAGGACCTGTATGCCCCGTGGGCGGCGGCGTTAGGCCTGGAGCCCCGGACCTTTGCTTTGACCGTGCTCGAACATATTGAGCCGGGCCTGTACACTTTGATCACGGGCGAGCGGCCGACGTCTCTGTGACCCGGCCCGCCGCGCCTGTACAGCATACCGACGCGCCCGACCCACACAGACGCGCCGAACTCTGACTCGAGGAAGCGATTATGGCGGAGTTGCACCGGCTGAACGCGGATGGCGGCGCTTGGAGCGCCCGGGATTACAGCACCATCCTGCGCGCCCAGGCTCTCCTGGCACAGCATTACGGCCCGCTCGACATTGCCCATGACGTCACCGACCGGGGCGAGCCCTGGGCGGCACTCATTGTCACGGCCACCCAAGACGTCGTGGCCCATTTTGCCGTCATGGACCGGGAAGCGGTGGTGGATTTGCCCGATTGGGGGTTTTCCGGCCAGGGCTACACCGTGCGCGAGGCGCTGGACCGGGCCATGCACGCCTGTGGTCTGACAGCGGATGCGGCGGTGACCCGGCGCGACAATGTGGTGGCCCTGTTTGGCCGCGCCAGCCAACTGGCGGTTGCCATGGCGGTGCTGGCTTGGGATTGGCTGTCACGCAGCGGCAAGGCGCGCGCCGATGAGCTTGAGAGCGGCGACGGCGAGGAGACCAGCCGCCGCAAGCTCAAAGAAGCCGTGCCCCAGAGCAGCGATCAGAGCCAGACCAATTGGCGCGCTGTGCTGCCGGAACTGCGCACGAGTGAAGCGGTTATCGGCTTGGCGCAACTGCTCGCCTTCTTGACCGTGACCAAGGCCGCGGCCGAGGACCAGACCCCGCGCACGGGCACGGTCGCGACCATCGATCTGGCCGCCGCGCCGTTGCGCCCGGCGCAGGACGAAGCCAGCACGCTCGACACCTCGGCCAACAAGGATGATGCTCCCACAGATCGCAGCGCCGATTTGGCGCCACCGGCCGACAGCACCGGCCCGGTGATCACGGCCCCCACCCTGCCGGCCCCGGCTCAGCCCAAAGACAGTGCGCAGCCGATCGCGGCGCCGACCGACGGGTCAATGGCAACCACTGAAGCCACCTCGGCGACGCTCCAGCCCACCTCGGCCGAAGCCGCTGCACTGGCGGAATTGCTGGGCCTGCCCCTGTCGGGGCCCATGGAAGACACCCCGCTTGCCAATGGCGACAGGATCGACACCGCCCCCATCGAAATGGTGATCGAAGACCCTGCCAGCGAGATGGCCGACGCGACCCGCCGGTTAACCGCGAAGGAACTGCGTGATACAGATAGTCTGTATACAACCTATGATGATGCCGACATGGTGTCAGACCGGGTAGAAAGCAGCGACGGCTTCATCTTGATTTTCGATCCGATGGCCAATCTGAAGACCGGACTAGTGGACGCGTTGTCAAGCCTGATCAGCACCGGATACGGTTCAGAGTCCGCGATTGTCACGGCCTTGCGCGAACGCCTGGATGTGTTGAACAACCGCGATGATCTCGATGCCAATGACGAGGCGCAGGATCAGGTGGAAGACAAAATCAACGATCTGATCAAGACCTCCAAGCAGGACAGTGCCAAGGCTGCATCTTATGAAGACGATCTCAGCAGCGATGAGTCAAACACTCAGCTAACGGATTGGCATGCCGCGCGCGATGCGCAAGATCTGCCCTATATCGCCTTTGTCCAACAGGCCGACGACGCGGCACAGACGAACCGGGACACAGATCGGGACGAGCCCTTGACCAAGCCCGAAGAGGGCAACGCCCCCCTCCCAGGCCCGGTCACGATCGACAGCATCGTCCTGCCCCAAACCAGAGAAACCACGCCCGTCGAAACTGCGGCACCGACCCTTCCTCCAACGGACAATGATGTCTTTGCCTTCGCGGCTGAGAAACCCGCCCTGTCCAACCAGGATGAGGCGGCAGATGCCTTGCGCGACTACGCCATTCAGGAAGTGGCGCGGGTCGCTCTGGTCGAGGCCGATCCGACTTGGTCACCGCTGGGCACCTGGGTTCAAGCGGATGCCGTACCCGACAGCACGGCCGGACGCGCCCTTGCCGAAGCGCTGGCGGATGCAAGCCCGGATCTCTATCAGCCTGATGCGATCAGTGGAGCTTTCACGGCGCGCGGTGATGGCGGAGGCGACAACAGCTTCGGCGGCTGGCGGGACAGCTTCGACTTCGGCTAAAGGGGCAAGCGAGGCGGGGCCCATACAGGATAAGATAAGACAGGATAAGATAAGACAGGACAGGACAGACAGCCCCGAGATTAAAGATCCCGGCGCAGGGCGGCCACGAAATCGGTCAGACCCGGCTGACGTTCCCGGCGCACCCGTTCCGCCCCCAGAATATTCATCACCCGGGCGTGGCTCTCCTCCACGTCCGTATTCACGATCACATAGTCATATTCGGGCCAATGGCTCATCTCGTCGGCGGCCTTGTCCATGCGTCGGGCGACGACCGCGTCGCTGTCCTGGGCCCGGGCGCGCAGGCGGCGCTCTAGCTCCGGGGCCGAGGGCGGCAGGATGAAGACCCGCACCAGATCAGCCCGAGCGCTCTTTTCCAATTGCTGGGCGCCCTGCCAGTCAATGTCGAACAACACATCGCGCCCAGCCGCGAGTGCGGCTTCCACCGGTGCGCGCGGCGTGCCGTAAAAATGGTCATAAACCTGCGCGTGTTCCAGGAAGGCGCCCTCGGCCACCATGGCCTCGAACACACTCTGCGTCCGGAAGATATAGTCAACCCCGTCCACCTCACCCGGGCGCGGCTCGCGTGTGGTGACGGAGACGGACATATTGATCGCGGAGTCCGCCGCCAACAGGCGTCGCGCCAGGGTGGATTTGCCCGCGCCCGACGGCGAGGACAGCACAAACATCATCCCGCGCCGCTCGATGGGAAGGGCCGCTTGCTCACTCGACATTTTGCACCTGCTCACGCATCTGATCGATCACGGCTTTCAGGTCCAGCCCCACCCGCGTCAACGCGATGTCGGGAGACTTGGAACACAGCGTATTGGCTTCGCGATTGAATTCCTGGGTGAGAAAATCAAAACGTCGGCCCACCGCGCCGCCTTTGGTCAACAGCTCGCGCGCCCCGTCCACATGGGCTTTCAGCCGATCCAGTTCCTCGCGCACATCGGCTTTGGTCATCAGCAGGGCGGCTTCCTGGGCCACGCGCTCTTCGCCAAGTCCCGCGGCGGCAGACTCCATCAGCACACTGAGTTGATCACTCAAGCGCTTGCGCAGTTTGTCGGGCTGGAGCGCGGACAAGGCCTCCGCCTCGGCCAACAGGCTCGTGATCTGATCCAAATGCCCGGTCAAGACATCATTCAGCGCCGCGCCTTCACGGGTGCGGGCGTCCACCAAAGCCTCCAGCGCTGTCTCAAAACTGGCGAGCACGGCCGCGTCGCGCGCCGTGCGGTCCTCATCGCTGTCCTGTGTATCCTGAACGTCCAACACGCCGCGTAAGGCGAGAATGCCCTCCGCGCTTGGCGCCGCCGTATCCACCCGCGCGCGAACCGTATCGAGAGCGGTCAGCACCTGCTCCAACGCTGCCTCGTTCACGCGCACGGGGCCGGCGCCCTCCTCGCGGCTCATCTGCAAGCCCACGTGCAGCGACCCGCGCCGGCAACACTCCCCAAGGCGTTTGCGCACTGTGGCGTCGAGCGCGTCCGCGCCGCCGGGAAGGCGGACACGCACATCCAGGCCACGATTGTTGACGCTTTTGAGTTCCCACACCCAGCGCCAGGAGCCATAGGCTCCTTCGCTGCGGGCAAAGCCGGTCATGCTGCATAATGGGGTGGGTGAACTCGGCGCCATGGAAGATCCTTTCATGGAACGCCGCCCCGAAGCCTTCCCCAAAGGTCCGTGGCATCCCCGAAAAGGGTCGCCATGGACCTCAGCGCAGGCCGCGTTCCCGCTGGACGCGGCGCCATTCGGCCACGTTCCGGTTGTGCTCGGCCAGAGTGCGGGAGAAGGCATGGCCTCCTGTCCCATCGGCCACGAAGTAATAATAGTCCGTCTGCGGCGGGTTTAGCACCGCCAACAGCGACTCGCGGCCGGGATTGGCGATAGGCGTCGGCGGCAGACCCGCATTACGATAGGTGTTGTAAGGATTATCCGAGTCGAGCTCACTGCGGCGAATCCGGCGGCCCAGGGGTTTGCCTTGGGTAATCGGGTAGATCACCGTCGGATCCGATTGCAGGCGAATGCCCCGGCGCAGACGATTGACGAAGACTGACGCCACCATGGGGCGCTCTTCCGCAATGCCTGTCTCCTTTTCCACGATGGACGCCAGGATCAGCGCCTCATACTGGGTGTCGAAGGGCAGGTCATCGGCGCGGTTCGGCCAGATCTCCTCCAGGAGGGTATCCTTCGCGGCGCGCATGCGGGCGAGCAGCTCATTGCGCTCGGTGCCGCGCTGAAACAAATAGGTTTCGGGCAGAAGGCGGCCTTCCTCTGGCGCTTCGGTGATCTCGCCCGCAAGCGCCTCATGGGCATTGACCAGATCCACGACCTGGGCCACCGACAGGCCCTCCGCCACGGTCAGCTTGTGCAGGATCGCCTTGCCGTCCACAAGCAACGCCATGATCTGCGCCATGCTGGCCTGAGAGGGAATCGCGTATTCGCCCGCCTTCAGCGCTTCGCCCTGGCCATTGAAGCGCACCCCCCATTCAAAAATCAGGGCGTTCTCGATCAGGCCATCCCGTTCCAGTGTCGCCGCCACGCGCTTCAGGCCGGAACCGCGCTCCAGAACGAAGACCGTCTCCGGCGCCTCGTCCGCGGCGGCAGGCCCGGCGGCATAGAAGGCTTCGTTGGCATAGTAGTAGCCGCCCGCTGCCAACGCTCCGAGCGCGAGCGCGCCGATGAGCAGCAGACCCAGAAGAAGGCGCACAACCCGCATCGCGGCAAATCCCCGTTTTCCAAGATCCCGGTTGGAAAAGACGTCCCCGTTCCCCGTCGGAGACGCTGGCCGAGCTTAGCCCTGGTGACGCACCATCACCAGGGTCGCGTTGGTGCCGCCGAAGCCGAAGGAGTTCGACATCACCGCGTTAATCTCGCGCACTTTCGGCGTGTGGGGCACCAGATCCAGGGCCGTCTCCACGGACGGATTGTCGAGATTAAGGGTCGCCGGCACCATCTGGTCGCGCATGGCCAGGATGCAGAAGATCGCTTCCACCGCACCGGCGGCGCCGAGGAGGTGCCCGATCGAGGATTTGGTGGAGGACATGGCCATGGACGCGGCCGCATCACCGAACAAGCGCTCCACGGCCCGCAATTCGATCTCGTCGCCTTTGGGGGTGGAGGTGCCGTGGGCATTGACATAATCAATGTCACTGGGCGCCAGATTGGCGCGTTTCAGCGCCGCCTGCATGGCGCGGAAGCCGCCATTGCCGTCCTCGGCCGGCGCGGTGATGTGGTAGGCGTCCCCGGAGAGGCCATAGCCGGTTACCTCGGCATAAATGCGCGCGCCCCGCTTGATGGCGTGCTCGCGCTCCTCTAGCACCACGACGCCGGCCCCTTCACCCATGACAAAGCCGTCCCGGTCCTTATCGTAAGGGCGCGAGGCTTTTTCGGGCGTGTCGTTGAAACTGGTCGATAGCGCGCGACTGGCGGAGAAGCCCGCAATGCCGAGCCGCGAAATCGCCGCCTCGGAGCCGCCCGCCACCATCACATCCGCATCATCCAGAGCAATGAACCGAGCCGCATCGCCAATGGCATGGGCGCCGGTGGAACAGGCGGTCACCACCGAGTGGTTCGGCCCTTTGAGGCCGAACCGGATCGAAACCTGGCCCGAAATCAGATTGATCAGAGCACTGGGGATGAAGAACGGGCTGACTTTGCGCGGCCCTTTCTCATGCAGCAGGATGGTCGTTTCCGCGATTGCCGGCAGGCCCCCGATACCAGAGCCGATGAGCACACCGGCACGGCAGGCCTGCTCGTCATTGGCCGGGCGATAATCTGCGTCATCCAGGGCCTGCTGAGCCGCTGCCAGACCATAGGTGATGAAATGGTCGATGCGGCGCTGTTCCTTCGGCTCCACCCAGGCATCCGGGTCGAAGGTTATGCCGCTGCCGTCGCCACGCTCCACCGTGCAAGCGATCTTGGCCGGCAGATCAGACGTTTCGAAGCCCGTAATGGCCCGGGCGCCGGACTGGCCGGCCATCAGGTGCTTCCAAGCGGTCTCGACCCCGGTGCCGATGGGGGTGACGAGGCCGAGCCCCGTAACAACGACGCGCCTCAGCATGGCAACCCTCTTTATGTTTCTCCCAGCGTGTTCTTGAGGTGTTCTCAAGCCCACAGGACGGGACGGCCTTGATGGTTTGGTGGGCAACGTCCGGCCAGGCCACGCTGTCGCGGCCCTGGCCAGAATGCGCATCCGGGCCGGGATGACCGGTATACCGGCTCTCCCGATGTGTCAGCCCGGCGGGCGAGATCAGCCCTTTTTCTTGTCGATTTCCTTTTTTAGGAAGTCGATGGCATCGCCGACCGTCTGGATCGTCTCAGCAGCGTCGTCGGGAATCTCCACGTCGAACTTTTCTTCGAACGCCATGACCAACTCGACCGTGTCGAGGCTGTCGGCGCCCAGATCGTCGATGAAGCTTGCCTGCGGGGTCACCTTGTCGGCTTCCACGCCCAGATGCTCCACGACAATATCTTTCACCTGCTGAGTGATTTCGTCGCTCATTTTCTATCCTCACGTTACGCGGGGCCGATGGGTCTCCGCGATGGGCCTCTCACTCGTGGCTCGCACCATGCGCATGGCACAGGGTGCTCCCGTTCCGACCGTCTCCGGCCTTTGGGCCATTTCCCCCAGCCCCAAAACGGGGGCCGGATCGGGCTCAACCTCCCGAAAAATGGCCGTTCCCTAACACAGTTCACTATGGCGTACCAGCCGCCGCGTCAGGCCCTTTCCAGGCCTTAGATCATGGCCATGCCGCCATTCACATGCAGCGTCTGACCGGTAACGTAGGACGCCTCCTCACTGGCCAGATAGACCGCCGCGGAGGCGATTTCCTCAGCCGTCCCCATGCGCCCGGCGGGGATGACACCCAGAATCAGTTCTTTCTGCGCGTCCGTCAGTGCTTCGGTCATGGCCGTCTCGATGAACCCCGGCGCAATACAATTGACCGTAATGTTGCGGCTCGCAACCTCCTGGGCGAGGGCCTTGGACATCCCGATGATCCCCGCCTTGGAGGCCGCATAGTTGCCCTGGCCCGGATTGCCGGTAACACCCACCACCGATGTGATGGAGATAAGGCGCCCATAGCGGCGTTTCATCATCCCGCGCAAGCAGGCACGCATGAGCCGGAACGTCGCCGAGAGATTCACGGCAATCACCTGGTCCCACTCGTCGTCCTTCATGCGCATGAAGAGATTGTCCCGCGTGATGCCAGCATTGGAGACCAGAATATCAAGCCCGCCCAGCGCCTCTTCGGCACGCCCGGGCAAGGCATCAACCGCCGCCGTATCACCGAGATTACAGGTGAGCGACTGCGCCCGGTCGCCCAGGCTGTCGCGCAGCGCGTCCAGGGCCTCGGCGCGGGTGCCCGACAGCGCCACCGTTGCGCCGCGCGCATGCAGCGAGCGGGCGATGGCGCCGCCAATGCCTCCCGAGGCGCCGGTGATGAGAGCCTTGCGACCCGTCAAATCGAACATGGAAGTAGTCCTCCAGAAGCGAGGCCCGAGCCGTCACACCGTCTTGGCGAAGGCCTCGATATCCTGCGGCGATTCCAGCGAAAAAAGGGCGAGATCCCGC
Source organism: uncultured Alphaproteobacteria bacterium (assembly GCA_964625525.1). Taxonomy (GTDB): domain Bacteria; phylum Pseudomonadota; class Alphaproteobacteria; order JAJFIK01; family JAJFIK01; genus CAZVEE01. The sequence continues at coordinate 2,855 of CAZVEE010000025.1, read as the reverse complement.
TTGATGCGCTTGTGCATGCCGGTCAGTACCTTGCCCGCGCCGGCTTCGACCACGCTCTCCACGCCGTTCTCGGCCATGTAGAGCACACTTTCGCGCCAGCGCACCCGCCCCGTCACCTGCTCCACCAGCAGCGCGCGGATGCGATCGGGATCGCCGACGGCTTCGGCGGTGACATTGGCCACCACCGGCACGACGGGCGCCCGCAGGCTGACCTCGGCCAAAGCGGCTTCCATGGCCTCGGCCGCCGGGGCCATCAATTCGCAGTGAAAGGGTGCGCTGACGGGCAAAAGCACGCCCATCTTGGCGCCAGCCTCTTTGGCCTTGACGATGGCCGCTTCGACAGCCGCCTTGTGACCGGAGATCACGACCTGGCCGGGTGCATTGTCATTGGCGATCGTGCAAACCTCAGCGCCGGCGCCGGTCAGCACCTCGGCGGTGACTTTCTCGATATCAATGGCCAACAGCGCCGCCATGGCCCCCTCGCCCACCGGCACCGCCTTTTGCATGGCCTGACCGCGCACCCGCAAAAGCCGCGCGGCATCGGCAAGACCCAGCGCCCCGGCAGCGGCCAAGGCGGAATACTCGCCAAGGGAATGCCCGGCGACGAATTTGGCGGCTTGAGCCAGGTCCAGCCCGGCTTCGCGCTCCAGCACCCGCATCACCGCAAGCGACACCGCCATCAAGGCTGGCTGAGCGTTCTCGGTCAGTGTGAGATCGTCGGCAGGTCCATCCCACATCACCCGAGACAGGGATTGGCCGAGCGCCTCGTCCACTTCCTCGAAGACCTCGCGCGCTGGCGCATAAGCCTCGGCCAGCGCTTGGCCCATACCGACTGCCTGGGATCCCTGCCCGGGAAAAGTGAACGCCCGTGTCATCTGACCTGCCGGTCCTCCTGGTGTGAGCCGCCCCTTTGGAACGGGTCCGGACGCTGGCGGGGCCAGGCCGGGTTTGCGCGTGGGTGTGCCCGTTTGAGCCTCACCGTGTCAAGCACGGACCCATAGCAGGATGAACTGGCGCGGGGCGCTTGCACAACGGTGTTGCGGCTGTATAGTGCCCGCTCCCCAGGCGGTCCGGGACTGCTACCGCGCCCTCTCAGATTTTGAGACGGCGCGTTTGCTGTTGCGGGATTGTGGTGCCACGGGCCCGCATATCCCTCTTTCCCCCGCGATCCATCACCTGTCGGCGCTCGATACGCTGGCGGTGCCGCCTGCTGGGAAACGACCAAAAACCAGACGAGGACCAGACCCATGGCTCTCTATGAGCACGTCTATATTGCGAGGCAGGACGTCTCGCAGCAGCAGGTGGACCAGATCACGGCCCAGTTCCGCGGCGTTATCGAGGAACAAGGCGGCAAGATTGGCAAAATGGAATATTGGGGCGTGCGGCCGCTCGCCTACAAGATCAAGCGTAATCGCAAGGGCCATTACACCCTGATGGAAATCGACGCCACGCCGGATGCGGTGGCGGAGATGGAACGCCAGATGCGCTTCCACGACGATATCCTGCGCTTCCTGACCTTGAAGATCGAGACCTTCGAGGAAGGCCCGTCGATCATGCTGCAAAATCGCGGCAAGGACGATCGGCGCGGCGGCCCGGGTGGGCGCGGCGGCCGGGGCGACCGGGACCGGGGTGATCGCGGCGACCGGCGAGATCGCGGCGACCGGGGCGATCGCGGGGACCGGGGCGATCGTGGCGATAGAGGAGACCGCGGCGATCGCGGCGACCGTCCGCCGCGCGAGCCGCGCGACTCCTGAGCCCTTTTGCGCTGATCCGACGACAGAAAGTCTTATCCCATGGCTGATGGTAAAATTCCCCAGGTGCCCGTGCGCCGTCCGTTTTTTCGCCGCCGCAAGTCCTGCCCCTTCTCCGGCCCCGATGCGCCGAAGATCGATTGGAAGGACACGCGTCTGTTGCAGCGTTTCGTGTCGGAGCGCGGCAAGATCGTCCCGAGCCGGATTACCGCCGTCTCGGCCAAAAAGCAGCGGGCGCTCGCCCGGGCCATTAAGCGCGCGCGCTTCATGGCGCTGTTGCCCTATGTCAGCGACTAAGACCTGAAGAGGAGGTGGAGCCATGCAAGTGGTGCTCTTGGAGCGGGTCGAGAAGCTCGGCCAAATGGGTGATGTGGTGAAAGTGAAGGACGGGTTCGCCCGCAACTTCCTTCTGCCTCGCAGCAAAGCGCTGCGCGCCACCAAGGAAAACCTGAAGCAATTCGAGGAGCGCCGGGCGCAACTCGAAGCTCAGAACCTGGAACAAAAGCAGGAAGCCGGCACGGTTGGCGAGACCCTGAACGGTCAAGCTTACATTGCCATTCGCCAGTCGAGCGAGGCGGGGCAACTTTACGGCTCTGTCACCACACGCGACATCGCCACGCTGGTCACCGAGGGCGGGGTCACGGTGCATCGCACGCAAGTGGTGCTGGAAAAGCCCATCAAGGATCTCGGCCTGCACGAGGTGCGCATCGTTCTGCACCCGGAAGTCTCCGCGACCGTCACAATCAATGTGGCGCGTTCGGAAGAAGAAGCCGAACGCCAGGCCCGCGGCGAAGACGTGACCCTGCGCGCGGAAGACGACGACTTCGACGAGGACGAATTCTTCGAGGACGATGAAGACGGCGAGGGTGACGAGGGTGAGGACACCGCGGAAGGCGAAGGCACTCCGGGTGAAGAGACGGCCACGGACGACCCCGCGGGCGAGGCCGACGGCGACGAAGACCCGAAGGCTTAAGCTCAACCGCATACGGATGGTCAAACGCCGCGCTTCCGGTGAAGCGCGGCGTTTTTTGTGTGGCGGTGATGCTCTGTTTCTAAAGCCGTTTCACTGAAAACCAGATCATTGAAACGGCTCTCAGTCTTTGG
>CAZVEE010000024.1:0-43836 GCA_964625525.1 uncultured Alphaproteobacteria bacterium | reverse complement strand
GTCTTTGGTTTAGCGCGCTTTCCGGGCGGAAAACCGCGCACACTTTTCCTGAAAGCGCTCTAGCTTTTCAAAGTGAGCGGCAGGCCGGCGGCCATGAACTCCACACGGGGCACGACCGCCGCTATCTGCTGATTGAGAAAGCCCTGGGCATCGCGAAAGGTGCGGCCCAGGGGCGTGTCCGGCACAATGCCGAGGCCGACTTCGTTGGAGACCAACAGCACCGGCCCCGGACAATCCGGCAGCGTTGCAACGAGCTGTGCGCCCTGCGCGGTCACATCATCCCCCGCCAGCATCACATTGCTCAGCCACAAGGTCAGGCAATCCACCAGGATGAGCGTGTCCGGCGTACTGTGCGTGCGCAGGGCCTTTGCAAGCGCCAGGGGTTCTTCAATCGTGGTCCAGGCAGCATCGCGCTCGGCTTGGTGACGGGCAATCCGGTCACGCATTTCCGCGTCGCCCGCCTGCGCCGTGGCCAGATAGCGTTTCCGACCAGCGAAGGGCGCGGCCAGGGTCAGCGCCCGTCGGGTCTTGCCCGAGCGCGCGCCCCCCAGAATAAGCGCCGACACCACCACCAAGTCAGACGCCCAAGGAGCGTTTGCCCGTTACCGCCAGCGCGGCATCAAGCTCATAAACGATGGGCACGCCAGTCGGGATTTCCAGGCCATTGATGTCCTCGTCGGAAATGCCTTCCAACTCCTTGATCAAGGCCCGCAGGGAATTGCCATGAGCGGCGATGAGCACATTACGCCCCGCCTTTAACTCTGGCGCGATCGCTTCGTTCCAATAGGGCATCACCCGGTCGATCGTATCGATCAGGTTCTCACCTAATGGCAGGTGCGCAGGATCAAGATCCGCATAGCGCGGATCGTTGCCGGGATAATACTCACTGTCCGTGCCGATGGCGGGCGGGCGCTCGCTCAGGGAGCGGCGCCAGCGATGCACTTGCTCGTCGCCATATTTGGCGGCCGTCTCGGCCTTGTTGAGCCCTTGCAGACCGCCGTAATGGCGCTCGTTCAAGCGCCAGTGCCGGTGCACGGGCAGCCACATGCGGTCCATGGCCTCCAGCGCCAGCCACAGGGTCTTGATGGCGCGCTTCAGATAGGACGTGTGGCAAACATGGAGCGTCACGCCAGCCTCGCTGAGCAGATGCCCGGCCCGCTCGGCCTCCGCCAGCCCCTGGTCGCTAAGGTCCACATCGACCCAGCCGGTGAAGCGGTTTTCCTTGTTCCAGGTGCTTTGTCCATGACGCAACAGCACGAGCGTGGCCATCAAGATCTCCTTCCAGCCCAATTCAATCTGGCCCGCATCATGCTGACGATGGGCGCCGGGTCAATCATCGACCCAAAGGCGCAGCAGATTGCTCTTGGCTTTAGACAGCCGGTCAAAGGCAGAGGTCTTGCCGTGCTCTTTGAAAATGTCCCGCGAGGCCAGCTCCAGATCGAGCAGGATCTCGCGCTGGGCATCGTTGCGGATATAGCTGCGCACCCAGCCCACCACCGCCAACCGGACACCGCGGGTCACCGGCTCCACCCGGTGCAGCGTCGATGAGGCGTAGAGCACCAGATGGCCCGCAGCAAGCTTCACCTCGGTGCCGCCGCCCGTCCCTTCGATCACCAGCTGGCCGCCGTCATAATCGGCCGGGTCACTCAAGAACACGGTAAAGGACAGATCCGTGCGGTGGCCCTGAATGAGGGCGTTGTCCACATGGGAGCCATAAGCCATGCCGGGTTCGTAGCGACTGAACAGGATATGGGCGAAGCGTTTGGGGCGCGCCGCGGCCATGAAGACAGGCTGCGCACGCAGCGCCTTTTCCACCTGGGCGCGCAAGGTGTTGTTCCGCGCGCCAGAGCGCAGTTGCAGATTGTCCTTCACCCCTTTGGCGGACCACCCGGCCGTGGCCGTCCCGGCTTCCATCTGAGCCGGATCGGCCAAAGTCTCGCGCAGCAAAGTAAGGGTTGCGGTGTCCAGGATATCAGGAAGCCGGATCAGCATGGCGCCTCACTTGCGACTGATTATTGTTTGCGTAACACTGCCCCGCATGGTATCGCGGAGACAATCTTGGGCAAAGCGTTGCGAAAGGGCAGTTCATGGCTAGCACGACTCGCACGAACCTTCTGACATCCATGGGCGCCGCCGTGCTGCTGAGCACCGGACCGATGGACCTGACCGAGGCGTTCGCGCAGCAACCGCCAGGCCCTCCGGGCGGCTCCATGATCGGAGAAAGCGGTGAAGGCGGCGAGTTCGGCGTCGATCCGGAAGCCGCTCTAAACAATCCGGTGCCCTATCTCACGGCGCTGGAAGTGATCCGGGCCCACTATCTTGCCGGCGCCGCCGCCTACACGGCCGGTGCGGCCCCAGAAGCGGCGGAGATGTTCGCCCATCCCATTGCCGAGGTTTATGTGGACCTGGAGCCAGTGTTCGAGGCCCTGGGCGTCTCCCCGTTCCAGGAGTTGATGATCACGGCGACCAATGTGGCACTGGAAGAGGGCAACGACGATGCCGTGACGGCGGCGGTCGAAGCCGTTCTGGCGGCGGTGGACGCGGCGGAAGCGCGGGCGCCGGAGACTGATCAGGCGCCGGCAGCGGTGGAAGGCCGGGTGCTGTCCGATGGAATCGAGCGCACGGTGCTGCAATATCAGCTGGCCCATCAGGGCGGTGTGCCGTCAGCCTATCTGGACGGTTTTGGCTATTTCAAAGCCGTGCAAAGCCGGGCGGTGCGCACGCTGCCCATCATTGCGGACGCGGATCCCGAAACGGCGGCGACCATTGAACGGACCCTGGCGCTGATCGCCCCGGCCTTCGCCAGCGTCGAGCAGCCGGAGACCCTCACCATCGAGCCCGGCGTGCTGCTGGGCGCCAGTTCCGCCGTTGCCTTTTCGGTGGTCGCTCTCTAAGCCATTTTCCGATGCCGGACGGTCTCCCAACCGCGATGGGTTGGGAGGCAGCCACGCGCCAAACCTCAAAAATGCCCCCTGCCGCCGGTGTGACGGGTCCCGGTCACCTCGGACGCCATGGTGAGGTCAGCCGCGCTGCGACAGCCCCCCGCCCCATTTCTCCGTCGGCGTTGTCAGGCCTTTTGGAGCTTCGCCAGGCTTTCCTCAGCCGTTCGGCGCAGGTCATCCCAGGCGGCGCGTTTGACCAAGTCCTTCGGGGCCATCCAAGAACCGCCGACACAGACAACATTGGACAGCGCCAGATATTCCGCGGCCGTCTCGGCGGTGATCCCGCCAGTGGGCACGAAGCGGATATCGGCGAATGGCCCCGCCAGCGCTTTCAGGACGGGGATGCCACCATAGGGCTCGGCAGGGAAAAACTTGAACAGGGTCAGGCCAAAGGAGCGCCCCAGGAGAATATCCGACGGCGTCGCAATACCCGGCAACAGCGGCACCGGCCCCTTGGTGGCGGCCTCCAAGAGCGCCGGTGTGAGACCGGGGCTGACCGCGAAATCCGCACCAGCGTCACCGGCGCGGGCCAGGGTGTCAGGGTCAAGCACGGTCCCCACGCCCACCGTGACCGCTGGCAAAGCCCGTTTGACGGTGCGCACGACATCAAGGGCGGCAGGCGTGCGTAAGGTCACCTCAATGAGCGGCAGGCCGGCCGCATGCAGAGCAGCGGCAAGCGCCTCACCATCAGCCGGGGTATCAATGGTGAGCACAGGCAGAAGCCGCACCGGCGCCAAGAGGCGTTCCAGTGCGGCGGACGAGGGATGAGCGGGGATCGTCATAAGGCACCTCCGGGGCCGGGGCGAGGGACTGGTGAGACCCTACGCGCCGGCCCCGAAAGGTCAATGTCAGAGCTTACTCAACACAGGCTGCCCCGCCCTCGCCCGGCTCCAGGGCCACGCGAGACAGGCTCAGGCCCAAGGCGCCATCGGTGAAGAGGGCGAAGGGCTGTTCAATGGCACTCATGCGCGCGCCCTGATCGCCGAAACAGGCAAGGCGCACCCGCATCACCCGCCACTGGCCGAGCGGTGCCGAGGCCAGCTCTTCAGAGAGATCCACACGCCCTTCACAGCCCGGGCCGCAGCCCATCATCAGCGCCACCGGCGCCGTATTGGACCGGTCGAGGCGATAGGTGATGTGCATGGCCACATCGCCATTGGCCTCGCGCTCCAGGTTCACCGGCGGGCCGCTGATCAGGACCGCGCCCATGTCCCGCCCGGTCCACGTGAGGGCCAGGGCATCTTCCTGCGCCAGATAATCGAAGGTACGGGTGCGGACGATCCCCTGAGTGCTACGGCTTTGGGCGCCGGACACCGGCACGGGCTCACCGCTTGCATCGGTCAGGAACAACGACCAGGTGGCCGCCGCGCTCCCATTTTCAAAGAAGACCTGCGAGCGCGTCACCGAGACCGGCGCCGGACCCGTGTCCTCGGGCAGGGCCGCCACGGCGCCGGTTTCACCGACACTGAGGCCATACCCATAAGGGAACAAAGGATCGTAGTCCGCCTGCCCCACATTGAGCGGGGTCTGCGTCGGCGTGCGCGGCCAGGAGAAGGACAGCCGGCCCGTGAAGTCGTGACGCGGCACGCCTGTCCGGTCCGTGAACAGCAGATCGGCGACGCCGCCCCCTTCACTGCCCGGCAACCAGGCGGCCACAAAAGCATGAGAGGCGTTGAGTTCCCGGTTCACCCACATGGGGCGGCCTGACAGAAACACCGAAACGACCGGGATGCCGTCCTCGCGCAAGCTGCGCAGAAGGGCCAGATCCGGCTTGGTGCCGGGGCTATACTCGAGTGTTTCCACATCGCCGCGAAACTCCGCATAGGGCGTTTCGCCATAGACCACGATGGCCACGTCCGGTTTGGCAGTGTAAGAGCCGTCGCGCGACAGCACGGCCCGGCCGCCACCAGCGCGCACCGTGTCGCGAATCCCTTCCCAGATGGTCTCGCCATTGGGGAACTCTTCGCGAGTATTGCCGTCCCCCTGCCAGGACAGGGTCCAGCCGCCAGTTTGGCGGCCCATATCGTTGGCGCCCGGTCCCGCGACAAGAACAGTCAGGTCCGGCGCGAGGGGCAGCAGATTGCGCTCGTTCTTGAGCAGCACAAGGGACTTGCGGACCGCTTCGCGCGCGACCGCCCGGTGTTCCGGCGAGCCCAGAAGCTCGTAGTCACCGGCCAGCGGCCGTTCCGACGGGCGCGGCTTATCAAACAGACCGGCCCGGATCTTGACACGGAGAATACGGCGCACCGCATCGTTCAGGCGGTCCTCGGAGATAACCCCGGAGCGGGCCTGAGCGAGCGTGTTCTCATAGAGGCCGCGCCAGCTGTCGGGGGCCATGAACATGTCAAGACCGGCATTGATGGCCGCGGGGCAGCTTTCATTCGTACACCCGTCCACTTGGCCGTGCCCGTTCCAATCGCCAACGATGAAACCGTCAAAGCCCATCTGCTCTTTCACCACGCCGGTCAACAGCTCGGTGAAGCCGTGCATTTTGCGCCCTTCATAGCTGGAGAAGGAGGCCATGATGGTCTGCGCACCAGCGTTGATGGACGGGGGATAACCCGCATTGTGAATGTCGCGCAGGTCCGCCTCGGTCATGCGCGCGTCGCCCTGGTCGCGCCCGTCTTGCGTGCCACCATCGCCGAGGAAATGCTTGGCTGTGGAGACCACACGGCCCGCACCCAGAAAGTCCGGTGTGCCCGCAACCCCTTGCAGGCCTTCCACCATGGCACCGGCATAGCGCGCGACAATGTCCGGGTCTTCGCTGTAACTCTCATAGGTACGGCCCCAGCGGTCATCCCGCGCGACCGCAAGGGTCGGCGCGAAAGTCCAGTCCTGGCCCGTCACCAAAACCTCCCGAGCCGTCACCGCGCCAATGCGCCGGATCAGGTCCGCATCATTGGCAGCCCCCAGACCGATATTGTGCGGAAAGATGGTGGCGCCAATGATGTTGTTATGGCCATGCACCGCATCGGTGCCCCAAATCAGAGGGATCACCGCACGCTCGCCGGAGAGCAGCGAGGCCTCATAAAAAGCGTCGGCCGCGGCAAGCCATTCGGGCGCCGGAGCCCGGTCATTGCCATTCGGGCCCGAATTGCCACCATTCAGGATTGAGCCCAAGTGATAGCGGCGCACATCGTCCGGCGTCACCGAGGACAGATCGGCCTGGATGATCTGGCCAACCTTCTCCTCGACCGTCATAGCCGCAATCAGCTCACTGATGTAATCCTCCATCTGCGCGTCCAGCGCGATGGGGCCGCGGGCCTCGGGCCAGCATTGTGGGCGAATCCGCCCGGGCACCCCCGCATCAGCACAGGACATGGCGGCCTCCAGCCGGGTGCTGCCCGCACTGCCCGAGCCACAGCCCGCCAGCATCACCATCCCCGCCATGATGGCGAGCGCGGCGCCCAGGCGCCTTGAGAGTGAAGCCATCATTCCAGTCCCTCCTGCACAGCCGGGTGGTCCCCCCGGGGTCCTGCCTCATCGCGTCCCCATCCTCTCTTGGATCGCCAAGATTCCAGCCCTGTCAAGGCGAACAGGTGCGGCCGCCAAGGTTCTCACGCATAAGTCCTAAAGGAATAGGAATGCACACCTTTGTGTCGCCTGGCCACCGAGACTTCCCGCCACAGGCATGTGGCGACGGGTCAGAGGCGGATTTCAGACGGTTTTGGTGTGTCTCACGCGTTCTTGTCACACAGATGCCTCAGACGTGCTGAAGCTATGGTGAACTTTGCGGGGCCCGCCGCTGCGACACCGCCGCGGCCCCCGCTCAACGCCGGGACACCCATGACCGCCAGTAACAACACGCTTCAGGCTAGGCCCATGACCCAGCCGCCGCAGGACGGGCGCCATTTGCGCCGCCAACGCAGCCGCCAGAGCATTATCACCGCCATGATCGCCCTGGTGCGTGAAGGCACCCTATCGCCGGGTGCGGAAGCAGTGGCGGCACGCGCAGGCGTGGGCTTGCGGACCGTTTTCCGTCATTTCAAAGATATGGAAACGCTCTATCAGGAGATCGCCGACCAGCTCATCGCGGAGCTGGTCCCGATCTATACGCAGCCCTATACCTCATCCACGTGGCAGGAGCGCCTCTTGGAAATGGCGGAGCGGCGCGCGCGCTGTTTCGACCACATCATGCCGCTGAAAATCGCGGCGGATGTGCGCCGGCACCGGTCTGGCGTGGTAGTGGATGAACTCCGCAAGCTGAATGCTTTCTTGCGCAAGCGCGTGGTGGACGCCCTCCCCGACCACCTCCATGGGGACGGTGCCCTGGTCGACGCCCTAGACCTGCAACTCAGTCCGGACGCGTGGATCCGCCTGCGCCAAGGACAGGGCTTGTCGGCGGAGGCGGCGCACCGGGCCGTCATACGGACGGTCCGGGCGCTGATCAACGGCTTGGGCGAGGCGCCACGGTCCTCGTGATCGCCTCAGGTGATCGTCTGACCACCATCAACCACGAGCATCTGCCCGGTGGTGAAGCTGCCGGCGGGCGACGCCAGGAACACGGCGGCACCGGCGATCTCGTCGGGCTCTCCGATGCGCAGCAGCGGCGTGTTGGCGGTGGACGCCTTCAGAATGTCCGGATCCTCCCACAGAGCACGGGCGAAATCCGTGCGGATCAGGCCCGGGGCGATACAGTTCACCCGCACATTGTCGGCGCCGAACTCCACGGCCAAATTGCGAGCGAGCTGGAAATCCGCGGCCTTGGAGATATTGTACGCGCCCAGCAGCGCATTGCCTTTCAACCCACCGATGGACGAAACGATGATGATCACCCCGTCTTTGCGCTCGCGCATTTCCGGTGCCACCATCTGTGCCAGCCAGTGGTTGGACACAATGTTGTTGGACAGGATTTTCTGGAACTGCTCGTCCTCAATACCCGACATGGGCCCGAAATAAGGGTTGGTGGCGGCGTTACAGACCAGAATGTCAATGTGCCCCCAAACGCCTTTTGTATGAGTGATCAAGCGCTCTAGGTCCTCCTTGGCGGAAATGCTGGCGGGCACGGCAATGGCGCGGCCCTGGCCGAAGGCCTGATTGATCTCGGCAGCGACTTCCTCACAGGGACCGGCCTTCCGGGAGCTGATGACCACATAAGCGCCGTGTTCCGCAAAGCGCCAAGCAATGGCCTTGCCGATACCACGGGACGACCCGGTGATGACGGCCACTTTGCCGGTGAGATCGAAAAGCGTCATGGTGTTGCCTCCAGGCAGTCTGAGATTGCCACGGTGCCCAGGGCACCTGTGTTTTGGATGTCGATGATGAGCCTATCACGGCTTGACGAAAGGCTCGCAGCCGGTCCCTGCCAGAGCCGCGTCCACCGCCCGCCGGTCGTCCGGGGCCAGTGCCGCGTAATGCTCGCGCAGCCAGCGCACGCATTTCGCCTGATAGGGGAAGGGGTGTTGCACCCACGGGGTCCCGTCCACCTGAGTCTCCACGCGTTCGGCCCCGGTCGCCACGGCGGCCGCGTTCGCGAGCATCACAGGAACATAGACCCGACCCACTTCCTTCAGGAGCGCGCGCAGGCTGTCGGGGATCGCATCGCGGCTGATCCAGTGGTCCGGCTGCGGTTCCAGGCCCGTCAGATCATCCACGATATCCACCCAGGCCGCCACGCGGGGGGCGCGCGTCAGGGTTTCAGCCATCGGTGTGGGATCGAAGGCGGCAAGCTGGGTCAATTGACCGAAGGCGGCGAAATCCGACGCTGCCGGACGATTGCCCAGGAAGAAGGCGTGCCCGCCTTCCAGATGCGTCCGGAAGAGATCCAGAAAGCGCTTATAGCTGCTTTCAATCAGCGGGCCGGTCTGCTCGTTCGACCCCACCACATAAAGGCGGGAGATCTGCCGCTCACTGAATAGCTGGCCCATCTGGCGCGCCTCAGCCTCTGGACTGAGCAAAAACGTCCAGCGCGGTAAAATGGAGCCAGCCTTGGTGATATCGTCCGCATAGGCCCAGCGATAGTGGAACATGGCTTTGGTCAGCCACTCGTCGCCGTAATCCTCAAGCAGTGCATCGAGAAAGGCGAGCGCGGGATCCTCCGGGATCACGCTGCGGCCCGCGAAGGCCTCTTCAAAGCGGCGGATGAGAGGCGTGGAGTCGGTCACGGCCTGAAGGGTGCCCGTTGCATCGGGAAGATAGAATGTGGGCAGCAGCGGCACTTTCGGTTTGGGCAGATCCGTCCCGTCCGTGGCATTGCCGATCAGCAGGCGATAGGGAATATGCCGATAGCGCAACAGCGCCACCATCTTGCGCGTATAGGGGGATCCCGGAACACCGCGCAGCAGCAAAGGGGTTGGCAGACTCATATTTGTTTCTCTCCCTAGGACCAGCTCTTGTGAGCTGTATTTTCAGAGCCGGGTTCAGGCCTGTTCCAGCGCCGCCACGAACACGGTCAGTGCGGCGCGGGCGAAGGCCTCCATATTGGCGGCACGGTCCGCGCTGCCGGTCTCCAGCGTATGAGTGAGCGCCAGCGGGCCGTCCACGGCGACACAGGTATGGCCCGCCGCGTCACCATAGATGTTGCCATCCGGTCCGGCCGCGCCGGTTTCCGACAGGCCCCAGGTGGCCCGGTGCGCCTGTCGTGCCTCGCCCGCTAGCCAGGCCGCATAGGGCTCGCTGCTGGAGCGCATGCCCTGGGCTTTCACTTGCGCCACGCCCTGGGCGTTCAACACTTTCAACGCCCGCGGCGTATAAACCACCAGCCCGCCCAGATAGTACCGTGACGCCCCAGGCACCCGCAGCAGCGCCGCCGAGATGAGGCCGCCGGAGGACGATTCCGCCACCGCCACCGTCTCACCCCGCTCCATCAACCGCTCGGCCGCCGTGCGGGCCAGGAGATCCAGGGAATCGTCCGTCTCGGGCATGACGCGCGCCTCCATTGCACTGTGCGAGGCCCCAAGGGTAGCCTGGGGGTGGAAAAAGAGGCAATGGCGCTGTCATGGCGCCCGTCCGGACCGGACCGGCCGACGGAGGGAACCCATCATGCGAGCCAGTTTAAACCTTCTAGCGGCGCTGGTGATGATCATCGCCTCAGCCGCCTTCGCCAACGCGCTCGCGGAGCAGCGCTCCTATGGCGAAATCGTAGCCGACGCGCCCGAGGATGCCTGGCGCGCGGTGGAGCCTGATCATTTGCTGGTGCTGGAGCTTGAAACCGGCCGGGTGCTTGTGGAGCTGTCGCCGGACCTGGCCCCTGGCCATGTGGCCCAGATGCAAGGACTGGCGCGGGAACACTTCTATGACGGCCTGACCTTTTACCGCGTAATCGACGGCTTCGTGGCCCAAGGGGGCGAGTTCGGAGAGCCTCGCGAAACCGCCATGCCCCGGGGCCTGGCTCCGGAATTTGACGAGCCCTTCCAAGAGGCCTTGCCCTTTGCGCCCTTCGGCCATGACGATGGGTTCGCGCCCGTGGCCGGGTTCCTTAATGGTTTTCCGGCCGGCCATGCCCCGGACGAAGAGCGGATCTGGCTGGCGCATTGCACGGGGGCGCTGGCCCTGGGGCGGGAGAACGCCCAAGATACAGCGGGGACGGAGTTTTACTTTACCCTGCAACCGCAGCGCTATCTGGACCGCAATCTCTCGGTCTTTGGCCTGGTGCGCGACGGCATGAGCCATCTGCAAAAGCTGAACCGGGTGGTGCCGGTGGATGAGACCACCACCGAAGGCGAAGGCGCGCCGGGTGTGATCCTCAGCATGCGGCTGGCCTCGGATCTGCCGCAAGACGACCGCCCTACCGTGTTTGTGTTCGACACCAGCTCCACCCTGTGGCCGGACTTGGTCGCGTCGCGAGCGAACCGGCCAGAGGCCTTCTTCTATCACCGGCCGGATTACACCCGGATCTGCGCGATGCCGATTCCGGTGCGCGTCGAGTAAGGATCAATCGAGCGGCAAGTCGGTTTTCTTGCGCACCGTGCGCAGCGCAAAGCTCGACTTGATGCGGTCTACGGCGTGCAGACGCGTGAGCACTTCCCGGTGCAGCCGTTCGTAATCGGCCGCATCGCGCACCACCACACGCACCATGTAATCCGCGTCTCCGGTCATGAGATAGCATTCCATGACTTCCGGTGCCGCCAGCACATCCGCCTCGAAGCGTTCCAAGTCACGCCCCTCTTGGCTCGTCAGCGTGATCTGGACAAAGACGGTCTGCGGGCGGTTGGACGCCGCCTCGCTCAATAGCGCCACATATCCCTGAATGACGCCCGCCGCCTCCAACAGACGCACTCGCCGGTGACACGCGGAAGCGGACAGACGCACCCGTTGCGCCAGATCGGCATTGGAGATACGGCCCTCTCGCTGAAGCACCCGCAGAATCGTATGATCGACGGTGTCCAAGCGCATCTCACGTCATTCCTCTGAATTAACTGCGTCAGATGAGAAGATTATCCGAAAAACGTGATCAGAGACTCGCAATTCGCACTGTCCTTGCGCGGCAAACGGGCCATCATGGGCACATCGCAACGAAGAGGAGAGCGCCATGCTGGTCGGGGTCCCCAAGGAAATCAAGAATCACGAATATCGGGTTGGCTTAATGCCCGGCAGCGTGCGCGAACTCACGGCAGCCGGCCACCGCGTGATCGTGGAGGTCGGCGCGGGCACTGGTGCAGGCTATGACGACGAACAATACATGGCGGTGGGCGCGGAGATGGTCAGCACGGCCGGCGATGTGTTCTCCCGCGCCGATCTGGTGATCAAGGTCAAGGAACCGCAACTGTCCGAATGTCGCCAATTGCGCAAAGGGCAGACCCTGTTCACCTTTCTGCATCTGGCGCCGGACCCAGACCAGACCCAAGCACTGATCGACAGTGGCGTCACAGCCATCGCCTATGAAACGGTGACGGATGATAACCGCATGCTGCCCCTGCTCACGCCCATGAGCGAAGTGGCCGGACGCATGTCGGTGCAGGTGGGTGCGCATTATCTGGAACAATCCGGGGGCGGCACAGGTGTGCTGCTCGGTGGTGTGCCGGGCGTGGCGCCGGGCCGGGTGACCATCATCGGCGGCGGCGTGGCAGGCACCAATGCCGCCAAGATGGCCGTGGGTCTTGGCGCCAATGTGACCGTGCTGGAGAAATCGCCCGCGCGCATGCGGGAACTGAACGACCTGTTTGGTGCCAGCGCCGATGTGATCTACGCCACGGCCGAAACTCTGGAAGAGGCGGTGCTGGCGGCAGATCTGGTGGTGGGCGCGGTGCTCATCCCTGGTGCGGCGGCACCGAAGCTGGTGACGCGGGAGCTTGTAGCCGGCATGCGCCGGGGCACGGTGATGGTGGACATCGCCATCGACCAGGGCGGTTGTTTTGAGACGAGCCGCCCCACCTCCCATGATGACCCCACTTACATTGAGGAAGGCGTGGTGCATTACTGCGTCACCAACATGCCGGGCGCCGTGCCCAAGACCTCGACCCAGGCGCTGAACAACGCCACCCTGCCCTATGTGCTCTCGCTGGCAAACAATGGCGCGGAGCGGGCCATGAGCGGCAACGTGCATCTGGCCGCCGGCCTGAATGTCCATCAGGGCCGGCTGATGCATCCGGCCGTCAAGAAGGCCCTGGACGGCATTGTTGAAGAGCGGGCCCAATAAGAGCGTTATGCGGAAAGTGGATTATGCGGATAATCCGCCCATCAGCACATATTTGATATCCAGGTAATCATCCAGGCCGTGGAGGGATCCCTCCCGGCCCATGCCCGATTGTTTGATGCCGCCGAAAGGCGCGGCGGCATTGGACAGAATACCTTCGTTGACCGCCACCATGCCGTAATCAAGCGCCTCGCTCATGCGCCAGGCCCGGCCAAGATCAGCCGTGTACAGATACGCGGCAAGGCCGAAGATCGTGTCGTTGGCCAGGCGCACCGCGTCCTCCTCCGTGTCGAAGCTGATCACGGTGGCCACGGGGCCAAAGATCTCCTCCCGTGCAATGCTCATCTCCGGCGTCACACCGGCTACGACCGTGGGTTCGAAGAAGAGACCACCCAGGCTGTGGCGCGTGCCGCCGGTGAGCACCGCAGCACCGGCCCCACGTGCCTCAGACAGCAACCGCTCCACTTTCGCCAGGCCATCCGCATTGATCAGCGGGCCGATCTGCGCACCAGCACTGTCCCCCGGCGCCACCGTGAGCGCTCGGGTCCGCTCGGCCAGGCCGCGCAGAAACGCATCATGCAAACCACGCTGCACAAAGAACCGGTTGGCACAAACACAGGTCTGGCCAGCATTGCGATACTTCGAGGCCATGGCCCCGTCCAGCGCCGCCTCGACATCCGTGTCATCGAAGACGATGAACGGGGCATTGCCCCCCAATTCCATAGACACTCGCTTTACGGTGCCAGCGGATTGTTCGAGCAGCAATCGTCCGACTTCCGTAGAACCGGTGAAAGAGACCTTACGCACCAGCGGATGGCGGGTCAGCTCACCACCGACGGCCGCCGGGTCAGAGGTGGGCACCACATTGAACACGCCTGCGGGCACGCCCGCCTGCTCTGCAAGCCGGGCGATGGCGAGCGCCGAGAGCGGCGTGTCTTCCGCCGGTTTGGACACAAGGGTGCAACCAGCCGCCAGCGCCGCCGCCGCCTTGCGCATCAACATGGCATTGGGAAAATTCCACGGCGTAATCGCCGCCACCACGCCCACAGGCTGGCGCAGGGCGAGGACCCGATTCCGCGGCGAGGCGGAGGGAATGACCTCGCCATAGGCGCGCACCGCTTCGCCCGCGAACCAGTCCAGATAAGAGGCGCCATAGGCGATCTCGCCGCGCGCCTCGGCAAGCGGTTTGCCGTTTTCCAAACTCACAAGACCGGCCAGGTCATCGATCTCGGCCACCATGAGATCATGCCAGCGGCGCAGGATCGCCGCCCGCGTGCCCGCCACTTCCGCGCGCCAAGCGGGAAACGCGGCGGCGGCAGCCTCAATCGCCGCCCGCGCATCCACCGCGCCACAATCGGCAACACCTGTAATCACCCGGCCGCGCGCGGGATCCTCCACATGAAAGCGGGCACCGCTCTGCGCCTCGCGCCAGGTACCATTGATATAGGCATACGGATGATAAAGCGCGCCGGACTGTGTCATGAAAAACCGCCTGTGCTGGATCGTGACCCCAAAGCATGAGTATGCCACAGTTGCCCCTCAGATTCACCGTTCCAGGAGCGTTTTATGTCCCCGCCGTTCACCTTGTATGACACGTGCCCGTCCCTCGTCAGCCATCTGGAATGCTCCGCCACCGGTGAAACACAGCCGGGAGACCAACTCGCGGGCCTGTCCGCCGCCGGGGCGCCGCTGCTGGTGCGCTATGATCTGGAGGCGGTGCGGGCGCGCATGACGCGCACAGCCTTGGCAACCCGGGCGGGCGACCTGTGGCGGTACCGCGAACTCCTGCCCGTGCGCCGGGCGAGCGATGTGGTGAGCTTAGGAGAACCGGTCACGCCGCTCTTGCCCCTGCCCCATTCGGCGGCCCGCGCAGGCGGACGCTGGCTTGCCGTCAAAGATGAGGGGCGCCTGCCCACCGGCTCGTTCAAGGCGCGGGGGTTGGCGATGGCGGTGTCCATGGCCAAAGGCTTCGGCGTGGATGCCGCCGTTCTCCCCACCAACGGCAATGCAGGTGCGGCACTGGCGGCCTATTGCGTGCGGGCGGGCATGGGGGCGAGTGTCTACTGCCCCGCCGATACGCCGGAGATCAATATTCAGGAGACGGAGATCCACGGGGTTCAGGTCCATCGCATCGACGGCTATATCGACGATTGCGGCAAGCTGGCCGCGGCGGAGGCGGCGCGCACAGGCGCTTTTCCCATGGCCACCCTGCGTGAGCCTTATCGCATTGAGGGCAAAAAGACCATGGGGCTGGAGCTGGCGGAGCAGCTGGGCTGGACGCTGCCGGATGTCATCTTCTACCCCACCGGCGGGGGCACGGGCCTGATCGGCATGTGGAAAGCCTTTGGTGAGCTGGAGGCCGTTGGCCTCATCAGCGGCGTCAAACCACGCATGGTGGCGGTCCAGGCGGAAGGTTGCGCGCCCATGGTGCGCGCCTTTGAGACGGGGGCGGAGAAAGCCGACCGCTGGGAGAATGCGCAAACGCTAGCAGCGGGCATTCGCGTGCCGTCTGCCATTGGTGATCGCTTGATTCTAAAAGCCGTGCGCGAGAGCGAGGGCTTTGCGATCGCCGTCAGTGACGAGAGCATTCTCGAAGCACGCCGGGTGACGGCCGCCCAAGACGGCCTGCTCATGTGTCCTGAAGGGGCCGCCACTTACGCCGCTTACGAACAATCATTGCGGGAGGGGCGCATTGGGCCAAACGACCGGGCGGTGCTCTTCAACTGCGCCATTGCGCAAAAATATGCACTCTAGAGCCGTTTCAGTGAAACCCAGATCATGGAAACGGCTCTCAGTCTTTGGTTGAGTGCGCTTTCCGGGCGGAAAACCGCACACACTTTTCCTGAAAGCGCTTTAGAGACCAACGGGCGGCATGGTCCCATGCCGCCCGTATCCGACCTTGGCATTCGCCTCAGAACCGGCCGATCACTTCCACGCCGTAGCGTCGGCCCTCGCCCACTGTCGCCTGGGCGCCACTGAGGAAGGTTTCGAGATTCTGAGTGCCGAAACGGTAGGATTCGTCGAAGGCATTTTCCACGAACCCGTACACAGCATAATGCTCGTGATCAACGCCAACGCGGAAATTGACGAGTTCGTAGGCGTCGTTCAGGCGCCGCTCATTCGCCGCGATATCCTCCTGAATCTCATCAATATACGTATATTCCGCCTGCACGAAACCGAGCAGTGACCCGTAGATCGGCTGTTCATAGCGGCCGACAAACGAGAAGGTGTTGTCGGGCGAGTTGGGCAGGTCGTTGCCAGTGGCGTCGATGGTTGCGCCGTCCAGTGTGCGGGCATCTTGGAAATCTCCGAATTCGGAGTCGAGATAGCCATAGGTGAAGACCAGGTCGAGCCCATCAACGGGCTGCACGCCCAGTTCGATCTCGATACCCTTGTTGGTGGCGCTGGACGCGTTCTGAATGATCTGGCGCTGCGTGATGGGATCCTGGGCGCGGATCTGAATGTCCTCCCAGTCCATGTAGAAGGCGGCGATGCTGGCGCGCAAGGCACCGTTGAACCAGACCCCTTTCGCCCCGACCTCGTAGTTCCAGATGCTTTCCTGTTCAAACGTCCCTTCATCTTCAGAGGTGTCCGGATCATCGGGGACCGGATTGGCGCCACCGGACCGGAAGCCGCGAGAGGCGGTGACATAGGTGGTCAGGTCATCCGTCACCGCATAAGTGAGTGCCAGGCGTGGTGAGAAGTCGGTGAACGACTCCGAAGACCCCGGATTGCTCACCCGCGGCGCGAACACATCCGTCAACGGCCCTTCGACGCGGAAGCCACTCACATCTTCCACCGTGACTCGGCCGCCGAAGCTCACATCGAAGCGGTCGGTGATGTCGTAGGAGCCGTCGAAGAAGAAGGCGAAAGACTCCACTTCGGAGCCAAAGCGTACATTTTCCCACAAGCCCACATTGGTGTTCACGCCCGGAATGAACGGCGCGAAGCCGGGCGCGGAGAAGCCATCCGGACACCCCGGCAAGCCAGACAAGCCGCCGATGCAGAAAAAGGCCAGATCATAGGCGCTGAGGCCCACGCCCGGTAACGGGACGGACACGAACGGATCGGACGCCAAATGGGTGGTGGTCTGGAACTGCTCCACCTCGTCATGCCCGTAAAAGACACCGGCAAGCCAGGTGAAGTCGTCCGTTTCCCCGCTCAGGCGCGCCTCAAGGCTATAGGCTTCCAGTTCGGTTTCCCGACCCACGGTGAAACTGGGATTGGCGGTGTAATCCCCCTCGCCGGACAGTTCATATTGGTTATCAATGTAACCGCCGACCACGGTCAGGGTCGCGAAATCGAAATCATGCTCGACCCGGGCAATGAGCGTGATGGTTTCATTCTCGCTCGGGCGGCCGATATCGGTGTTCATCGTCCGCTCATTGTCCGGGAACGTTCCGTCCGCCAGCGGATCGGCCGCCCCGATCAGGCCGGCAATATCGCTCACCGTGAAGGGCGCACCGACAGCACCGCTGATCAGATCCTCCAGCAGCTGCACGCCCTCGCTGTTAAAGCCGGTGGGCACAAAATTGGGCAGTTCCTGCTGCTGATTGGAATAGAACGCAGACAGGTCCACCGTGGTCGCCTCGGTAGGCTGCCAGCGGCCAGCGACGCGGAAGCCGTAGTTTTCGGTGGCGTTTGCGTCCTCGAAGGGGCCGTCCTGCTCCAGGAACCCGTCGCTTTCGTCGTAGTAGGCAAGCGCGCGCACCGCCAGGGTATCGGTCAGCGGAACATTCACCGAGCCTTCGATGGCATAAGTGTCAAAGCTCGAATACTCCGCTCTCACCTCACCAGAAATGGCGTCGAAATCGGGCTTGATGGTCGTGATGCTGACCGCACCCCCCACCGTGTTGCGACCGAAAAACGTGCCTTGTGGCCCCCGCAGAATTTCGATCTGAGCAGCGTCCTGAAGTTGAGTGTCGACGGTGCGCGCGAGAATGTTCGGCGCGATGTTGAACTCGTCCAGATAGACACCGACCGAATTGCCCGCGCCACCACGCGAGATGGGCCCAACGCCGCGAATGGAGAAACGCACATCGGAGCGGTCGCCGCCGGGGCTGGAAAAGCCCACATTGGGCGAGCGCAAGGCGTAGTCACTAAAGCTCTCGATGCGCGACTGTTCGATGTCCTGCGCAGAGAACACGGTGATGGAGATGGGAACATCTTGGAGTGACTGCTCACGCTTGGTGGCGGTCACCACGATGGTCTCACTTCCGTTGGCAGCCTCTTGCGCCAACGCCGGTCCCGCGCCAAGCACAAATGCCGCCCCCGCCAAGAGGCCAGTCTTCAGAAGACTTGCTGTCCCCCGTGTGCGATTTGCCTGGGCCATTGTCCGTCTCCCCGTTTTTTGTTTTCCCATCAGGCCTGTCTCCCACGTCCAGGCCGCGCCTGACAGCAAATAGAGTACTATTCTGATCCGCTGTCCAGTTTTGTGACACTTTCACCGCCCCATACCCGCGGCACGCGCCTCAATGAAGGCACGCTCATCTTTCCTCTACCGTCTCAAGGTTAATTTCCTGCGGTGTTCGGCACCCTAAAAGACCGAGGGTCAGATCGAAGTCCGCAAGCATGTTCGTCACGACCTCGCGCACCCCCTCTTCTCCGGCGACCGCGAGACCGTAGATGTAAGGGCGGCCGAGACACGCGGCGGTGGCACCGAGCGCTAGAGCCTTCACCATGTCCGCGCCACCGCGAAGGCCGCTATCGAACAGGATCGGCACCCGGCCGGCCACCCGCTCGGCGACCGGCGCCAGGGCCTCCACCGCGCCAATCGCACCGTCCACCTGGCGCCCGCCATGGTTAGAGACCACGATCCCGTCCATGCCATGGTCAAGGGCGCGAGCCGCATCATCGGCATGCTGAAGGCCTTTGAGCAGGATGGGCAGGCGCGTGTGTTCGCGCAAGAAGGCCAGATCGCTCCAGGTCAGAGCCGGATTGGAATAGGTGCTCACGAACTGTTCAACCGCCGGGCGCATGTCCTCTTCCGGCGGCACTGGCAGGGTTGCACGAAACGCCGGATCAGATGTGTATTGGGCGATTCCCATACCACGCAGAAATGGCAAGTAGGCCAGATCCAGGTCCTGTGTGCGCCAGCCGAGAATGGTGGTGTCGAGCGTCACCACAATGGCCGAACAGCCGCAGGCCTCGGCCCGGGACACAAGGCTTGCCACCACATCCCGATTCTTGCCCCAGTAGAGCTGGAACAGGCGGGGCGCGTCGCCCATTACCTCCGCGCAGCGCTCCATGGGCACGGACGCCTGATTGGAGAAGATCATCGGTACACCGAGTGAGGCAGCCGCGCGGGCTGTGGCCAGGTCCGCCTCGGGATGGGCCAGTTCCTGCACACCGATGGGCGCCAGGAGAAGCGGCGCTGGCAAGGTCATATCGAACAGACGCGTGGTCGCATCCCGTTGTGACACGTCGCACAGCATGCGCGGCACCAGGCGCCAGCGGCCGAAGGCCTCACGATTGCGGGCCACCGTGGTCTCCCGCCCGGCCCCGCAGGCGATATAGGCATAGGCCTCCGGGCTCAGCACGGCCCGGGCGCGAGCCTCCAGAGCGTCCATGTCCACGGGCAGCGCCGGCAGCTCGCCAGCGGCACCGTGAAGATAAATCTGGGTTTGGCGGCGAGGGCCAGGATTAGGACCGATCTGCATAGAGATCTCCGTTAGCGGATGAAAGTCACTCCTCGGCGGGGCGCAACCATTGGCGTGAGCGGGTTGCGGCGTCCACTTGGGGCTGTGTCCAGGAAACGGCTTTGTAGCGGCCTTGCGCCCAGAGGGGCGCCTGATCCGCATAATGGTCGCTGGCTGGATGGCTGCTCTGCCCGACGGAATTGATGCTCCGGGTCTTTGAAAAATCCGCCACATCCGTCAGACGGCGATAGGACGGAATATGGCGCATGCGATAGGTGCCCCCTGCATGGTTCCAACGCCCGACACTGACCGTGCCGGCACCGCCCCCCGCCACAAACGGTCCAGCATTGGCCCAATTCTCGATCACCGGTAAGCCGCTATTGCCGAAAATGGGGTGCACGAACAGAGCTTCATGCACCCCATCCCAGCGCCAGGCGGAGGGGTTTGCGCCGAACCGAGCGGTGACCGCAGCGCAGGTGGCCGAAAGTGCCTCGATCAGGCGCGCGTCCCGGGTCTCACGGGCAGTGGTGTCCGGATGATCCCACCAGCCGCTGTCCGGGTCTTCAAGGATCGTCTGGAGCGAGAGCAATTCATTCATGCCCACAGTTGGTGGCACGCCCGGCCCCAGATGCGGTGCGTAGACCGTATCCAGGATCTGCGCCCATAGATGGGCAAAGACGAGCGCCCCGGCGCTGTCACGGGTATAAGCCCCGTCCCAGGCGGCGAGGGTCGCACGGCAGGGCTCGGCCGCTGCATCCACCGTTTGCGCCACGATCACCGGCATGCTGGCGGCCAGGCCGAAGACGGTCACGTCGGTCTGGATGGCGGCGAAACTGTCCAGGTCGTGAGGACCTTCCGCGGCGAGGCGCTCTTCAATGCGCGCGGCGCGAAACCCCCGGGCGCCGTCTTTTAAGAAATTGGGGTCGCCGCCCGTGACCGCGCGGACCCGGTCGAAATAGGCAGGCGGCACCGGCGGATTGTTCCCGGAGACCAGAATGCCGGATGGCGGGTTTTTGATCGCGGGCATCAGCTCATAGGGCACGGTCCCAATCCACTGCGCGGCGCTGGTCCAACCCGGCTGCGGCACGCGGCCGTCACGACCCTCGGCACGCACGGGAAAGCGGCCGGCCTCCTGAAAGCCGATATCGCCATTGCGGCCCGCAAAGAAGAAATTCGTCGGCGGATAATCCCAGTCGCGCAGGGCATCCTGCATATCCTCGAACGTTTTGATGAAAGGCAGCCGGGCGCTCGCCCGGGCGATGCGGGAGATGCCAAAGCCACCCCACCGGATGGCATAGACCGGCCCGGCCTCATCCGCACCGCGCGGCAGGACCGGCCCGAAATGCGTGCGCCGGACGACCGTGCGATGGGGCGCGGCCGCGCCGCCCACGGCGATCTCAACGGGTGCCACCGTCATGGCACGCCAGGCACCATCCCATTCATACTCGTTCGGATTGTTCGGGTTGATGCGTAACTCATAAAGGTCAAGCGAGTCCCCGCCGGTCACATTGGTCGTGCCCCAGGCGGCATGATTGTTATTGCCTTCCAGAACCAGGAAGAACGGCGCGGCGGCGAAGCCCGTAATGTCTATGGCCTCGCCTGTGTCGGGGCGCAGATGCAGGCCGATCTCGTGCCACACATTGGGGATCTCAATGCCCAGATGAGAGTCCACCGCCACTAGGGGCTGGCCCGACACGGTGTGGGCGCCAGAGACAACCCAGGCATTGCTGCCATGGCTGGCCTGCTGGCCCGGCAGCGCCCGCAGCCAGGCATTACGCAGGACACGCGGCATGGGACCCGGGTCGCGCGGGCGCAAAGTCGCTTCTTCTTCGGGCACCGTTTCCGCGGGCACGGCATCGTCCGACGGCGGATCTTGCGGCGCCGGCCCAGCCACCATTTTGATCACGGTCGGATGCAAATCATAGCGATAGGGCGCGAACCATTGCTCATACATGGCCGGGGAGACCCGCGCGGCCACGGCGGCGCGGGTCAGCTCCTTGCCGATATCCCGGCCCGACAGGCTGAAGCCCATAACCTTGCCAATGGCGAGACTGTCCTCCGGGCGCCACGGCGTC
This sequence comes from uncultured Alphaproteobacteria bacterium, assembly GCA_964625525.1. Taxonomy (GTDB): domain Bacteria; phylum Pseudomonadota; class Alphaproteobacteria; order JAJFIK01; family JAJFIK01; genus CAZVEE01. The sequence goes on along the minus strand of CAZVEE010000024.1, from coordinate 22,607 downwards.
ACCTGCGGCGCAATGCCCGCAAGGCCCAAAAGGCGGTATTCAGCGGCCAGCTCCTGGGGGCTGCGCGTTTCCAGATAGGCGTTGATGCCGGCGGTGAAGGCCTCCACCACCATGCGGGTCCGCCCATCAAGGGCCTCCCAATCACGCCGGGCCAGCTCGGTGATGCCGAGAGCCCGCATGAGGGTGTCGTTTTCAATGGCATCGGGATCGGGCCCGATCAACGCGGCCAGTTCACCCCGCGCCACGCGGCGGTAGAACTCCATCGTCCACCAGCGGTCCTGGGCATGGACAAAGCCCTGGGCAAAAACGAGATCAGAGAGGGAGCGGGCATAGAGATGCGGCACGCCCCACTCATCGCGGCGGATCTCCACCGGCGCTTCCAGGCCTTGGACCGTAACGTCCTGGTCGTGATCGGGCAGCGGCGCCGTCGCGGCATGCCACAACACGGCACCCACCCCCACCGCGCCCAGCACAATGATCGCCAGCAATCCAAGCCCTATGCGCCGCATCTGCCCGTCATCCTTTCGCCCTTGGTGCCTAGCCTCTTCCATACCGGAAGGGTTTTCGCTTTTTATGAATGCACCATAGTGACGACGGACCGCGCGCCGGCGCAAGTCTTTTACGGACCTCGGGTCAGGCCGTCGGCGATGGCCCATAGGCGGACCCAAGGCTTTGACTGAGCCAGGCATCATGGGCGGGCAGCCGGGCCCGCGCCGCATTCAGAGCCTGGGTAATCTCGCCTGGCACCTGGGTCGGCGGGACCGAGGGGCGCCCCGCCAAACGCTCGCGGTGATGGTCCATGCCGTAGAGCACATACTCATAGGTGTGATGCGAGAACAGCTGCAAGGCATCATGGAAATCCGACAAGGACGGGGCCTTGTGCTCCCACACGGCGAGCCAGGTGCGCAAGCGCTCGGGAATACGCTCCGGCTTTTGTACTTCGCGCCAGAAGGCGGTGTCATCGCGCCGGGTCAGGCAGTAGTGCAGCACCACGAAGTCGAGGATCTCCTCGTAGCGGTTCTGGAGAATGCGGTTGAACTGGCGTGCCAGACCATCGCTTTCGCGGCCCAAGGGGAAGTACTCGCACAAGGTGGCCACTGCCAGTTCCACCAGGAACAGGCCGGTGGATTCCAGCGGCTCAATGAACCCGGAGGATAGGCCGATGGCAACGCAATTCTTCGTCCACGGATCGATACGCCGTCCGACCGGAAAGCGCAGCCGACGCACGGGCAAATCCGCCGCATGGGGCCCCTCATGGCCGCGCAGTTCCGCTTCCGCCGCCTCATCGTCGAGAAACCGGCTGGCATACACATAGCCGACCCCCCGGCGGCTCGCGAGGGGGATGTCCCAGGTCCAACCGGCCGAGCGGGCGGACGCTACTGTATAGGGCCGCCGCGTCGCTGGGCGGTGCACGTCATAGGGCACGCGCATGGCCACTGCCCGGTCACAGAGCAAGTACTGAGAATAATCCTCATACCCCGCACCGAGCGCGTCACCGATCAACAGGGCCTTAAAGCCAGTACAATCAATGAAGAGATCCGCCTCCAGACGGTGTCCGGATCGCGTCTGAACAGCGGCGATGCGGCCATCTTCGTGATGGTCCACAGCGGTCACCAAATCTTGCACATGGCTCACGCCGCGCGACACCGATAAAGAGCAGAGGAAATCCGCCAGTTTCTCCGCATCCATATGATAGGCATAGGAGAGCGGCGACTCATAATCTTTCCAGCCTGTGGGCTTGGGCGCTTTGCCCTCGTCGCACAACTGGGGTTGGGGCGATACTGTCGCGGCAAAGGGCATGGAACGGTCGCTGGCGACCCACCGCACGCCGGCCCGATCGAGACGGCCCGCCGGGCGACGATCAAAGGGGTGATAATAGGCGTGACCGTCCTTGTGCAGCCAATTTTCGAACCGGATGGCCTGTTTGAACGTCGCCTCGCAAGCGCCCATGAATGTCTTTTCATCGACCCCAATGGTGCGCATGGTATCGCGCAGGCTGGGCACGGTTGCCTCGCCCACACCGATGCGCCCCACATCGGGCGCCTCAATGACCGTGATCTCGATAAGTTTCGCGGACGGTCCGTTGAGCACCGCATCCAGATAAGCCGCCGTAATCCATCCGGCCGAGCCGCCCCCGACAATCAGCACCCGTTTCAGCGCCATGAGTCCCTGCCCTCACCCATTTTCTCGTTGAGCTTATCAGTGAACAGCATCTTACGCTGTCCGGGCAGACCCGAAAAGACCGCCGCGGCCCTGTTACGCAAGGCACGCGGCGGTAGTGGGAGAGATCGGGGCAACCGAGGCGGCAACAGGATCACCGCCCCGATCTTGCATCAGAATTCGGCGCGCAGACGCACACCATAGATCCGCGGGGCGTTCAGATAGCGGATGTTCACGGAGCTGTTGATAAAGCCCTTGGTGGAGAAGGCTTCACGCGTCGCATTCTCCACATAACCGTCGAGACGGAAACGGTCATCCTCGCCGAAATTGAGGCCCACATTGGCGTTCAGGATGATGACGTCATCCACCACATCCGAAAAGAAACCCGGCCCCGGAATGCCGCCCACATCGCCTAACGCGCCATTGACATTCGGCGCTTCTCCGCTGGCGTTATTGTTGAACACCGAGAGGAAGTATTCGCTCCGGTACAACAAGTTCACGGTCCAGTCGAAGGAGTTCAGGAACTCGTACTCGATGGGAATGGTCTGTGACAGACGGGCATTGATGTTCCAGCGGGAGACGTTCTGCAACTCGTTACCGTCGACACTGACTACACGATTATCATTCGTGGTTGGATCGACAAGCTCGGAGTTCTCGATCTCGCTATCCAGATAGGTGACGTTGAGCCCCAGATTAAGCCAATAGGGCAGATCCACATTGGCATCGACCTCAACACCGAACACGGTGGCATCGGCCACATTGTCCGTGAACACCTGTTGGGTCGTGGCATCTGGGTTGGTCGCAGTCGGATTCGGCACATCCACCAGGTTTTGTATAACCTTGCCGGTGTAGTCGTAATAGAACACCGCCGCGTTCAGCACCGCCGGGAATTCACCCGCCAGGTCAAACGTGTTCTTCGAGCCCAGTTCGTACACAAGCAGTTCTTCCGGCTCCCACGTGCGCGCCAGCACCCGGCCATCCGCCAAGACCAGCGGCCGGTTGATGCCGCCGGAGCGGGTCCCGGTGGAGACGGTGAAATAGGTGAGATTGTCGTCAGTCACATCATACTCGACGCCCACCCGCCAATCGACGAAGCTGTCCTCAACCGACGTGGTCTGACGCAGTTCCACCACATCTGCCGTTGTCGGATCATCAAAGGCCGAAGAGATGAGCACTTCACAAGCGCCGGCCGCTGAACAGGCCCGCAGTGCCTCGCCAAACGTGTCGCCAAGGCCAAAGGAGCTGATACCGCCCAGGAACAGGTCCGCACCGGAGTCCACGCCCGGCACGAACGTGTTGGGAATGCGCCGCGCGCCCGCATCTTCCAGGCGGAAGCCCTTCTCACCAATGATCAGATCGGAAGGCTCGTTGAAGAACCCGAGGCCTTCCAGGAACTGACGATTGAAGTTGAACTGGTACTGGCTGACATTGGCGTCGTTCTGGGTCTTCTCGTCCCGGGTCCAACGCACACCGCCCTTAACCCGCAGCCGGTCGGTTACGTCATAGGTGGCGTCAGCGTAGAAGGCCAGCGATTCGACTTCTGAGTCGTCACCGCGGTTTTCCCCGCCCAGACCGTTCTGCCAGCAACTGATTGTGTTCGGACCAATAGGCGGCGCGGCCCCGAGGAAGTCGCTGTTGCCGCAAAAGCCATTGCCCACATCCCACGACACGAAGTCATAGTCTTCCTGGAAATAGAACGCGCCCGCCGTCCATTGCAGGCTCGCGCCCGGATCGGTGGAGAAGAAGCGCACCTCGTGGATCATGGAGTCGCTGTTGTCACCTTGATAGAAGGTGTCGTTCACGAGCAGATTGCGCTGCGGATTGGCCCCAGAGGCGATGAAGTCCGCTTCGGCTTCCGAGCCCGGCCAGTTAAAGCCGAGTTGCCATTCGCGCGAGGCGTTTTGGTTGAACGCATCGATGGAACGGTAGGACCCGTTATACTCCACACCGATGCCGCCAAAGTCATAGCTCAGCGTCGCAAGATACGTTTCGATGGACTGGTCGAAATCGCCTTCGGTGCGGAAATACTGGTCCCACGGATCATCCAGATCCCCCACATCGAAGCCAAAGCCCAGCGAGCGGCCGGCGAACGTGCCTGGATCGCCACTGCTGTTGGTATCGGATTTCTGGAACAGGAAGAACGCGGAGAAATTCTGCGTCGGCTCCCACAGCACGGAGATACGGCCCGCCACGTCATCCTGTGCGCTCGGCGTGGTGAAATCCAGGTCCGGATTATCGTCAAGGAAAGCGTTGGTGTAGAGGCCATCATGCTTTTTGTGCCACACCGCCCCGCGCACCGCGAGCGTATCCGTGATCGGGATATTGATCGCACCTTCGATTTCGCGGCCATTGAAATTGCTGATCCCACCCAGCAGATAGCCACCGAATTCGTCGAAATCCGGCTTGCGTGAAAGAATGTTGATGGTGCCGCCGGTGGCGTTCCGGCCACGCAATGTACCTTGCGGCCCCTTGTTCACTTCCACCCGCTCGCTGTCGAAGAAAAGCGGGCCAATGCCACGCGGGCGCGCCACATAGATGCCGTTGAAATGGGTCGCCACGGATGGGTCGGACGAGAAGTCACTGTCCGAGGACCCGATCCCGCGCAGGAAGATCTCGACTTTGCCTTCCTGGTTCGCGATCTGCAGGCCCGGGACCGCATATTGCAGATTGCTGAACTCGGAATTGACCCCAAGACGGCGCAGTTCGACCGCATTGAAGGTCTGCACCGTGGCTGCCACGTCCTGGATGTTCTGTTCCCGACGCTCGACAGTGACGATCACCGTCTCCATGTCGTCGCCGCTCTCGGTCTGCGCCAGGGCCGGCATCGCCGCCACTAGGGCGATGGCCGAGGTCATGCCGGCCAGGAGCGTTCTGTTCGAAAATGCTGTCATCCGTCTCCCCTCCAAGGGTGCCGCCCGATGCATCGGGTCGGTTTTTTGTCGTGGTCCCAAGCCGTCCGGTGGCTGACCACCCCCATGGGTCAGGCCCGGCAGGGACCATCGCTGCCATGGTTGTAAAAACCTGAAAAACTGCGAGGAAAACCGCAAGGAGAATCTGGAACGTCCCTTCACGGTGCACGCGACAGGCGCGCGAGCGGCCTCCAAAATGACCGAAAATCACTATCTAAAATACTGTTTTTAAACATTTTATTTGATCACGCCGGAGTCAGAGATCGCCGTGTCATAATTGCCACTCGCATGATTGTAAATTTTTGCAAAAGATTGCGCTGTGTCGCTCGGCCCGGGACTGAGGCATCATGAGCGCCAGGAGATAGAAGGCCCACCAAAGGGCCAGGTAGGGGAGGATCCAGGGGCCATGACGGACGCACTTGCACCCCTTGATTGGGTGGTGATCGGACTTTATGTGGCTTTCGTCATCGGGCTGGCCGTCGCGGTCGCCGGACGATCCAATACGGCGGAAGACTATTTCCTCGCCGGCCGGCAATCCACGTGGGCCATCATCGGGCTGTCGCTGTTTGCATCGAACATTTCAGGCACGACACTGGTGGGGCTTGCAGGCGATGCCTACAACACCGGCATCTCGGTTTACAATTATGAGTGGCTGGCCGCGGTCATCCTGGTGTTCTTCGCCCTGTTCATTCTGCCTTATGTCCTCCGCGCCCAGGTTTATACGATCCCGGAATACCTGGAGCGCCGCTACGATCGGCGCGTCCGGCTTTACTTCTCCGGACTCACCTTGTTTTTGACCGTGTTCGTGGATACGGCGGCGACGCTCTATGCGGGCAGCCTGCTCGTCACCATGGTGTTTCCGGGAGTGGATCTGTGGGTCATCATTGCCGGGTTGGCGGTACTGGCCGGCGCCTACACCATCGTGGGCGGGCTCTCGGCGGTGATGATCACCGATGCGGTGCAGGCGGTGATCCTGATTTTCGGCTCTCTTCTGATTACCTGGTTCGCGCTCGACCTGACATTGGAGCAAACCGGTGGCTGGACCGGCCTGATGGAGCGGATCGAGCCGGAGAAGCTCAGCCTCATTCGCCCGCTCGATGATCCGGCCATGCCGTGGCTGGGCATGTTATTGGGCGCGCCGCTCTTGGGCTTTTACTATTGGTGCACGAACCAGTACATGGTGCAGCGCCTGTTAAGCGCAAAATCCACGGAACATGGCCGCTGGGGCGCGATTTTCGCCGGCTTTCTGAAGCTTCCGACCCTGTTCATCATGGTGATGCCGGGGACCTTGGCGATCATTCTGTTCCCGGATCTGGAGCGCGGGGACCTTGTGTATCCGACCCTCGTGTTTGAACTGCTGCCGGTGGGCCTTCTGGGCCTGGTGCTGGTGGGGTTCCTGGCCGCCATGATGTCGCAAGTGGATTCCACCATGAACTCAGCGGCAACCCTGGTGACCATGGATTTCGCCCGCTTGATCAATCCGCGCCTGACCCAAAGCCAGATGGTGTTTATCGGGCGCATGACCACGCTGGTCGTGCTCGTGCTGGCGATTCTGTGGGCGCCGCAAATTCAGCATTTCGACTCCGTCTTCCGCTATCTGCAAAAGATCCTGTCCTACGCGGCGCCACAGATCGTGGCATTGTTCGTGATCGGCAGTTTCTGGCGGGGGGCCAGCGCGGGCGGCGCGATGCTGTCGCTGGTAACCACCACCTTGCTGGCGGTCCTGCTCTTTGGGCTGAATGAAGTATTGTGGCTCGGTCCAGACGGCCGGCCCCCTATCCACTTCCTCTATGTGGCGCCGATCCTGTTTGTGATTGCCGCGGCGTTGCTGGTAGGGGCCAGCCTCATCTGGCCGAGCCCAGCGGACCGGGATGTGGACGCCTATATCTGGACCCCGGCGGATTATGCGCAGGAGAGCCGCGCGCTCGCCGGGCGCTCGCTCTTCCTGAATTACCGGGTGCATGCCCTGGTGTTGCTGCTGCTCACCACCGTCATCGTCGTCGCGTTCCGATAAGGGAGAGCCTGATGCTGCTGCGTTGTGTTTCCATTGTCGCCTTGCTGCTGGCCCTGATTTCACCAGAGCCGGTTCTGGCCGCCGCGCCGGTGCACGCGGCCGAGCCCTATCAGACCCGTCCCGTGGAAGATGATGTCATCTATTTTCTGCTGCCCGACCGGTTTGAAAATGGCGACCCGTCCAATGATCGCGGCGGTATTGAGGGCACACGGATCGACCATGGCTTTGATCCGACGGACAAGGCCTTTTATCACGGCGGCGATCTGGCCGGATTGACAGCGCGGCTGGATTACATTGCCGGGCTTGGGGCCACGGCCATCTGGCTCGCACCAGTATACAAAAACAAGCCCGTGCAGCCGCATCCGGGCGGCCATTCCGCCGCCTATCACGGCTATTGGATCACCGATTTCACGGCCGTAGACCCCCACTTTGGCAGCCGAGACGAACTGCGTGCCTTTGTCGAGGCGGCGCATGCGCGCAATATGAAAGTCTTTATGGATATCATCACCAACCATACGGCGGATGTGATCCAATACCGCGAATGTCACGATCCCGCCTATGACGGCCCCGATCGGGAAGGCCCCTTTCAGGCCTGCATCTACCGCGACAAGGCACACTATCCGTATTGGACCCGTGGAGCCGCTGATGGCGAGCCCATCAATGAAGGCTTTCTGGGCGATCGTTCGCCCCATCAGACCCAGGCCAATTTCGACCGCTTGACCCGGTCTGATTATGCCTACACACCCTTTGTGCCGGAGGCGGAACAGGACATCAAAGTGCCGGTCTGGTTGAATGAGCTGCGCTATTATCACAATCGCGGCGAGACGACCTTCAAGGGGGAAAACTCTCTTTACGGAGACTTCTTCGGTCTTGATGATCTGTTCACCGCGCACCCACAGGTGCGTGATGGCTTCATTGAGATCTACAAGGATTGGATCACCGAATTGCGAGTGGATGGCTTTCGGATCGACACCGCAAGGCATGTAAACCCTGCCTTCTGGCGGGCTTTCGTGCCCGCCATGCTGGACCATGCGCGTGCGGAAGGTATTCCGAACTTCTATGTTTTCGGTGAGGTGTATGACCCTGACCCGGCGACGCTGGCACGCTTCACCCATGTGGATGGATTTCCTACCGTGCTCGATTTTGCGTTCCAGTCCACAGTGACCGAGGTCATCTCACAAGGCGCGGGAACCGATCGGCTCACGCGCCTGTTCAAGGCCGACGCTGTCTATCGTGGCGGGGCGCAGACGGCACAGCGCCTGCCCACCTTTCTCGGCAATCACGATATGGGCCGCTTTGCGCACTTTGTGCGCCGGGATAATCCCGACCTCGACGATCGCGAGGTACTGGCGCGGGTCCGTCTTGCCCATGGGCTGATGATTTTCGCCCGCGGCGTGCCCGTCATCTATTCTGGCTCTGAACAGGGGTTCGCCGGCGACGGTCACGACCAGGACGCCCGGGAAAACATGTTCCCCTCTCAGGTTGCGGTCTACAATGACAATGACCTGGTGGGCACCGACGCGACCACAGCCGAGGTGAATTTCGACACGGAGCATCCGCTCTACCAGGCAATTGCCCGGATGACCGGCATCCTTCACGCCGAGCCGGTTTTGCGGCGGGGCCTCATCATGGTGCGCGGCGACTCGCAAGCGCCGGGGCTCTTCGCCTTTTCCCGCCTGGATCCGGAAACCGGCACAGAAGTGCTCGTCGCCTTGAACACCAGTCGCGCCCCCGTTGACAGCGCAGTGGAAGTGGAGCCAGCGTCGCGCGTCTGGGACAGTGTGCTCGGCCGCTGCGCCGCCACCAGCACCGCCACGGGCAGTGTGCGGGTCGCGGTGCCGGCGCTCGACCTCATTGTGTGCCGCGCGCGGCCCTGAACACGCCCCTTTACGCGAGGGGTCCCACAGCGCATAAGCGCTGCGGGGCAAACACGGCCAGCGACAGTGAGATGCAGACGATGAGTACACGGGAGTGGTGGAAGGGCGCCGTCATCTACCAAATCTATCCGCGCAGCTTCGCCGACAGCAATGGTGACGGCATCGGCGACCTGCCCGGGATCACGGCAAAACTCGACTATGTGGCGTCACTGGGGGTGGATGCCATCTGGCTGTCCCCCTTTTTCAAATCGCCCATGCGGGATTTCGGCTATGACGTGGCGGATTACTGCGACGTGGATCCGATTTTCGGTACTTTGGCGGATTTTGATGCGCTGATGACCCGCGCCCACGGCCTGGGGCTTAAGGTGATCATCGACCAGGTGCTGTCGCACACGTCCGAGGATCATACTTGGTTCCAGGAAAGCCGCGCCTCGCGAGATAATCCGAAAGCGGACTGGTATGTTTGGGCCGATGCCCGGCCCGACGGCAGCCCGCCCAGCAACTGGCAATCTGTGTTCATGGGTCCGTGCTGGACCTGGGATGCGCGGCGGCGCCAGTATTATCTGCATAACTTCTTGCCCAGCCAGCCGGACCTGAACGTGCACAATCCGGCGGTGCAGGATGCATTGCTCGCCTGCGCGCGCTTCTGGCTCGACCGGGGCGTGGACGGCTTCCGTCTTGATGCCATCAATTTCGCCATGCATGATCCGGCTCTGCGCGATAATCCGCCATTGGTGGGCAAAGAACGCAAACGGCCCTTTGACTTTCAGGATCATCTCTACAATCAATCCCACCAGGACATTCCCCTGTTCCTGGAGCGCGTGCGTGCACTTACTGATTCCTATAAAGATCGCTTTACCGTGGCGGAAGTGGGCGGCGATGGCGCCCTGAAAGAGATGAAAGCTTTTACCCACGGCGAAAAGCGCCTCAACACAGCCTATAGCTTTACCTTTCTGTATGCAGACACCCTGTCACAAGCTCTCGTGCGCGAGGCGCATGAGGTCTGGCCCGATGACGCCGAAACGGGGTGGCCGTCCTGGGCCTTTAGCAATCATGACGCGCCGCGCGCCTTGAGCCGCTGGGGCACGCCCCCTTACGGGTCGGATCAGGCGAAAGTGCTGCTCATGCTGCTTATGGCCATGCGCGGCAACGTGTTTCTGTATCAGGGCGAGGAACTGGGCCTGCCCCAGGCCCATGTCCCCTTCGATCATCTGGTCGATCCCGAAGCCATCGCCAATTGGCCAGAAACCCTTGGGCGTGACGGTGCGCGCACGCCTATGCCCTGGCACGCCGACGCGCCCCATGCGGGGTTCACGGACGGTACCCCCTGGCTGCCCATGGACGCAGCCCATCCGCCCCGGGCCGTCGACCAGCAACACCGCACGCCAGAGTCGGTTTTGAATTTCCTGCGCATGCTGACGGATCTGCGTCACCGCTATGTGGCATTACGCCTTGGGACGATCCGCTTCCTGGAGGCCGCCGAGCCGGTGATCCTTTTTGAACGGGAGGGCCCGCGGGAGCGCCTGCTCTGCGCGGTGAACCCATCTCCCGACCCCCAGCCCTGCCCGGTGGCGCAAGCCGATCAGTGGCGCTTGATCATGAGCACACAGGATAGCGCCACGATCGCACCCGGTGCGCCCTTGCCCGGCTATGGCGGATATCTGGCGGAATGGACGGGCGCCTGACCAGATCGGCGCAGTCATGCGCCACAGGACTCGCGCACCACAAGTTCCGTGGGCAGACGCTCCGACGTTACCTTTTCACCGTTGAGCAGGCGCAGGATCCGACCGACAATCAGGCGCCCCGCCTTCTCCACATCCTGGCGCACGGTGGTGAGGGCGGGATGGGCATAAGCCGCCACCTGAATATCGTCATACCCTACCACGGCCACATCCTCCGGCACGCGAATACCGCGCCGGTTCAAGGCGCGAATGGCGCCGATCGCGATCAGATCACTGGCGGCAAACACCGCGTCCACTGGCGCTTGTCCGTCGATCAGAGAGTCCATGCTCTCGCCGGCCGCTTCCGGGTAAAACGCCGCGCGGCGCAACAAACCGGGCTCAAAATCAAGCCCCGCATCGGCCAGGGCCTGACGATACCCATCATAGCGTTGCATGACTTCCGGCGCCTCTACATCACCGACAAAGGCAATACAGCGCCGGTTCAGGCGGATCAGATGCGACGTGGCGCGGTACCCCCCACGCGGATTATCACTGCCTACGGAACAATAGCTTTGCCCTGGCAGTTTGGCGCCCCAGACCACGAACCGCCCGCCATCGCGCGCCAGTGCGTTGAACGCCTCATGCAAAACGCTCTGGCCCAGGAATACCATGCCGTCAGCCGCCGCCACTGCCTTGATGGCCAGAGCGAGCGTGTCGCTCGAATCCGGGCTCAAATGGGAGATCAGAATGTCACAGCCGCGTTCCTTCGCCGCATCTCCAATCCCCCCGATCAAGTCCAGATAAAAGGGCTCGGACATGCGCCCCTGGCGCCCCAACGGTGGCGGGATCAACAAGGCAATGGTGCGGGTGCGCGTGCGCTCGGCTGCCGGCGTCCGCTTACGCAGCACATAATTGTGCCGCTCCGCCAAGGCCTGAATCCGTTGTTTGGTGCTTTCATTCACCAGGTCGGATCCGTTCAGCGCCCGCGAGACCGTGGCGATGGACACCCCCGCCTGCTCCGCCAGATCCTCAAGACGCACCGGCGCCGTTTCGTCCTCCGGCCTTTCCCGCTTCTTCATCCGGTTCCCGATCAATTCTCGTTCCGACCTGTCGGTCAGTATAACCTGAAGACGCCCGCACCGCGCAATCGCTTGACATCGGTGCGCCCCCTTGAGGAGATCTCAGCATGAACACGCCTGTGAAACGCGTTTTGGTGGTCGGTGGCGGCTCGGCCGGGTGGATCACCGCGGCCTATATGAATGCGGTCTTGAATACGGGCGGCCCTGACAGCGTCACCATCGCGGTGGTCGAATCACCCCGCATCGGGCGCATTGGCGTGGGCGAAGCGACCGTGCCGACCATCCGCCATGTCCTGCAAACCATCGGCCTTGACGAGCGGGCGTTCATGCGCGCCACCGATGCCACCTTCAAGCAAGCCATCCGCTTTGACGGTTGGCTCGATGGGGGCGACGAACACTACTATCACCCCTTTGACCGGCGCAGCGGCGGCCCGGTGGACCGGGCGGGCGCCACATGGATGGCCAGTGACCGCCGCACGCCCTTTGCCAAAACCGTCTCGACACAACCCTTTTTGTGCGACGCAGGTCTGGCGCCACGCATGCCGGGTACGAAGGATTTCGGATCACCTTTGCCTTACGCCTATCACATGGATGCGGAGCGTTTCGCCGATTATCTGTGTGCCCATGCGACCGCGCGCGGCGTCACCCATTACCAAGACGACGTCACAGATGTAGAAATGACCGAGACGGGCCACATCGCCGCCGTGCAGACGGCGGGCGGCCTGCGCCTTGATGCGGATTTGTTCGTGGATTGTACGGGATTTGCAGGGCTGTTGATCGAGAAGGCGTTGGGGGCAGGGTTCACCGATTACAGCCCCTGGCTCCTGTGCGACAGCGCCATTGCCATGCGCGTGCCTTATGATGTGCACGATCCGGGCGTGATCCGGCCCTTCACCACGGCGCGGGCGCTATCGGCGGGATGGTGCTGGGATATTGGTCTGCAAAACCGACGCGGGCTTGGCTATGTGTATGCAAGCCAGTTTCTTGATGCGGACAGTGCGGAGGCGGAATTGCGCGCGCTAGAGGGCGCTCATGCGCAGGGTCTGCCGGCGCGGGCGCTGCGCTTTCGGGTGGGTCGGCGCACTGCTGCGTGGACCGCGAATTGCGTATCCATTGGCCTGGCGTCCGGGTTTATCGAACCGCTGGAGTCCACCGGGCTGTATCTGAGTGAATTCGCCGCTGTCACCCTGTGCGAGCTGTTTCCCCATCACGGTGTCATGGTCCCCCTGGCGCGGCGGTTTAACACCATCCTGGCCAATCGCTATGAAGAGATCCTGGACTTTGTGAACTTGCATTACTGCCTGACGCGCCGCCAGGACACGCCGTTCTGGCGTGAAGTGCGCAAGGCGGAGCGGGTGACCGAGCGGCTGAGAGACAAGCTGTCCTTTTGGGCGCTGAAGCCGCCATCTCAATCAGACTTCGACGACCATTTCCGGCTCTTTTCCTATCAAAGCTATGAATACATCCTGTACGGAATGAATTTCCTCGGCACTGACGGGTCCGGTCGCCCGCCCTTGCCCGTGCCGCCCCATGTGGCCAAGGTCGTGGAGGCGGCACGCACGCGGCTGCCGGCGCATCGCAGCTGGCTACAGCAGGAATTAGGAACCGGCTGAACGATGCCGATGCCCCCTTGTGAGCAAGCGTCAGAAAAAGACGCTGGCTCCTTCATTCGGTTTTGACACGGCCGCCCGCATGGACGCGAAGAGTTCGCGGCCCCAGCCGGGCGTTTCCACCGGCAGGGGTAGCGGCTCGCGGGCTACAATCGTCACCTCATCCGTCAGCACGGTGAGGGTGCGCGCTTCGGCATCAACGCGCAGGATGTCTCCATCGCGCAGGCGGGCAAGTAAGCCACCATCGGCCGCTTCCGGGGTCACATGGATTGCCGCAGGGGTCTTGCCAGAAGCACCAGACATGCGGCCATCCGTAACAAGCGCCACCTTGAAGCCGCGGTCCTGCAGCACGCTGAGCGACGGAGACAGCTTGTGCAGTTCGGGCATACCATTGGCTTTCGGCCCTTGATAGACCACGACAGCGATATGATCCCGGTCGAGACGACCCTCCTTGAAGGCCGTCAAGAAGTCTTCCTGGCTGGTGAACACGGCGGCAGGAGCCTCAATCACCCGGTGCTCGGCGGCCACGGCCGAAACCTTGATTATCGCCTGACCCAGACCGCCGGTCAGCAGGCGCACGCCCCCTTCCCGATCAAAAGGATCCTGCGCACCGCGCAGAATATCTGTATCCTGAGACTTCTCTGGCGCATCACGCCATGTGAGCGCGCCGTCCTGCAGATATGGCTCTTGGGCATAGCGATGCAAACCGCGCCCCATAACGGTTTCCACATCGTCATGCAGCAGCCCCGCAGCGAGCAACTCACGCACCAGAAAGCCCATACCGCCAGCGGCGTGGAAATGGTTCACGTCGGCCGAGCCGTTCGGGTAGATGCGGGTCATCAGCGGCACCACCCGCGACAATTCCTCAAAGTCTTCCCAGGTGATCACCACCCCGGCGGCACGCGCCATGGCGGGCAGATGCAGTGTATGATTGGTGGACCCGCCCGTGGCCAAGAGGCCCACAATGCCGTTGACCACTGCTTTCTCGTCGATCACATGCGCCAGCGGACGATAGGCATTGCCCGTCTCGGTCAGGCTCGCCACATGGGTCGCCGCGGCGCGGGTCAAGGCGTCACGTAATGGGGTACCCGGATTGACAAAGGCCGTCCCCGGTAGATGCACACCCATCACCTCCATCAACATTTGATTGGAATTGGCGGTGCCGTAGAAAGTGCAGGTCCCCGGGGAGTGATAAGACTGAGATTCCGCTTCCAGCAAGTCATCGCGCCCCACTTTGCCCTCGGCGAACAGCGCGCGGATCCGCGCCTTCTCCTTGTTGGGCAAACCGCTGGGCATGGGACCGGCTGGCACGAACAAAACCGGCAAGTGCCCAAAGCGCAAGGCTCCGATCATCAGTCCCGGTACAATCTTGTCGCACACCCCGAGGCAAAGCGCAGCATCGAACATGTTGTGACTGAGCGAGACCGCCGTTGCCATGGCAATCACATCGCGGCTGAACAGGGATAGTTCCATGCCCGGCTGGCCTTGAGTGACCCCGTCGCACATGGCCGGCACCCCACCGGCGATCTGCGCGGTGGCGCCCACGGTGCGTGCCGCCTCCTTGATGAGGTCGGGATAAGGGCCAAGCGGCTGGTGCGCGGACAGCATATCATTGTAGGCTGTAATGATACCGATATTCGCTGCCTGCTCGGTCCGCAAGCGGAGCTTATCGCCCGCGGGCGCGGCCGCGAAACCATGGGCAAGATTGCCGCAGGACAACTGCCCTCGGGACGTACCGCGATCACGGGCGGCGGCCATATCGTCCAGGTAGCGCGCCCGGGCGTCCCGGCTGCGCGCGATGATCCGTTCGGTGACAGCTGCGACAACGGCGTGCATTGAGCAGTCTCCTTTGATGAAAGGCGCGTTAGGGAGCCCAGCAGATCGTCACCGGGATCGTCACATCATCAAGCACCGCCCGCACCGGCAGGGACACCATGTCTTCCTGGCCATCCTGGGCGCGGGTGAGCATGGCGCGTTTGTCCTCGCCCGTGACCATGAGCAGAATGGCGCGGGCATCAAGCAGGGCACGGCGCGTCAGACTGAGGCGCGGATAGGGCGCATTTTCAGGTAACGGATCCGGCGTGATGGCACAGGCGAGGGCCGACGCATCGAGATCCAGCGCTGCCGCCACCCCGTCCGCATGGGGAAAGAGTGACGCGATGTGCCCGTCGGTTCCCATGCCCAGCCAAACGAGATCGAAGGGGCGCGGCATGGCCGCGAGCGCCGCTTCTACCGCCGGCAGCGCTTCGGCCGGCGTGGCACCCTGCTGGCGCAGGGGCACGAAGCTCAAGCTTGCCGCGTGATCGTCCATGAGATGATCGCGCACCAGGGTCTCATTGGCATCAGGGCCTCCCGGCTCTGTCCAGCGCTCATCCGTGAGCGTTACACTCACTTTGTCCCAGGCCAACGTGGCATGAGACAGGGCCTCGAACGCGGGCACCGGCGTGCGCCCGCCGGGCACCACCAAGCTCGCTCGCCCCCTTGTGGCCAGCGCCTCGCGCAAGGCCGCCTCGGCTCGACCGGCCGCCCAGGCAACCATCGCCGCCCGCGAGGTAAAGCTCGCAAAATCGGGCGCTCGCACCACTTGATCCGTCGTCGCTGTATTATTCATTCCAATGATGCCCATTACGTTCCACCAGCGCCATGGCGCCCGAAGGCCCCCAGCTTCCGGCGGCATAAGGTTGCAGGGCGTGCCCCATGCGGTCCCACCCTTCCAAAATGCCATCGACCCAGGTCCAGGCCGCTTCCGTCTCGTCGCGGTGTACAAAGTGGTGCGTATTGCCATGCATGGCATCCACCAGCAGGCGCTCATAGGCAATGCGCTGGCGCGGGCGCTCTGATTTGAATGCCTCGCTCAGGCTCAGGCTCAGTGGCAGGCGACGCAGGCTCATGGGGCCCTCGCTGATCCCCGGCATCTTATTCATCATCAGCATGGAGATTTCCTCCTTAGGCTGCAGCGTGATGACAAGACGGTTGGCCATGATATCGCCGCAGGCAAAGGCACAGTGCGGAATGTCCCGGAACTGAATGACGATTTCAGACCGGCGTTCCGCCATGCGCTTACCCGTGCGCAGGTAAAACGGTGTGCCGGCCCAGCGCCAGTTGTCGATATCGGCGCGGATGGCGGTGAAGGTCTCGGTTCCGCTGGTCGCGCCGTCCTGTTCTTCCGTATACCCGTGCACAGTCTCGCCACCGACAATGCCGGGCGCGTATTGACCGCGCACGGTACGGCTTTCCAAGTCGCGCCCAGACAGTGGGCGCAGGGACCGCAAGATCTTAATCTTCTCGTTGCGCAAAAGCTCGCCGTCCACCGTCTGCGGCGGCTCCATGGCCACAAGGCACAAGAGCTGGAGCAAATGGTTCTGCACCATGTCGCGCAGCGCGCCATAGTCGTTGTAGTAGGCCCAACGCCCCTCCACACCGACCGTCTCGGCCACGGTGATCTGCACATAATCAATGTGCACGCTGTTCCAGAGCGGCTCGAACAGGCGGTTGGCGAACCGCAGGGCGATCAGATTCTGGACAGTTTCCTTGCCCAGATAGTGGTCAACCCGCAGCACCCGGTGCTCTGGGAACACGGCCGTCAGCGCATCATTGATGGCGCGACATGAGGCAAGGTCCCGCCCCAGCGGCTTTTCCACCATCACCCGATTGCCCCCAGTCGCCAGTCCCGCAGCCTGAAGGTGCGTGCAGATGGCGCCATAAAGGCTTGGCGAGGTGGAGAGATAAAACAGCACGTCCGAGGCGCCGGCGAGTTTCCCAGTCAACGCCTTGAAGGACGCGCCATCGGTGGCGTCAGCACGGGCGTAATCCAGGCGCTGACGGAACGCGGTCCAGGCCGCCTCATCGAACGTGTTGCCCGCATGGCGGCGCACGGCGGTTTCCACCTCGGCGATGAACGCATCGCTGGCCATTTCGCCGCGCGCGACGCCAATGATGCGGAAGGCCTCGGGCAGGAACTTATCCAGATGCAGATAGTACAACGCGGGATAAAGCATCCGCAGCGCCAGATCCCCGGTACCACCGAAAATGACCAGGGCGTCGCTGACCCGCTCTGCGGAGGGCTGGGTTTGGCTCATGATGATGTCCTCAGGGGCCACACGCGGGGGTGTGTGGGGGCGATGATCCTATCGCCTGACTCGCTGGATCCGTGCAGGTCCTGCAACGCCTGATTAGTGGCGCAGCATTATTGGCGCAGAAACTCCGCGTGGATTTCCAGCTCTACCGTCTCTCCGATCGCAGGCGCCAGGCGGTCCATCCCAAAATCGGAGCGGTTGAAAGTGCCATGGGCTTCGAACCCGACCGTATAACGCCCGGAGATCAGGTTGCTGGCTCCACCATTAAACGTCACATCCAGGGTCACCGGACGGGTGACGCCGAGCAGTGTCAGATCGCCGGTCACGGTGCCGGTGGTCTCTCCGGTTTTCACAACACCGGTGGAGCGGAATATCGCCTGGGGAAAGGTGTCGGCGTTGAACCAGTCGGCTCCGCGCAGCTCTTCCTCGAAAGGCGGATTGTTCACGTCCAGGCTGGCGGTCTCGATGATCACGTCCAGCTGGGCGGCCTCCACCGCATCGGCGTCGAAATCGAGGCTCGCATCGAAGCTGTTAAAGCGGCCGATATATTTGGAGAATCCCAGATGGTCGATCTTGAACAGCAATGCTGCATGCGACTGATCGAGTTCGTAAGCGCCTGAGCGCAGCGCCTCGGGCTCGGCGCGCACGGTCGGTGTGACCAGGGACGCACAGCCGCCCAGGCTCATCCCGGTGAGCATCACCGTCATCGCCACGATTATGTGCCAGTGCCGCATTGGTCGCTCCCGCGTCGTCAAGGCCCTCTAGGGCGTGACGATACTCCAAACCGGAGGCGCTGTAGAGCGTCTTTCGCCTCCCGAGCGGCAACCGCGGGTCAGTAAGCGTTGCGGCTGAAGACCACCGCCACCACGGTTTTCAGAAGGATGCGTATATCCAGCAGAAGGGACCGGTGGGCCACATACCACAGGTCATGGCGCACCCGTTCGGCCATGTCCGCATCGCTGCGCGTTTCCCCGCGAAAACCGTTGACCTGGGCCCAGCCCGTGATGCCGGGCAACACCCGGTGACGTTCCGCATAGCGCGGGACGCGGGAGGCGTAATAGTGATTGTGCGCAAGCGCATGGGGGCGCGGCCCCACCAAAGACATTTCCCCGCGCAAGACATTGATCAATTGGGGCAGCTCATCGAGGCTCGTGCGCCGCAAAAATCGCCCGACCCGCGTCACCCGACGGTCATTGCGCTTGGCCTGCGGGATCACCAAGCCGTCCTCCAGAACGGTCATGGAGCGGAACTTATAGATCCAGAAGACTTGATGATCACGGCCGTGGCGGCGCTGGCGAAAGAAGACCGGGCCCGGCGTTTCCACCCTAATGGCCACGGCGACAAGCGCCAAGAGCGGGGCGCACAGCAAGAGGCCCAGCCCCGCGCCGACGTAATCCACGCCCCGTTTCAGTTGCGTGCTCAAACCGCTGGGACCGTTTTGGGCCTCCACCATGGCCCAACCGTCACGCACCTCGAAATGGGCATTGGTCGGGACAAAGGGGACCGGGCCCAGACACACGCGCACCGGAACACCGAACGTCGCCAGATGGGCCATCAGGCCATGCAGGCGGCCTGGATCGGTCCAGGGCACTGTCACAATCACCTGCTGGGCACCGCCCGACAACATGAGCCGTTGGAACCGCTCCGCCTCGCTGGCGGCCTCCCCCGTATGGGCGCCCGGCTCCAGGATCGAGACATCCTCGAACGCGCCGATGATGCGCATATCCTCGCTGCGCAACCCTTCAGGCAGAGCGTCATCATTTAACCCGTCGAGCGGGCCCACCACGATGGTGCGCACACCCGCCGCCGCGGTGCTCGCCACAGCCCCGAGGCGCACGAGCCCCGCCCGCACGGCAAACAACCCAGCGCAGCCCAGCACGGCGTGCACCAGGGTCACGCCGCGTGCCAGGTCTTCACTGACTTTGACCAAGAAGGCCAGCACCAGCGTCGAGAGCACAACCCAGGCCCAGGACTTGGCCAACATGACCCGCTCTTGGACCAGCGGCACGCCCGCCGCGTACCCACCGCGCAACGCCATCAGGAGCACGGTCATCAGCCCAGTCGCCGCACCGAACACCAGTCCGCGCCCGGGCTGGCCCAGCATGTCATAGACTAACGCGTGATAAAGCAGTTCGCTCAAGGCTCCGCTGGCCGCGCAGGCCAGGACATCAGCCACCCAGCGCCAGCGATATAGCGACCGCGTGCGGCGCGCACTCACGCGCCAACCGCTCACGCCATCGCGCCGCGCGATGTCCGATTGAACGGCTTCACCGGACCGGTCGAGCCTTGGCCCACCACTCTCGCTCATGACACCCCACCTTGCCCCCCGCACGCTTGCCCGAATTCTGGTCGGTGTCTCAAAGCGATACGAAGGACGTCACTACACTACACACAGATTTACTATCGTGTTCAACCCCGTCGGGAGGATTATCGGAGATCGGTCTCCTCCTAGGGGTAGAGATCCCGCGCCTGGTCCCTCCCCATGAGGCGTATCTCGAAGGCTGCAAAATCCATGTCAGCTTAACCATACGCGGTAAGCCAGCCGGGGTGTCATGACGGTTGCGACAGCCTTTGCCCAATTGGGATGTCACCTCTGTCGGAGGGGCGATGGCCTAGCCCCTGGGATGGTCCGCCCCTTGCACGTCCGCCATCACGACACAATGGGATGACGGACCGATCAGCGTCACGCACGACGATGTCCCCCCAAATGACACGACAACGCGCCACATTGGGGTCACGGGCAGGGGCAAGAGTGCGCGCGGGGTAAGCACCGGTCGGCCACAATGGCACCGGAAGGCGGTCGCTGGCGTTCCTGTACGGAACCTGGCGCGGGTTGAAGGAACAGCAGTATGGCGGATTTGATTAATGATCTCGGAGGCACGCAAGGCTTCGGCGAGGTCACCCTGGAACGCGGCAACAACGTCTTCTCCGGCCTTATCGATCTGAGTGGCGTGTTCGCCAACGGCCTGACATTCGGCACGGACACTTACACGTCGCTGCAGGTCAGCACGAACGGGTATCTGGCCTTTTCCGATGCCCAACCCACGGTGCAGACGGCCGGAAACCTAGCGGCTTTTGGCGACGTCCCCGTGATCGCGGCGCTTTTCAGCGATATCGACACCACGGTGGAGCGGGGCCGCATCACCGAAGGCGGCAACTCCACCGGCGAAAACCTCATTCACTACGATGTGGATACGGTGGCGGGCATCTTCACCGCCACCTGGAACGATGTGGGGTATCCGGGCGGGACGGATGAATTCCTCAACGCCTTCCAAATCCGCCTTATCGACCAGTCCGGCGAACCGGGCCGGTCCAACGGCGATTTCGATATCGAATTCCGCTTCGAGAATATCCGCTGGTCCGGCGAAGAAGCGGGCTTTGGCACCCAACCGGCCGTGTTCGGCCTGAGCACCGGCGGTGATGCCAGCGACCTGGAGGTTCAGTTCCCAGGCTCTGGCTCTTCGGCCGCCATTGATGGGTTCGCGGAGAACCCGGGGAATTCCGGCGAAGCCGGTCTGTGGCGCTATGAAGTGCGCGATGGTGTGGTGTTCGACCCGTTCGCGACGTCCACCGTCACCGTCAGCGGCGCGCGCACCTTGGTCGAAGGGGACGCAGGCACGCAAACTGTGACCTATACGGTGGTGCGCACCGGCGATCTCTCCGGCTTCCTCTCGGTGCCTTACATTATTGATGGCTCCGGCGAGAATGAGCTGGGCGAGGACGACATCACCAACACCCTGCCGCTCAATGGCACGGTGTTTTTCGATGTGGGCGAGGACACCGCCACCATTTCCTTCCAGGTATTGGGCGACACGGCATTCGAACCGACAGAGTCCATCACGCTGACCCTGGATCCGTTGGGCACCGTGACGGCAGCGTCCGTCCTAAGCCGGACAGTCACCACCACCGTCACCAATGACGACCCGAACAATCCGCCGGTCGCCGTCATCGACGTGTTCGACAGTGACGAGGACTCGGTCATCACCGGCTCCGTGTTCGACGACAATGGCAATGGCGCCGACACGGATCCGGACGGCGATGCGCTCTCTGTTATCAGTGTTGAGAATAATTTCTCGCTGGTTGACCAGGCGGTCACCCTGGCGTCCGGCGCCATCGTGACCGTTCAGGCGGACGGGACGTTCACCTATGATCCGAATGGGGCCTTTGCCGACCTGACCGTGGGCCAGAGCACACAGGACAGCTTCGCTTACGGCATTCGCGACAGCTTCGGCAATCTGGACCTGTCCCAAGTCAACCTCACCATCAATGGCGAAGACGGCATTCTGGATTTGACCGGCGGCGGCTTTGTGGCCGAAGGCGATGGCGGCCCGGCGAATCTGATCTTCACCGTGACCCGCAGCGGCGCGACCAATGTATCCGCAAGCGTCTTCTACGCCGTCACCGGATCCGGTGCTAATCCGGCGACTCAGGATGATTTTTTCGGCGCCTCCCTGCCCTCCGGTGAAGTCGTTTTCGCGGCTGGTGAGACGGAAAAAACCATCATCATTCCAGTCCAAGGCGATCTGAATGATGAGCTGGACGAAGAGTTCACCCTGACGCTGTCCAATGCCACCGCGTCGGCAGGCCTGATCGGCATCAACACCGCCACGGCAGATGGCGGTATCACCGATGATGACGCGCCTGGCGACATCACGGTTCAAGGCACGAACGGGAAGGACAAATTCAAAGGCACGGCCGCCGATGATGCCTTTGCAGGCCTTGGCGGCAAAAACAAATTCAAAGGCGGGGCCGGCGACGACATCGCCCTGGGTGGTGCGGATAAGGACAAATTCGACGGCGAGGACGGCGATGACATTCTCGACGCCGGTGGCGGCCGCAACACTGTGAAAGGCGGTGCCGGCGACGACTCGCTGACCACTGGAGATGATCGCGATAAGATCCGCGGCGAAGAAGGCAATGACACCATCGTCTCCGCGGGCGGTGATGACCGCGTGCGCGGCGGCCTTGGCGATGACACCATTCTGGCCGGCGCCGGTGATGACCGGGTGCGTGGCGAAGACGGCGATGACATGATCGATGGCGGCGCCGGCATTGACGAAATCCGCGGCGGCAACGGCTCGGATACCTTACGCGGCGGCGACGGAGACGACGAACTTCAAGGCGAAGATGGCGGCGACATCCTGTTCGGTGACGCGGGCAACGACCTGCTGGAAGGCGAACGCGGCATCGACCAACTCAATGGCGGCGCCGGGGACGACAC